>JBIQJZ010000054.1:0-9878 GCA_044507115.1 Flammeovirgaceae bacterium | reverse complement strand
CATGGAGGGAAGGAGGATGGATACGGCGTCTTTATTCAAGACGGGAAGATCAACTTCGTTGTCCGACAATCAGGCAAGACATATACAGCGCAATCCACAGGGAGGTTGCCGAAACGATTCGAACTCGTTGCGCGACTTTCCGCCAATGGCGAGATGAATATTCTCGTCGACGGCAAACTTGTAGGCAAAGCCAAAGCCCCTTCACTGTTTATGAGTGCTTTGAGTTATGGCTTGCGCACGGGTCGCGATGTAAAGGATGAAAATAGGATCAGTAACAACGAAGGAGAGTTTCGCTTTCAAGGAAATTTTCAGAACGCTTCGTTGGAATTGAGCAGACCCGATCATGAAACCCGCGCGCGTTTAAACACAGAGCGCGGGGCAGCTCAGACGGGTGAAAGCGTCACCATCAACATCAAGGTGGTGAAAGATATCATGCAGTTTGATAAGAAGGAGATTACGGTAGCTGCGGGTCAAAAGGTGATCCTTGTGCTGGATAATCCCGATGGCATGCAGCACAACCTGGTGATCATCCGGCCCGGCACACTGGAGAAAGTCGGTGCAGCAGCCGACGTTATGGCGCGAGACCCAAAAGGAGCGGAGAAACACTATGTTCCACAGATGCCTGAGGTACTCCATGCGACAAAGTTGGTCGGAACGGGCGAGTCAGTCGTACTGGAATTCGTTGCCCCTTCTTCACCGGGAGACTATCCCTATGTCTGCACCTTCCCCGGACATTGGAGGGGCATGAACGGTGTACTAAAGGTAGTGGAAGGTTCGAAGGCTTCCAGGTGAGAAAAACTTAGAGCACGTCATCAGATGATTAACAGATCTTATATGCATATCGATAGCCGGGTGTCGGCAGCACTAATCATGCTTTTTCTTGTGCTTATCCAAGGTTGTCAGACGACTGGTACGAGTAAAAAAGCTGGTAATTCGCCCATACAGGTTCTGATTGTTGGTGGCGGATCTTCGCATGATTTCAATCGTTGGTATCGGAATGCTGACGCGGAAACGCTGAGAAATGAAGGATTGGCTCAAGTCCGATACACTAATGACACCGACTCAATTGATGACTACCTGGTGAATACCGATGTGCTATATCTCGTTAATAACCAACCTATCCGGGATCCGGCCGTTCGAAAGGCGATCTTTGATTTTGTCGATGCCGGAAAAGGATTGTTGCTGGGACACGCTGCGCTGTGGTATAACTGGAGCGATTGGCCGGAATACAATAATCAACTCGTGAGTGGCGGTTCACGGAATCATGCGCGCTATGGCGAGTTCAACGTCACGGTCACACGCCCGGATCACGCGATCATGGAAGGGGTTCCTTCGAACTTTACATTGAAGGACGAATTGTATTACTTTAATGCGGACCCGACTGGTCCTGGTATTACTGTTCTCGCAACGGGTACTTCAGCAGACGCGACAACTTATCCGTCCGTATTTGTGGTTACACGTAGCAAAGGACGGATTGCAGGTATTGCCTTAGGCCATGACGGAGAATCCCATGAGTTGCCTGCCTATCAGCGAATCTTGCGCAACGCTGTGGCCTGGACTGCACACAAGAAGTAATCGTCATCTGTGGAGTAATCACTTAGCGTCAATATTCGTTAAACTAATAATGGAAGAACGATGGATCAAAAGAAAATCACAGTAGTTATTGTTGGAATGGGTTTTGGAAAGGAGTTCATCCCCATTTACCTGCGTCACCCTAATATCAAGGCTGTGGGTATCTGTACCCGGAATCAAAATACCCTGGACGAACTTGCAGGAAAGTACAACCTTTCGAAGGATCTATGCTTTACCAATTTTGACGATGTGCCGAAGCGGGAGGACGTAGATGCAATCCATATTGTGACACCCGTTCCTGAGCACGCACGAATGACTCTGGCGTCGCTCAATGCTAACAAGCATACGGCATGCACAATTCCTATGGCTATGACGGTTGATGATTGTAAAGCTATTGTGGAAGCGCGTACAAGAGTAAATAAAGTGTATATGATGATGGAAACAGCTCTGTACACGCGGGAGTTTTTATATGGATTGAAGCTCGCCGAGAGTGGTAAACTGGGCCGTATTCAGTTTGTCAGAGGATCTCATATACAGGATATGAGTATGGAAGGATGGGCAGAATACTGGAAGGGATTTCCACCCATGTTAAATGGCACGCACGCAATTTCACCATTGCTACGGATTAACAATACGAAAGCGGAATCTGTTGTTTGCCATGGTTCCGGAAGACTGAGCGAGGATCTGGCCAGGAGATATGGCTCTCCGTTTGCTGTGGAGACGGCCACGTTTACCTTGAAGAACTCGGATGTGGTTGCCGAAGCGACGCGCTCTTTGTTTGACGTCGTTCGGCAGTATCGCGAGAGTTACGACGTTTACGGTACGAAGATGTCGTTTGAGTGGGAGCAGCTTCAGGATGAAAAGCATGTTGTGTTCGACGGTGGCGAGAACGCGCGTCGTATTGATGTTCCGGATACCGATGAACTGCTCATCGATGAAATTGCAAGCTTTACGAAGCGGGAAAAGATCGATGATCCAAACCACGTCTCGTTTCTACAGGGTGCAGGACACGGCGGGTCTCATCCGCACCTGGTCCAGGAGTTTGTTGCGGCGATCGTTGAAAACCGGAGATCTGCAGTCGATGCGGATGTGGCAGCGAATTACACCTGTGCAGGAATCTGTGCTCATGAATCTGCGATGAATAATGGAAAGCGAATACAGATCCCCGATTTTGAATAATGAGAGGGAAAGTTAAATGTAGAGTAGTCTACGACACAGCGCCGCTGTCTCTGTCGTTACATTGGACGATAACGACAGGGACAAGCGGATAAGTCCCGAAAAACATCACGTAATTCAACACAATTCCATAATGAAATTTGGAGCAAGCACGTTTATTTGGGTTTCGCCGTTTTCAGTTGAACATTTTGGCCTGGTACAAAGGGTTAAAGAAATGGGTTACGATATCCTGGAGGTCGCTGTGGAAGACCAGAATCTGATCGACTGGGATGCGCTGCGGAGTATAGCACAAGACGCTGGGATTGAGCTGACTATCAGCGGTGCTTTTGGGCCCGACCGCGATATTTCAAGTGACGATGCCCGGATCAGAAAACAAGGCTTGCAATACATTGTGGATTGTATCGGCATCGCTGAACGAATGGGCAGCCCCATTTTTACGGGACCGGTGTACTCGGCTGTAGGTAAAACTCGCTTGGTGTCTGACGATCAAAAGATGCAAGAGCGAGCATGGTGCATTGAAAGCCTGAGAGAAGTGGGTAAGATCGCCGGTGATTGCGGTGTTGTTGTCGGCGTCGAACCTTTGAACCGGTTTGAAACCGACATGGTGAATACTGCCGAACAGGCAGTTTCCCTCGTCACCGAGGTGGACAGCCCGAATATTCGTATCTCGCTGGATACATTCCATTGCAATATTGAAGAGAAGAGTATCCCCGGCGCGATCCGAAGAGTGGGTAAGCTCCTCTGTCATCTGCAGGGTAATGAATGCGACCGCGGCACGCCGGGAACGGGCCATTTGGACTGGGTTGGAATACATGAGGCGCTGATCGAAATAGGATATCGTGGCGCCATTGTCATAGAAACGTTCGGTGCACCTTCCGCGGAACTGGCACGTGCTGCAAGCATCTGGCGCCCCTTGGCCGATAGCCCGGATTCGTTGGCGGCGGAGGGGCTTGCGTTTCTTAGGGGCGTGTTTTCATGACGTTTTTGCAAACGTCAGCACGGCACCGCCGGTCGAAAGCTTTTGTGTCGCGACAACGGATAGATTTCTTGAAGATGTTCCTTGTCTAAATAGAGGCCTACCGTTTCCGAGGATGACCGGCGCAATTCCAATTCGATATTCGTCAAAGAGGTCATCGTTGATAAAGGTCGCGGAAAGATCCGCACTGCCGAATACATACATGTTCTTGCCGTTCTGAGCTTTTAGTCTGGAGATCTCCGCGGATGCATTATCATTGATCAGCGTGGAATTGTTCCAGTCAACATCTTTTAATGTCCTTGAAAAAACAAGTTTCGGAATGCTATTCATCAGCCTGGCAATTTCTGCCTGTTCACCTTCTGCGGTCTTCCAATAGGCCGCCATTCCCTCATAGGTTAGTCTGCCGAAGACGAGGTAGTCTGCAGAATACAGCTGATCGAGGCTCAATTTTTCAAGTTCCGGTCCCCAAATGGTATTGTGGAAGGAGAGATCCCAGCTCTTTTCGCCTTCAAAGTAGCCGTCGAGGGTGATGACGTTCCACATAATCAGTTTTCTCATATTTAGTTATTTAGGTTGCCAATAGCTTAAGTTCCCAAATTTGAAGTTCTTACCACGGCCGCTTTGGGATTTACCAAAAGTAATTCGATCAAAAGGATTTTCTGGAGTGAAATTGTATAATATTACGTCGTGTCCTGATCTTTTCTATCTGCCCGTCCAAAATGAGGCAACTGTTTTTCACGGTCTTCATAATCGCTAGTGCTGTTGTGACATGCGCGGCGCAGACGGCAGTCCTTACCGGTACAGTAAGAGACAAGTCCACCCAGGAGCTGTTGCCAGGGGTGAACATAGTCCTGGAGAATACCACGCCTCCTGTCGGTGCTTCCACCGATCCCGATGGTGTTTTTAAACTAAATGCAAGTCCGGGGAGCTATAACATCACGGCCACCTTTGTTGGATACAAAGGACAGACAAAGTTTAATGTTCTTCTTACCTCAGGCAACGTCAACACGATAAATTTTGAACTCGAGGAAGAACAGACTACTCTGGATGAAATTGTGGTAGAGGGAAGAGTCACGGCCGACGCCGCGACGATTGAAACGCCGCTATCCATCCAGCGACTGACCACGGAGGAGATCAAAAGCAACCCGGGGGGAAACTTTGATATTTCCAGGGTGATTCAGGCCTTACCGGGTGTCGGGGGTGCGACAGCTACCGCAAGTTTTCGAAATGATATTGTTATTCGCGGCGGGGCGCCGAATGAGAATGTCTATTATCTGGATGGTATTGAGATACCGGTAATCAATCATTTTTCTACTCAGGGCAGTTCGGGTGGACCACAGGGAATATTGAATGTGTCGTTTATCGAGGATGTCACGCTTAGTACCAGCGCGTTTGACTCTCGGTATGACAATGTACTATCGTCGGTATTTCAATTCAAACAGAAAGACGGCAACCCGGAACGTCTTCAGGGTAACGTACGTCTCAGTGCAACAGAGCTTGCAGCAACGTTCGACGGCCCATTGGGAAAAAACGCCACTTTCTTGGCTTCAGCACGAAGGTCTTATCTTGAATTGCTCTTCGAACTCATTGACTTGCCGATTCGCCCTAACTATTGGGATTTCCAATACAAGATCACGCATAAGCTAAACTCGCGCACAACGTTGTCAACGCTCGGGGTGGGCGCAATTGACCGCTTCTCGTTTGCAATACCGGAGAAGGCGACCGCCGAGAATATTTACGTGATCCGGTCTAACCCTCTGATCAATCAGGATAGCTATACCGTGGGGGCTTCGCTCAGGCACCTCGTCGATCGAGGATTTTTGAATTTGTCCCTCAGCCGAAATGTTCTGGACAATCGCCTGGACAAGTTCGAAGACGGAACTCGTCCGGTGGAATCGCAGCGAACGCTGAGGGTCAGATCGGTTGAAGCGGAGAATAAGATCCGTCTCGACCTTACTAGGACGAAAGGAAGCGTTAAATACAGCATCGGGGTAGTCGGTCAATACGTTCAGTTTGCGAATGACGTATACAACATCATTCGAAAGGAACTTATTGATAATGGCGGAGCAGTGATTCAGCCAGCACTGTTGTATGAGTACGATTCAGATCTTGACTTTTTCAAAGCTGGCATCTTCGCCCAGCTGTCGAAGACGTTTGAATCCTTTCAGATCAGCGGGGGGATCCGCTCCGACGTAAATTCCTTCCTGCATGAAGGGTCAAACCCGATGAAGACCATGTCGCCCCGTATTGCGCTGTCCTATGCAATCGATGAGCGTTGGAGAGCAAATGCCTCAGCTGGGCGATACTACAAGCTGCCAGTCTATTCGACACTGGGTTATCGGGAGGGTAATACCTTCGTCAACGAAAATGCTGCCTACATTGGTTCAACCCATTACGTCGCCGGTGTAGAGTTTCTTCCTTCACCATCCTTGCGATTCACCGTGGAGGGATTTTACAAACAGTACGACCACTACCCGCTATCGTTGCGCAATGGCATTTCGATAGCTAATGCGGGTGTGGAGTTCGGGCAGATCGGTGCCGAGCCGGTTGAAAGTGAGGGCAAGGGAAGGGCTTACGGTATCGAACTGTTTGCCCAACAAAAGCTAACGCGCAACTCGTTCTTCACCGTCTCGTACACTCTTTTCAAAAGTGCATTCACCGGAACCGATGAAGTGTATAGACCAGCGGCCTGGGACAACCGCAGTTTATTTTCTGCAATTTATGGTCGCAAATTTAAGAAGGACTGGGAGTTGGGCCTCAAATTCAGGTATGCGGGAGCGTCACCTTATACACCGTTTGATCTGGAGGCCTCGCGACTTAACTACCTCAGCATCGGTGAAGGCGTACTTGACTATGCTTTGATTAATTCACAACGCCTTAGGTCATTCAAGCAACTCGACTTCCGGATAGACAAGAAGTGGAACTTTCGCAAATTGACGATAGACGTTTTTCTCGACATTCAGAATGTCACCAACTCCAAGTCAACCGGCTCGCTCAGTTACACATTTGAACGAAATGCTGATAACACTGATTTTGCCACTACTGACGGAGAACCTGTGAACCCAAGTGGATCAAACGCCATACCGCGAATATTGAAGGATGATGATGGGACAATCTTGCCTTCGATTGGTTTTATCGTAGAGTTCTAGAAGTTCCAATAAAATCGTACTTTTCGCGACTATTTTCAATCTATGCGCATTGTCGTTATCGGAGGCACCGGCCATGTCGGTACTTTTCTTGTCCCCCGGTTAGTGGTGGCTGGGCACGAGGTGATATCAGTCAGTCGTCAGAAGCGGACTCCATACCAGTCCCATCCCGCATGGAGCGAAGTTGAGCAGGTGGTGATTGACCGCAACGAATCGGACACCCATCTCTCATTTGGAGAGCAAATCCGCCAGCGGAAGCCTGATGCCGTTATTGACATGATCTGTTTTACCCCGCAGGAAGCCAAAGATATGGTTGATGCGCTTCATGGTAGTGTCGAACACTATTTGTGCTGCGGGACGATCTGGGTGCATGGACATAGTGAGCAAGTTCCAACGAATGAAACGCATCCGCGTCGACCTTTTGGTGAATACGGCATTAAGAAAGCAGCATGTGAAGAATACTTGCTATCGGCACATCGCGATGTCGGATTTCCCGCTACGCTGTTACACCCGGGGCACATCGTTGGGCCCGGCTGGGTCCCACTCAATCCTGCAGGCAACTTCAATCCCGAGGTTTTTAGAAAGCTATCCCGCGGACAGGAACTCGCACTTCCAAATCTCGGCATGGAAACAGTTCACCACGTTCATGCAGATGATGTGGCACATTCATTTGTCCAGGCCCTGACCAACCGGGATCGGGCGATAGGTGAGAGCTTTCATGTCGTCTCTGATCAGGCACTTACGTTGAGAGGTTACGCAGAAGCGATGGCCGCATGGTTTGGTCAGGACGCGAACCTGAAATTTTTGCCATGGGAAAAATGGAAAGAGACGGTTAGCGAACAAGATGCCGATGCAACCTGGGATCACATTGCGCACAGTCCGAATTGCAGCATTGCAAAGGCGATAAGACTCTTGAACTATCATCCGCGATATAGCTCTTTGCAAGCGGTTCAGGAGGCTGTGTCGGCCTATCTTCTCTCGCCAACCTGCTGACGCCACATGGAGTAATAGAGACCCTTTTGTTCAAGCAGTTCCTCGTGATTTCCCTTTTCCGAGATTTTTCCTTTTTCGAGCACGTATATCACGTCTGCATGCATTACGGTGGATAGTCTGTGCGCAATGAGGATGGTCATCTGGTGCCGGTCGGTGGATATTCCCCGGATGGTCTTCGTGATCTCTTCTTCCGTTAAGGAATCGAGAGCTGAAGTCGCCTCGTCGAAGATCAGCAACTGAGGTTTGCGAAGCAAAGCCCGAGCAATCGAAAGGCGCTGCTTTTCTCCACCGGAAAGTTTCATGCCACTTTCACCGAGTATGGTATCCAATCCGTGTGATGCCTTTGAAACGAGTCCCGTGGCCGATGCCTTTTCCAAGGCCTCATAGATGTCCGCTTCCGTTGCTGAGGGGTTCACGAATAGCAAATTATCTCTGATGGACCCGGAGTACAGCTGAGTATCCTGCGTCACAAATCCTATTTGCCGTCTCAAAGGGTTGTAGCGAATGTCCGTTGCGCTAACTCCATTGAAGTATATATTTCCTTTTACGGGAATATAAAGACCAACCAGCAACTTTACGAGAGTTGATTTGCCCGATCCGGATGGACCGACAAACGCGATTGTCTCTCCTCGCTCTATCGAAAACGATATTTCATCGATGGCATTATATCCCGCTGTTCTGTGTCTGAATACAACCTTGTCAAAGTGGAGACGTTCCAGCGTCCCGAGTTCAATAGAATTTTCCGGACGTTGTTCAATTGCCTTGCTCATCAGTTTGTCAAAACTCTTTAGCGACGCGTCGGCCTCGCGATATAGAATGATCATGTTCCCCAGATCCTGTAGGGGCGTGAAGATAGCCGTCGAAATGAACTGCATGGCGATGAGTTCCCCGGTGCTGAGAACTTCACGAAAGATCAGCCACAGCAATATAAACAGAATCGACTGTTTCAGTAAGTTGAGCAGACTGCCTTGTAAAAACGAGAGTGAGGTGATCTTTCTGGCCTTTTCCATTTCCAGGTTGAAAATTGTCAACGTCTGTTGGTGAAGTCGTCTGATCTCCGGGAAGGTCAAGCCCAGACTTTTGACAAGCTCTATATTGCGTAGACTCTCGGTGATGACACCGGCTTGTTTGTTTGTCTGGCGATTGATAGCTCTCTGTACTCCCTTTATTTTTTTGGACATTAGACCCGTCAGCGATCCAAGCAGGACGATGCCCACGAAAAACACAGGGATGAGTAATCCGTTTTTACTGAAGCTGTACCAAATCAGAAACCCAACGCCAACCGCCGACGAGAAAAGGACATTGATGAATGAATTAATAAATCGTTCTGAATCTGTCTTTACCTTTTGCAGCATCGCGAGGGTTGTGCCACTGCGGCTTTCTTCGAACTCATGAAATGACAGTCGGAGTGTCTGTTTTAGTCCGTCGTTAAAAATATTCATTCCAAACTGCGCCACCGTCTTACGGGTAGTATATTCTTGAACCGCTTTGAGGAATTTGGCTAGCAATGCAATGCCCAAGGCCAGTAGCAGCCAGAACAGTACCCCTCTTATCAGTTCTGGTTCGTTCAGGTTGTCCCGATTTGTGGCGTACTTGTCAATGATCATTCCGAAGATTACCGGATCGAGAAGGTTTAGCAGCTGAGCCACAGCAGCCAGTAGTAGCGAAAGCGCGACAAGTGCTCGGTGTGGCTTTAAATATTTCCAGAGGATATCCATAACAGGGGCCGGACTAGCGTTCGAACAAGTTAGTGCTTTTCTGTTTTCATCCGCTTATAATGCTGCTTAACAAGTCCGAGGCGCCATCGGTCATTATTTTCGGAGATATTATCGCTTAGTTTAGGTTAGTGGTGTTTTTCGATGCATATTGCGTCCGCATTTAAGAGACAGTGCCCTGTTGCCATCGAAGCTCATTCGATTGTTAACTCCACCTTCCTTAATTTAATAATTTCCTTTCCCAACTTCCGTTGCGCTTTGGCTTTTATTGCAGTAGAAACGCCGTTGTCGTTTCGTTCA
>JBIQJZ010000053.1:0-18624 GCA_044507115.1 Flammeovirgaceae bacterium | reverse complement strand
GGGCCATGGAGTCGACCCGGATATTCCAGTGGCGGAGGATCTGACAGCATCGGCGAACGGCAAGGATGTCCAGCTCGAACGCGCGATTGAAGAAATTCAGAATCTTGTGAAGACAAAAGGGTTCAAGGCTCCGGGCGTGCCACCAGCGGAAACGAGGTGATGCGCTGCGGCTGAAAGGAACCTATCGGACATGATCCCAAGAAAGATTACCGCAGGAATCAACCAATCAATGTGCCTTGAATAAGCATCACTGAACGGATTGATTCCTGCTTCATATGCAGATACTCCTGGCGTTCTTCGTCATTCCTGAAATCGTCAAAATCCTTTTGGCTTGCGAACTCGATCAGGTGTATTTCGTATGGGCGCTCGATATTGCTCTCAATGAATGCGCCGTAGTCGGGCCTGACGCGAAACAGCAATCGACCGTTGTACTTGTTCATCGCTGGTATAACAACGTTCTCAAACAAATGAAAAGTGGTCTCCTGTCCCTCCTTGAGATAGACTATTTGTGTAATGTAGATCATACGTAAGTTGAATTACTTCCGGGTATCCGACCGAATGAGTAAGTGAAGTGAACCACAGCCTCCTCGCTCGTAGGGCGTGTTGACCGGCAGATATCTACAGCGTAGCCGCTGGAATGGTCTCAATATAGCAAGATCCCGCGTGTAAGCCAACGGTCGGGCTGAGTAACACGGCTGGAACGCATACTATTTCGAATGCCGCTCTTTCTGGTCTCGGAAGTACGGCTGAAAGTTGTACGCGGAATGCTGCGTCCAGGGAACGTTAACCTTGGGCAGATGTTTGCGAAGCCGCACGAGCGTCTTCTGGTAGCGCTTGTCGCCCGCGAGGTTCGTCCACTCGTTCGGATCGTCGCGGTGGTTGTACAGTTCTTCGCTACCGTCCTCGTATTGTGTATATCGCCACTCACTCGTGCGTACAGAGTGATTATACCTTCCATACGTGGTCACCGCAACGTAGCTAGCACCTTTGTCGCGGCCACCTATCAGCGCCTTCAGGCTCTTCCCTTCGTTGCGTTCATACCGGGGTAAGTTGGTCAGGTCCAGTAAAGTCGGGTACACCGAAAGCAATTCCACCGGTGCCTCGATGACTTTCCCGGAAGGGACACCTGGCCCCGCGATCATCATCGGCATACGGGTCGCTTCTTCCCACAAGGCGTGCTTCGCAAACGTGCCTTTCTCGCCCATGCGATACCCATGATCCGACCACAACACAATGATCGTGTTGTCCGCTTGTCCGCTCTCATCGAGAGCCATCAACAGTTTTCCAACTTGTTCGTCCACAAAGCTTATCGAAGCAAGGTATCCGTGGACGATGTTCGGCCACTCGCCCGACTTAATCGCCCAATCCGTAGAAGGCATCATCGGAAGATCGTTGATCTTCAAGGCCACTTCGGGGACATCATCGAGATCATCGGGTCTGTACGGTGGTAACGTGAGTTTCGAAACATCGTATAAGTCGAACCACTTTTTCGGAACGTACAGTGGAACATGTGGACGGAGAAATCCGACGCCCAAAAAAAATGGTTTATCATATTTCTTCTTCAGTCGGTCGCATGCCCACTGCGCCGCCTGGTAGTCAGGCATCAGTGAATCGGCATCCGGATACGCACCCCAGTCGGTATTGGTTCTGCTATAGCCGTCCGGTGCTGTGCCATCCCACTTGAAGCGCTTGTTCGGCAAGGGTCCGAAGCCGCGCGCGCGTCCGCCGGATTCATCGAGGACACCGTCCGGCGCGTGCTCGTGAAAAAGCTTTCCAACGCCCATCACATGGTAGCCGTGGCGTTTGAAGTACTCCGGCAACAAAATAATATCACGCGTAGCCGGATTATCAGCCTTGATCAGATCATCGTTTATCATCCCGTATATCCCGGTCGTTGACGGACGGAGACCTGTCATGATCGACGCACGGGACGGCCCGCAGAGAGGTGCCTGGCAATGTGCATTCTGGAACAACACACCGCGTGCGGCCAGCTTGTCGAGGTTTGGCGTCTTAACATCAGGATGACCCTTCATTGCTCCAACCCAATCGTTGAGGTCGTCGACGGCGATAAACAAAACGTTGGGGTGCTGCTTGTTGACAGTCGGTTGCGCGGACACGCTGCTGGCAAATAAAAAGACTAGTACGAAACAAAGACTTCCGGCAATCCTCGAAAGCACACGCAATTGCGAAAATGAATAAATCATGTCTGATGATATTAGATAACACCTGCCGCAGAATTTTCCGCAGCAGGTGCGCAAATCTATGTATTAGTATCCGAAATTTTGCTCAAAACCTGTTACCTCCCGCTCGACTTGCGGAATCGGGAATAGGTAGTCCCGCTGGGGATTCACGTTCCGCGGTTCATACGACCCGGGTTGAGTGAAAACCTCTTCGAGTATACCCCAGCGTTTGATATCATACCAGCGTTTGAACTCGAACGCGAGTTCGAGCCGGCGCTCCTCTCTTACGATTGCGATGAACTCATCGTCTCCTATCGAGGCGTCAACGTCTTCCGGGAAGTTTGTGACTGTCGTTCCATTGAACCGCGCCCGCTCTCTGATCTGGTTGATGTAGCCAATTGCCTCATCGGTAGCCCCCTCCGACTCCCCGATCGCTTCCGCAGCTATCAGCAACACTTCAGCATATCGATAGAGTGGGTAATGATGATCACTTGCGCGGTCATCGCCTTTCTCCTGAGGACCCGGGTAGCGGAAATACTTGGCGATATGTGGCTTGGGCGTTCTGTAGGGCGCATCGACCAGAGCAGTTTTCACGCCCTTGATCACCACTGTATCTTCGAAGGATACCTTTCTGCGATAGTCGCGTGCATCCCAGGAGTTGTAAACCTCCAGGGTTGGCACCAGCACTGACAGACTTCGCGGTCCGTGATCCCGAATTCGTGTCAAATTGATCATGCCATCCATCGGATTATACTCGCCTGAGCTCAGCGTGTTCTTCAACTCGTATGTTAGAATGGGTTCTTTCAGCGTGGGAGCCAGATCGGCATTGAACAGATCCTGATAGTTATTCTCCAAACGGTAGTCGAAGGTCGCGGCATTACTTATAACAAATCTCGCCTCTGTCGCGGCTTTATCGAATTGCTTGAGTGTCAGATATACATCTGCCAGCACAGTAGCTGCTGCGCCTCGCGTTCCCAGGTTTCGTATATTCGAAGCATTCCTCGCGGGAAGATGCTCCTTTGCGAAAATGAGATCGTCGATGATGTGTTGATAGACCTCCGCTTCCGGAGTTCTCCGAATGGCATCGAGAACTTCAGCGCTTTCGACTGGCGTGTCCATATACGGAATGTCTCCGAACGCGCGCACCAGATGGAAATACGTGAATGCGCGAATAAATCTGCCACTCGCGGCAAGCCGGTTCCTGGTCTCCTCATCTGTAGAAATCTCATTAGCCGCCTTGATCGCAGTGTTCGCCGCAGAGATACATTGATAAAGTCTTTCCCAGGAACCCCTGACCAAGACGTTATTCGCATCCATGTTGAACTCATTGATGGCAACCCGGTCTGCGAGAGTGTTCAGGTCTCCGATATCAACCATATCACTACGCAACATTAGCGCGACGAAGTATGACTTTTCAATATCATTGGTGACCCATTCGGCATAGGCTCCCATTATCGCAGCCTCAACATCTGCAGGCGACTGGAAAAACGATTCAGGTGCCAGAAGTCCTTTTGGCTCCTCTTCAAGATCGGTACAGCTGATATAGGCGCTACCTGAAATCAGGAGTGTGAATATGAATATGATCTTCTTCATGATGTTGATGGTTTAAAATCCAAGATTGATGCCCAACGTATAGGAAGTCGTGTAAGGATAGCTTCCGTAGTCCAGCCCCAGATTGATGTTGCTGTTAACGGCACCACTTGAACGATATGAAACCTCCGGATCGACACCAGAGTACTTTGTAAAGGTGAGCAGGTTCTGCCCGCTGATGTAGACCCTGGCCGTTCTGATCTTCAGGGATTGAAGCAGGTTTGACGAAAAGTCATACCCGAGAGAGATATTCTTTACCCGAACGAAAGAGCCATCTTCCACGAAACGTGTAGATGCCCTTGGCACTCGCCCCGCCGCAGCTTTTGGAACATTTGTCTGTGTGTTTTCCGGCGTCCAGCGGTTCAGCGCTGCAACAGTCGCGTTACTGTTCCCGCTGAGGCGGTCCAATTCCATGGTGACGAGGTTAAATAGATCGCCGCCCATACTCGCCTGCAAGAATATGTTCAGCGAAAATCCCTTGTACGAGAAATCGTTGTTCAACCCCCACACGGCATCGGGGTTGGGATCTCCGATCACCATACGATCTTCGCTGTCGAGTATGCCATCCTTGTTCAAGTCGGCAAATTTTTCACCACCAGGTGTGGTTTCAAATGCGCCACCGGGTATGAATGTATCTCCTACCTGATAGACGCCTTCATAGACGTAACCATAAAAGCTTCCAACCGGATAACCCTCTCTCAGAATCGAACTCTGTACACTGCCCGTGAAGCTCGGTACGCTGGAATTGATAATATCCCTGCCTCCGGGTAGTGACACCACCTTGTTGCGGTTCAGTGTCAGGTTAAAGCTTGAGTTCCACTTAAAGTCCCCAACAAAATTCCGGGATGAGACCTGAAACTCAAAACCCCGGTTCAGGATCTCCCCGAGATTCTCCAGACGTTCCTGGTATCCCGAGAATGCGGGGATAGGAACACGGAAGAGCAGATCTGATGTTTTCTTGTTGTAGTAGTCCATCGCTAACCCCACTCGGCCGTTAAACAATTCGACGTCGATCCCGGCGCTCAGTTGTGCCGTGGTTTCCCACGTGAGGTCCTTGTTCGCAATCGCAGATGGCCGGACAGAATTAACCACCGCGTCGTTCACGACAAAGAAGGATGGACTTATTCTCGCCAGGGAGGTATAAGGACCAATCGCCTGGTTGCCTGTCAATCCATAGCTCGCGCGGAATTTCAGGTTCGAAAGGAAAATATCCTGTGGGAAAAATCGCTCGTTCGCGATATTCCACGCAAACGCTGCCGACGGAAAGAACGACCACTTGTTGCCTTCGCTGAATTGGGAAGCGCCGTCGTAGCGTGCTGTCGCGGTGATTAGGTAGCGGTCACCGTGATTGTAATTCAGGCGTCCATAAAACGATGCAATCTCAGATGCTGTCGTGCCGGAGGTGGGCATCTTGACGTTTGTCCCAGCCCCGAGATTCCAGAACCCAAAGGCATCCGAAATGAAGCCGGCGTTTGACGCTGCAAGCGTCTCGCTTGTGAAATTCTGATACGAATACCCTGCGGTTGCGACGAGGCTGTTTTTATCATCAACATCAATCTGATAACGCAGGTATTGCTCGGTCAGGAAATTTCTGTTCCGGTCGAACTCCATCGAAGCTTCCCCATTGCTGTTCTGACCGGCATTCGTAATCCGACTGTTAAAAATCCCTGCGCGGTTGTTTCGCAGCGTCGTTCCAAACGTGGAATTAAAGACAAGCCCCCGGGCCAGATCGAACTCACCTTTGATGTTGACCTGGATATTTTCGTTGGAGTTCTCTTCCTCGCGACCGTCGATCAGCGCCATGGGATTCTCAAAAGCTGCAATTCCCACCCGGCTTACCGAATACAGACCATCGTCACCGATAATGCCCTGATTGGGGTCGAACCGTTGTGCCGAGGTGACAACACCAGCATTCGTCGCACCTCCACTGGATTGCGTCGGCACGCCATTGCGCTTCGACAGCTGCAGTGTCGAGTTCACTGCGAGCCGCGCATGATCGGAGATATCGAACTTCAAGTTCGTCGTCAGGGAGTAGCGCTGAAATGCAGACGTCTTGATGACACCTGTCTGATCGTAGAAGACACCAGACACATAGTACTGTACTTTGTCACTTCCACCCGAAACGGACAGCTGGTGATTCTGGGTATTGCCGGGTTGGAAAATAAGATCCTGCCAATCGGTATCGATTGTGATGGCATCCAAATCAAAAAATTCCGTGTTTCGAGCCTCATTTATATACTCGGCGAATTGGCGCGCGTTCAACAGCTTAAGCCTTCCAACCTCTTCCTGAAGCGAATAGGAACTGTTCAGGCTGACAAGAACCTCGCCTGAGCGGCCCGATTTAGTAGTAATCATCACCACGCCATTTGCACCACGCGATCCATAGATTGCGCTGGCAGAGGCGTCCTTCAGCACTTCGATAGAGGCGATATCCTCCGGCGGAGGAAGAACCCCGCCGACCAGTCCATCGACAACAAACAGTGGATCACTGCTTGCGTTGATCGAGGATGCACCCCTGATCCGGACCCTGAAATCTCCGCCCGGATCGCCATTGGTGGATTGTATCGCAACCCCTGCGGCTCTGCCTTGCAAGGCCTGCAAGGCGTTGACGGAGGGGAAAGCGGTGAGTTCATCCTGCGACACGCTTGAAATGGATCCGGTCAGATCACTTTTCTTTTGCGTGCCGTAACCTACTACGATGACCTCTTCAAGCCCCTGCATATCGTCGTCCAGGCTTACGTCGACGACAGACCTTCCTTGCAGCGAGACTTCCCGGCGTTCATAGCCGATGAATGAAAATACGAGAACACTGTTCCGGTCTTCCACTGCAATCGAATATTTCCCCCCGACGTCGGTCACAGTACCACGGGATGTGCCTTTGATCAGGACATTTGCCCCCGGCAGCGGCGTCCCCCGGCTGTCGGTCACTGTTCCGGTGATGACAACTTCTTGAAAATCGTCTGCATCGGTCTGACTGCGCGAGAGATTCTCTTTTAGTACCACATAGCTTCCGATCTGTGTGTATTCGAGATTCGTGCCGCGAAGTAGAAAGTCAAGGCAAGCTTTCACGGTGATGTTGTTTCGCTTCACCTTCGCAAGTTTATAGTCTGCGATCTTCTGGTCCTTATAGGTGAACCGGATATCACTCTGCATCTCGATCTGTCTGAGAACATCACTAAGGGACCCGTTAACCATCGAAATATTCACGCGAATTGATTCGAGGTCCTGGCTCCGTCCGTTCGTCGCAAAGAGCAGCGAACTCGAGCTGAAGATGATGCACAGTGCGAATAAGTTTACTCTCATTACAAACGCCAGATTTAGCGAAGGAATAATTGCGCGTACGCTTACGCGAATACACGCCAAAAAGGTAGAATTTTGCATACCTTAGCATGGTTTTGAATAGTAGAACAATTATTTGAAACACTCCGGGAGCCCTGGTTGCCGCCAGGGTTCCTACTTTTTAGCCTTTACGGCGATAATCCGCTATTCCCTTTCATATGTCATGATTTAGGTTTGTGATTGCGATATCATCGGTTATTCCCGAATGTCGTCCGGACAGCCATCTCCAAGAATGGTTATGACATCATCCCTTCGCTCAAACGTGGCATTATTCACCATACAAATGGCGCTCATCACTTCGTCAATGCCAGCGTTCTTAAAAAATGTCGCGGTGAATCGGCAGTGCTTCAACCGGGGGTCGTCAAAGACGATGCTGACGCCGTACCGCTCCTCCAGTATCCCCTGGACTTCGGCCAATGTCACCTTTTGCAAGACAAGGTCCTCCTTAATCCATTCCGTCACCGCAGCGGCATCGACAGGAACCGTCTCCGATTTTTCCGCTTCCACGTTCAGCCGAATCTGTTGATTAGCTGTAAGCGTACTCGGTTTCTTGTTTTCATCCTGCACCGACACCTTTCCCCGCGCAACCGTAACCACTACTTCTTCTTCCCCTGGGAAAGCGCGAATATTAAAAGCCGTTCCAAGAACTGTCGTCCGGATACTTCCAGTCTGAATAACGAACGGTCGATGTTCGTCCTTGGATATGTCGAAGAAGGCTTCACCAAAGAGCGCCACTTCGCGCGTGTTGGTGTTGAAACCCTTCGCCAACTCCATCCGCGTATTTGAACCCAGCCAAACCTTGCTTCCATCTGGCAGTACGAGCAACCGATGTTCCTCCCCGCCTGTTTCCACTGTACTCTCTACTGCCGCCGGCGAATCAACACGATGCGCGTATTCTGCTTCGTGTCCCGCATCCCACCAGCGGAACCCGGCGTAGGCGATGATCAGTACCAGGAAGCAAGCTGCCGCTGCCCACCAGCCTGTTCGTGTTGCAGGACGCACCCGTCGGATGCGTCGTTGCAAGTCTTCCCACTCCGGCCCGTCATCACTGGCGACGTCTTCGTACCCACCAACATCTGGCAGCAGGTCCTGTAACATGGATTCTTCGGGTTGGCGACGCACTTCGTCGAGCAACTCATCCAGTTCCCGCCGAGTACACGTACCGGCGACATACCGGTCGATCAGGTAGCGTATCCGATCTTGATCTTTCATACTGAACTTAGGGTCTGTATTTGGTCGTTTTATTCAGGAAGACGAACGACTAACTGAAACAGGACTAATCTGGGCCGGCTTTTTTTTTAACATCAAATCTGCGAATGGTCCATGGTCCACCGTGGGTTGTCGACCGTGGACCGGACATAAGGTCGTCCCTCCGGGACTAATGTTCTCTTGTCGTCCTGCGTTTTCTACCATAAGGCCCGCCCCTACGGGGCTCGAACAGGTAGACCGACGTTCGGATTCTGAATTCAGATGGGTCGTTTCGACACGATGATCCCGTCACGCATCTAGTCATCCGAACTGATACGGCCCTCTGTACATTGCCGCATCTCCTCCGATGCTCTGTCTTTCCAAGCCCCGTAAGGGCGACCTTATGGTAGAATCGAACCGCAGGGAAAATTCTGACTAGTCCCGGAGGGACGATCTTTTGCGATACGGTTACACCTGCGGATCATGTGAGGTCGAAAGCGACAACACATTGCGTGCGCTACGTTGTGTCATCTATTCATTACAGAATTTTCCTCCAATGCCGCATCTTTCCAAGCCCTGTAAGGGCGACCTTATGGTAGAAACGAACGGCAGGGAGAATTCCACCTAGTCCCGGAGGGACGGCCTTATGGCTGAATGGTCTACGGTCCGTCGTTAACGGAAGGTCCACAGACAACGGTCGACAGTCCGGTCAGTTATGTGCGATATAGTCCTTGATGAACTTGACAGAAGCGATAATATGATTCTTGACCGTATTCTTGGATATACTCAAACGGGCCGCAATTTGATCGTGGGTAAGGCCTTCGACCCGACTCAATTGAAACACAGCGAGCCGTTGGCGTGATAATCTACTCATCGCCTCCTGAAGCCGCCGAGATCTCTCAGTGGGATAATCGTTCTCTTCCACTGCCGTCCCTGATTCAATAATTCTACTCCGCAGCATTTCTCTCATCTTGTCGTCCGCGGAGACCTTGCGGAGAAAATCGAACGCCTTGTTTCGCGCGATTGTAAACAGGTAATTTCGCGGGGACTCCGCATCCGACAACTTCGCGCGATTGACCCAAAGGCTTAGGAATACTTCCTGCGTCAGCTCCTTGGCCTCCTCGGAGGACTTGGTGAAAGCGGTCAGATAGCTGACCAACCGGTGTTTGTATGATTCAAATATTTGTCGAAAGGCGTGCTCATCGCCCGATGCAATCAGCCGAAACAACTCGATATCATCACGTAGCATTCTTTCCAAAGCGGGAAGCGTTTATTGCCTTCTCACGGCAACACCCTGAGCAGTTGTTACCAATCTCGGTCAAAGTACCGAAAAATCTCTATCCCACCAAGCACACACCGTGACTGTGGACCGCGGATCGTCGACTATCTAGATCTTGAAAAAGATTCTCTTCTTATACAACCAATAGCACACATACCACATCGCACCCCATACCAATACGCCATTAGCTGCGGCGACCGTGGTCTCACCTGCCCACCCCAGAATGAGCTTGGTGAACGGAGTAAATATTTCGTGGATAATCTTGGCCGTTCCGACGTGCATAAACAGATAGATAAAAATCGAATTCATTCCGACGATGATGAAGAACTGCGAACCATCTCGAAACTTGTTCTTTATATCGATCAGCCAATAGCAAAATACAAGCGCGAGAATCGACCATCCTCCCGTCGCCAGCACGAACGACGACGTAGCAATCTTCTTGATAATCGGTGTAATGCTCATCCAATCGAGCGCGTATCCGGCAACCAATGCGACAAGTCCGGCGATTACCAGGATTTGGATTTTTCGAGCAGCTGAGCGATCACTCATCAGCACGAGTCCACAGATAACACCCCACACCGTATGCGCAATGGTCGGGATAGCGTTAAGCGAAGCCCAAATGCTCGCCTTTTCTACACCCTCGATCTTGTTGTTTACCCACGCACCCAGATTCTCGTACGGCGTCCAGGGATGATTGAAACCTTCAACCGGAAAAAAACGGTAGGCGAGGTCCGTCAACAACAATACGACAAGTGAAAAGACCAATTGAAACGAAATGCTGCGTCGCATGATCAGAAACGCAACCAGGTAGGTTACCGAGAGTTGCGCTAACACGTTTTGGAAACGCCATACGATCGAGCCTGCACTCATACAATACAGCCACCATCCGAACAACAACAGCAGGAAGGCTCGCTTTAACGCGTGGCGGAAGATCGTCTGATCGGAATCACCCTTCTTCTGACGGTTGGCGACTGCGAAAGGAATTGCTACGCCGACGATAAACATGAAGAATGGTTGAATGAGATCCCAGAAGTGAAGTCCATGCCATTGGTGGTGACTGAACATGCGGGCGAAATATGCAACAACGGGCCCACCGCCAGACTCAGCTGATTCACTCAGTAGGTGATATAGTCGTGAGCTTTCGCCGACAAGCAGAAACATCGTTGCTCCTCGAAAGAAGTCAACAGATGTAATTCTTCCACTAACAAGAGTCCCGGTAATGGGGGATTGCGTAGTCTCTTTTTCGGAGCGAGCTGCAGTAGATGATTCCATAGGTTCAGATGATACGCTAATATGGTGAAAAACGTGATAGCAATTACTTTACTTAGGTACATTCAAATGCGCGTTAGGATATTTTATGCAAGCGGTGTCATTATTACAATAATCACTTCCGCGTTTCGGATATCGGTGCAAATTTTGCTGTTTGTATCAAATCTATCTTTATATACTGAAGTGATATCATGCAACTAACAAATTACCTGGTAGTGGCGGCGATTGTTTTAGTAGTTGCCTGTGACGACAAGACAACGACAAAAGACGATCCGGAACCGCCAAAAGTCCTCCCTGTAACAAATGTCATAGAGAAAGACACCAAACTCTACCGCGAGTACGTCGCGGATATTCAAGCTGTGCAGAACGTTGAGTTGCGAGCTCGTGTCCAGGGTTTTCTCGAGCGCATCTACGTCGACGAGGGGCAGCGTGTCAGGAAGGGTCAGTTGCTTTTCAAGATAAATGACGAAGAATACCGGGCGGAACTCGCAGAGGCTACCGCCAACCTGGAAAGTACCATTGCCGAAGCGAAAGCCTCACAACTTGAGGTTGATCGGTTGAAGGTGATGGTAGAGAAGCGCGTCATTTCCGAAACCGAGCTCAGTGTAGCGGAGGCTAAATTGAAGGCTATCAAGGCGCGTATTGAGCAAGCCCGTTGGGCGAACTCCAATGCCGAGTTACACCTGTCCTATACCAGTGTACGCGCGCCGTACGACGGTATCATCGATCGTATACCATTCAAAGTAGGGAGCCTCATCGATCATGGTACGTTGCTGACAACGGTGTCAGATATCAGCGAGGTCTTCGTCTACTTTAATGTATCGGAAGGTGAATATCTTGAGTATGTAAAAACAGCTGTCAGCGACACAGAACGGGCCAACGCGCTGGTTTCGCTGGTGCTCGCCGACGGCAGCCTCTATCCGCACGAAGGAAGTGTTGAAACGATGGGCGGAGAGTTCCAGGCCAGTACAGGTTCGATCTCGTTCCGCGCGCGGTTTCCCAATCCGAACTCGATTCTAAAGCACCGGGCTACGGGGCGCATCAGGCTCTCGAACACTGTCAATGACGCAATTGTGATTCCACAGAAAGCTGCATTCGAAATCCAGGATAAAAATTTTGTATTCGTGGTTGACTCCGCGAATCAGGTGCGCATGCGACACTTTGTACCACGAACACGCTACTCACAGTACTACATCGTCGAGTCCGGCTTGAAGTCAGGTGAAAAAATCGTGTTCGAAGGGATTCAGGATATCCGCGACGGTATGCTCATCATTCCCAAACCTGTGCACATGGACAGTTTGTCTATGATCACGCTCTGACCTGATCACGTCTGGAGTAATGATCGCCGACTGCATGGTCGACGCTGATAAGGCTTTTTACAGAGGCCATCGAGAGTCAACTAGAAAGTAATTAACAATCATGTTCGATATCTTCATTAAACGCCCGGTCCTTTCGCTCGTCATCTCGCTGCTAATTGTGTTGTTGGGTGGCTTATCATTCTTTTCCCTCCCGATCAGTCAGTATCCTGACATCATACCACCCTCGGTTTCTGTCAGGGCTAAATACACGGGAGCCAATGCCGAAGTCTGTGCGAAAACGGTTGCCGTTCCCCTTGAGAAAGCGATCAATGGCGTCCCGGGTATGACACACATGTCCTCCGTCGCGAGCAACAACGGCACGGTCGCCATTGAAGTCAACTTCACTGTGGGTACCGATCCTGATCTTGCTGCGGTTGCTGTTCAAAACCGTGTGGCAACAATCATGGATGAACTGCCGGAGGAGGTGATCAAGAACGGTGTGATCACCGAAAAGGAAGTGAACAGCCTGTTGATGTACGTCAACATTGTCAGCACCGATCCTAACCTCGACGAGAAATTCATATACAACTTCGCCGACATAAATGTCTTGCAAGAACTAAAACGAATCGACGGCGTGGGCTATTCGGAGATCGTTAGCGAGAAGGACTATTCAATGCGCGTGTGGTTAAAACCTGACCGCATGACTGCTTACGCGATATCAGCGGACGAGGTACTGGAGGCTATTCAAGCGCAGAACGTGGAAGCGGCTCCAGGGAAAGCTGGCGAGAGCTCGGAAAAAACACCACAGGCACTCCAGTATGTCCTGCTCTACACAGGCAAGTTCAACACACCCGAACAATATAAACAGCTCGTGCTACGTGCTGACGACGACGGATCTATCCTCCGGCTCGGAGACATCGCAGATGTTGAGTTTAGCTCCCTCGGCTTCAGCCGCATTTCCAAGAACAACGGCACACCGGCGGCTTCGATTCTGATAAACCAGCGTCCTGGTTCCAACGCGCGCGACGTCATCATGCGTATCAAGCAGCGAATGGAGGAGATTCAAGAGACCAGCTTCCCGCCGGGTATGACGTACAACTACACCTATGATGTGTCACGGTTCCTGGACGCGTCAATCTCCGAGGTAGTGAAGACCTTGTTTGAAGCTATTCTTTTGGTCTCCATCGTCGTCTTCATTTTCCTTCAGGATTTTCGTTCGACACTGATCCCGGCACTAGCAATTCCGGTTGCACTGATCGGTGCCTTGTTCTTCATGCAGGTTATGGGATTCTCAATCAACCTACTGACGCTCTTTGCGCTGGTTCTCGCGATCGGTATTGTCGTTGACAACGCCATCGTCGTTGTTGAAGCTGTACACGCCAAGATGCAGGAAACAGGACTGGCTGCGCGCGAGGCAACGTTCGCGGCAATGAAGGAGATCGGCAGCGCGATCATTGCGATCACACTGGTGATGTCAGCTGTGTTTGTACCGGTTGCTTTTCTGTCCGGACCAGTTGGTGTTTTCTATCGGCAGTTCTCGTTAACGCTGGCCATCGCGATCGTCATCTCCGGACTCAACGCATTGACCCTGACTCCTGCACTGTGCGCGATACTGCTCAAGCACCCCGATCACTCGAAAGCCAAAAACGGTGTGCTTCACCGATTCTTTAATAGTTTCAATCGGGCATATGAAAACCTCGCTGAACGATACCGAAATGTCATCGCCGCAATCGCAGGTCGCCGGGTCATAACAATCTCATTACTTCTGATATTCTTTGCGGCAACCTACGGAGTGAACAGTATCCTTCCCACGGGATTCATTCCATCCGAAGATCAAGGTGTTGTCTATATTAATGTTACAGCTCCGTCGGGTGCAACGGTCGAGCGCACCGAAGCCGTACTTGACGATATTCAGAAGGTCGCGAGCGAACTTAGTATTGTCGAAGCAACCTCGACGCTCGCAGGTTACAGCCTCGTAAACGGCGTTTCCGGGGCATCGTTCGGTATGGGCATCGTGAACCTCAAGCCCTGGAACGAGCGGAAGGAATCGGTCGAGGATGTCATTGAGCTATTGGAGCAACGCACACGCCACATTACCGACGCCAGCATCGAGTTTTTTTCGCCACCAACCGTTCCGGGCTTTGGAAACTCAAGCGGGTTTGAGTTCCGAATTCTCGATCAGAGTGGACGCGGTGACTTGAAAGAACTTGAAGAAGTTACAGAGAATTTTATCGCAGCCCTGGAGGCGACGCCGGCGATCGACAATAGCTACACGAACTACGACCCGAACTTTCCGCAGTACTTGATTCACGTCGACCAGGATATGGCCGGGAAGAAAGGCGTAACAATTGACCAGGCCATGAGCACCCTGCAAACCCTTATGGGAGGGGACTACGCCTCCAACTTTGTACGGTTCGGACAGATGTATCGGGTAATGGTTCAGGCCGCGCCTCAGTACCGCGCCAAACCCGAAGACATTTTGAACCTGTTTGTGAAAAACCGGAAAGGCGAGATGGTCCCATTCTCGACGTTCATTCGGATGGAACGAGTTTACGGCCCCGAACAATTAACGCGCTACAACATGTATAACTGCGCACGGGTTAGTGGAACGGTGGCCGAGGGATACAGTAGCGGCGATGCCATTGAGACAATTCGTCAGCTTGCCGCGGAAAAACTCCCGCGCGGCTATTGGTTCGACTGGGCCGGTATGACTCGCGAGGAAGTCAAGTCGGGGGATCAGGCTATTTACATCTTTATCATCTCGTTGGTGTTCGTATATCTGCTGCTCGCCGCGCAATACGAAAGCTTCTTGTTGCCGTTGCCAGTTCTTCTTTCTCTGCCGGCTGGGATATTCGGATCATTCCTCGCACTCAAACTATTCGGCTTGCAAAACAATATCTACGCGCAGGTGGCCCTGATCATGCTTATCGGATTGCTTGGGAAGAACGCCATCCTGATCGTCGAGTATGCAGTGCTGCGGCGAGCACAAGGTATTTCCGTTTTGAAAGCCGCGATCGAGGGATCAGTCGCGCGACTGCGCCCAATCCTGATGACATCATTTGCATTCATCGCGGGGCTTATTCCGCTGTGCATTGCTACCGGGGCGGGTGCTATGGGGAACCGTTCGATCGGGACCGCCGCTGCCGGCGGCATGCTCATCGGAACAATATTCGGCGTGCTTGTAATCCCCGGTCTATACGTTCTTTTTGCCAGCCTGACAGCAGGCAGACAAACCGATAAGCCGCGCGTGTCCGAAGAGATGGGCGAGTCTCCCATGCCCGCGAATTCTAATTGACAAACCAAGTATACCGCTGTTGACATGTCTCTGATCAAGTTGCGTACAAGTATTTTCCTCTTAATTGCCCTAATGGTGTCTGGGTGTAAGATCGCAGAAACACCATTGCTACCCGAAACACCTTCGATGCCCGCGTCCTATATCGGCGGTTCGGATTCACTCACTGATGGCGACCTGACGTGGCAGGAGTTCTTTGCTGACACGCTGCTGGCAAAGTTGATCGGTGCAACGCTCGCAAACAATTACGACCTTCAAGCCGCGACGGAGCGGGTGGAGATTGCTCGGGCGGTATACGGTATTCGTCAAGGTGATATGTTTCCTTCGGTAAGTCTGACTGGTACGGCAAATCTTGGGAATGTCAACCGAAACATGATACCAAACGCTGATCAGGACAGGCAAAGTCAGACGCTGCGGGACGAATACTTTATCGGTTTGCAAAGCTCCTGGGAGGCCGACTTGTGGGGCAAGCTGCGGTCGAAAAAAAAGGCGGCCTACGCTCGCTTTCTCGCTTCCGAGAAAGGGAAGCACCTCCTGACAACCGCGATCGTCGGCGAGGTTGCACGCCTGTACTACGAATTGCTGGCAGTCGACAATGAGTTAGAAGTTATCAGGAAAAACATCGAGTTGCAAGAGATCGGTCTGGAGATCATCAACATCCAGAAGATGGGTGGACGTGCCACCGAGTTAGCTGTCCAGCAGTTTACCGCACAACTCCTTAACACCAGGGCGCTAAAGAAAAGGAAAGAACAACAAATCATTGAGCTCGAAACCGAGATCAATCTGTTGATGGGGCGCTATCCACAGCCCATCGAACGAACGCGCGACATCAGCGAACTGACATTGCCACGTGATATCCACGAAGGAGTACCGTCCAGACTGTTGCTGAACCGACCTGATATCCAGCAGGCGGAACTGGAACTCGTGGCTGCTGATGCCGACGTCAGTGCAGCCAGGGCGGCTTTTCTTCCCAGCATCACTATCTCACCCTACGCCGGATTGAACGCGCTCGACGCCGGTGCACTATTTCAAACGCCGGAATCGCTGGCCGCCGGGTTGCTTGCGGGTATCACGATGCCGGTCCTCAATAGGAAACAAATCAAAGGTGATTTCAATCGCGCCGTAGCTGAACGCGCTGAAGCTTACTACAACTACCATCAACAGGTCATCACCGGATACGGCGAAGTTGTGAATAGTCTCCAGGCTATCGACAACCTGGAAGCGACGTACACACTGAAAGAAGAAGAGGTAAACGTGCTGCTCAGTGCCGTCTCCACGTCAAACGTGTTATTCTCGTCGGGATACGCTACATATCTGGAAGTCATCACGGCCCAAAAGAGGGTTCTCGAAGCCGAGTTGGAACTCGCAACGATCAAAAAAAGCATATTTCACTCGATGGTTGGGTTGTACAAAGCCCTCGGAGGCGGGTGGCGCTAAATGGCAGCGACCAGCTGTGCACTATTCCCATAAATCCGTATTTTCGCGCTCTTGAATACTATGGCGCGATACGATCAATACCCGGTTTACATAAGCAACTCCCTGACGGGAAAGAAAGAGAAATTTGAACCTCTTCACGACGGAAAGGTTGGTATGTATGTCTGCGGCCCGACAGTCTATAACAAGGTGCACCTCGGGAACGTCCGAACATTTTTGACATTCGATATTGTCGCACGATACCTTCGGCACCTGGGCTTCCAGGTCAGGTATGTCAGAAACATCACTGACGTCGGACACCTCGAAAGCGACGCTGATGATGGCGAAGATAAGATCGCAAAGAAGGCGAGGCTGGAACAACTCGAGCCGATGGAAGTCGTGAAGCAGTACACGGAGGATTTCCACGAGGTCATGCGCCAGTTCAACATCCTCCCCCCTTCCATCGAACCTTCCGCCACCGGTCATATCGTCGAGCAGATCGCGATCATCCAACTATTGCTGGAAAAGGGCTTCGCTTACGAAGTAAATGGCTCGGTCTATTTCGACGTAAAAAAATACGATAAGGAGTACGCCTATGGCATTCTTTCGGGTCGCAAAATCGACGAACTCATGGAAAGCGGCAGGGAACTGGATGCTCAGGATGAGAAACGTGAAAAGATCGACTTTGCACTTTGGAAAAAAGCGACCCCGTCACACATCATGCGGTGGCCGTCTCCATGGGGAGAAGGATTTCCGGGATGGCACATTGAATGTACTGTGATGAGCACAAAGTACCTCGGTGAGGTATTCGACATTCACGGCGGTGGAATGGATCTCAAGTTTCCGCACCACGAGTGCGAAATTGCGCAAGCCACTGGCGCGAATGGAAAAGCACCTGTCAAATACTGGATGCACTCAAATATGCTGACGGTCAATGGACAGAAAATGAGCAAGTCGCTGGGCAACTCATTCCTACCCCGAGAATTGTTCACCGGCGAGCACCCGCTTCTTGACAAGGGTTACTCCCCAAGCGCTGTTCGTTTCTTTATGTTGCAGTCGCACTACTCCAGTACACTTGACTTTTCCAATGAAGCACTTCAGGCAGCCGAGAAGGGTTATCGAAAACTCGCTCACGCGCTGAAGACACTGAAAAGCCTTGAGCTGCCGACGACCTCAGGCAAAGAGGACGCCGATCTGTCTTCGCAATTACAACGACTGATTGAGGAGTGTTACATCAACATGAGCGACGACTTCAACACCGCAAAAACCCTGGCAGTGCTGTTTGAGATGTCATCGCGCATTAACGACTTCAAATCGCGCAACATTCCCCTGGAAAAAGTCGACGCCGATATATTCGCACGATTCCGCAGCACGTATATCGACTTCATGGAAGATGTACTCGGACTGACGGATGACTCGTCACAGGATGAAAAGATCCTCGACAGCGTAGTACAAGTACTGATATCGTTGCGCAAAAAGGCCCGGGAGGACCGAAACTACGCACTGTCCGACAAGATCCGCGATGATCTCAAAAAGGTCGGCGTTCAACTGATGGATGGCAAGGACGGGGAGATGACGTATGAGATAGTGAGTGGTGAGTGGTGAGTGGTGAGTGGTGAGTAGTGAGTAGTGAGTGGTGAGTGGTGAGTGGTGAGTAGTGAGGGCGTTGATTTGATGAAGATACCAGGATGGGCAATAGGAACGATGTGACTTTGGGCTCACTGTTGAGAAAGGTTTTCATCTTTCCCATCCGTGTCTATCAACTCACACTATCTC
>JBIQJZ010000052.1:1238-18636 GCA_044507115.1 Flammeovirgaceae bacterium | reverse complement strand
TTCAAAGAACGTTTTAACTCCTCCAATCCCCTTCAACAAAGGGCCGAGTTAATTGCGGTTTTTCAACCTGATTTTTTCACCTGCTCCCCGCCGCCTCCTGCTGAGGCAAACTCTCTTTCGATTTGGGAGTGCAAAGGTAGCCTAACGAGGCACTCTTTGCAACAATCAGCTCACTATTTTTTCACGATAACCTCAACCTCCGGTGACTCAGTGACTTTGGTGAACCAATTCTCAAGAGGACCCCAAAAGTAAAGACTCGAAACGCATCCACCAAAAGATCGCGCGATAACTTATCAACAAAACATTCACGTTCTGTGAAACACGTTCACCAAGAAAGAAGGGCTATGTCCGGGGCTTTTTAAACACTGGAACAGTGCTGCAAGGTTCGCCAAACATGATGCTGGAAGCTATAGGCCGCATCCGTCGTGTAGCCTCCACATAGGCAGCTATAGGTACGTCCACCTTGCTGCAGCCCTTGATCACCACCTTGGCATCCCTGTATTCCTCCCAATCGACTGACGCCAACGCGTCGAGGAAAATTTTCGTTTCCAGATCCACCAGATTCCCAAATACAATTCCCCGAGCAAATGGTTGAAGAGCTGAAGTCAGCAGCATGTACGCCCACGTTGGAATGATAGCGTCTTCCGAGCACATGACCGCTACAAACTTTCCAGCGTACTGCGACCAGTCATGCGACTTAACAAAATCGCGAAACGGCTTTTCCTTCAGTATCATTCCCTGGTAAAGCTGTTCTTTCACGTCGACCACCACGCGCTCACCCGGGACATAGAGCTCCTCTAAGTCCAGGACTTTCAGCGAACTCGTCGCTACGCGATTCACTATTTCATTTCCGGCTTCCACCTTGCTTTACACAAAAAGATACTGATTACTATCATTAAACGCCAGGGTCAACCTTCCTGGCTGCAAATTCCTTAAAGTAATACGGGGTAAACTGCACCAGATTTTCGAACTTCGCAGCGGCAAATTTTACCTGGGCCATTTCTCCCAACGCACTCGCCACCGGTATGACATCATCGATGAAAAGCGCGTTCGGATGTTGAATCACCGCACGGCATTTGGCGGCGCCGCTGCCGAAGAATAACATCCTTTGATGAGCCAAAAGTTCCGAAAAGCTCGCTGGCTCGATGACCTTTGCCGCCACCGGCTCTACCGGGTTCAACTCCGGGTCGGTCACCATACAGTACACCTCCATACGCCGTGCGTCAATCATTGGGCACAGTAGCGCTCCCGTTGCGTTTAACGCCTGCCCCTGAAAAGCCAATATATCCAAGGTACCGACAGCGATCAGTGGGAGTTCCATGGCATAACACAATCCCTTGGCAGTAGAAGCGCCGATTCGCAATCCGGTATACGATCCCGGTCCGGCTGAAACGGCCACCGCCTGCAAGTCATTGATCAGGTGCCCGGACTCGCGCATCGTCTCATCAATCAATGGCGCCAATCTTGCTGCGTGTGACTGGGGCTCACGAATCACCTTCGCACCAAGGAGTTGCTGCCCTTTGTGAAGGGCTACGGAGCATACGTCGGCGGATGTTTCGAGACTCAGAATTACCGGCATCAAACAGGAAGGAAGATCTTGTGGTAGGCCGCAGTGTCTCCCAGCACACTTCGGGCAGCGGCAATATCTTCGTCACGAGGAAGAGCGACCTTTGCGCGCCCGTCCTCAAGGTCGAAGTGAAATGCAATCTGCTCTTCCAGCAGTTGCCTGATTTCCTCTTGGAAACGCACAAAGTCTGAGGCTTTGTTGTCTCCTATTTTGGTGCGAAGGACGTTGAGATAGCCCTCAAGGTCATCGTAGGCACGTTCGCCCCGTGCCATCTCAACAAGTTGCTGTGCGCTTTTCTCCAGATCAGTCGTGTAGGTAAAGTTCTGTGTTCTCACCCAGGTAACAAACTCTTCATAGTCGCGGTCCGACAGTCTGAAAACACCCAGGTCGGCGGGCTTGGCATGAGCAGCACAATATTCCGTCGCGTAGTCAAAGATAAGCCCTGCACTCAGCAATGCTGTTGTCACCGTGCCGAGGTATTTGGTCTCTACGGTGATATCCGGGTCAAGCCCCCCACCGTCATAAACCACTCGACCGTTCCTCGTTCGGAATTCAGTTTTCAGGGAGTCAGCGATCTTCACAACGGATCCATCTGCTTTCCGGTGAGCATAATCCATGGCCTGAATGCAACGCCCGCTTGGGATGTAATACTTTGCGGTCGTCACCTTCAACTGACCATTGTAGGATAGCGGTCGCGTTGTCTGGACCAATCCCTTACCAAAAGTCTTGCTTCCGACGAGAACCGCACGATCATAATCCTGTAGGGTTCCCGCCACGATCTCCGACGCTGAAGCACTCCCCTCGCTCGTCAGCACCGCCATCGGAATCTCCGTATCAACGGGATTGTTTAGCGTTCTGTAAACCTTGTTCCACTCGTCCACCTTTCCTTTCGTTGAAACAACTTCGACTCCCTTCGGAACGAAGAGGCTGACGACGTTCACCGCTTCGTGGAGCAGTCCTCCTGGATTCTCCCTGAGATCCAGGATAAGCTTTGTCGCACCCTGTTGCTTCAATTCCTTAAGTGCGTCGGCTACCTCATTCGAGGCGCCGGGTGTAAAGTCATCGAGCCGGATATATGCGATGTCGTTGCCAATCAATCCGTAGATCGCCACATTGCTGACGTGAATCCGTTGACGCGTAAGATTGAACACCAGTTCATCCTTGGTCCCGGCGCGCTTAACTCTGATCTCCACTTTCGTCTTGGGCTGTCCCTTCAGCAGGGTGCTCACTTCTGAAGTCCGTTTTCCCCGTGTACTCTTCCCGTCAATAGCGACGATTTCGTCACCCACCCGCAATCCGACCTGGTGTGCAGGGAAGCCTCTGTACGGTTGCGTCACGACAACCTTCTTGTTTATGACACCAATCATGGCGCCAATTCCGCCGTATTGCCCGGTTGTCGAGATGCGGAAAGATTCGACCTCATCTTCCGAGATATAGTCCGTATACGGATCGAGCGACTCCAACATGGCGTCGATACCCTTCCTCACGAGTTTTTCAGGCTCTACCTCATCGACGTAATAAGCATTGACTTCTTTGAAGAGAGTTGCAAAAATATCCAGGCTCTTAGCGACTTCGAAATATTTTTCCGCGGGTTCGCGGAATGCAAACGTGACAGCAATCAACAGGGCCAGCACGGCTGGCCATTTAACTCTTCTCCACATGTTCAAAACGATTAAGCGTTTTAACTAGGCGTTCCTGGATCTGAGCAAAGGTTAGGATTTCCTTAGCAGTATAAATATACGCAATCAGGAGTTTGGGGTCTTGGGGAAGTAAGTTTTTGTTCAATCTAATAGATTCCCGTATCCTGCGCTTGATACGATTGCGATCGACCGCCTTCCGGAAATTCTTTCGCGACACAGATATCATCACCTGATGAACGGGAAACTGGTCATCGGGATTGCGTTTGAACCAGATTTTGAATGGGTAGGAATAAAAAGAGGAACCCTGGTCAAAGAGTCCCTGTATCAGCTTTCGTTTGTGAAGTCTTTCTTGCTTGGGAAACGAAAATCTAGCCAATGGTCCTGGATTCACAACTGCACACCATTGTGCAGACAACGCAGACTCAAGTTACGCGATTTTACGGCACCAGAGAACCAGACCGGTCTTAGCGGTGCTTCAGCGTACGCTCGTCTGAAACGGTAAGCTTCTTTCTTCCTTTCCTCCTGCGCGCAGCCAACACCCGACGACCGTTTGCCGATGCCATCCTCTCGCGGAACCCGTGCTTGTTCTTTCTCTTTCTTTTCGAAGGTTGATAGGTACGTACCATAATTTCCGTTTTTGACCCCTAAAATGAGGGGTGCAAAGATGCCCAGTATTTTCCTGATTTACAACCAGCCGACTGCTTGTGATAGGCTGGTAACCGGCCTCGATATGATTAACTTATTGATTACTAGTTTATTAGATCTCCCAAAACTTTTCTTACCTGAGCGGGATCGAGCCGGGGCCCGAATTGAGTTACTACTCGCGATGACGCTAGTGAGGCGAGCTTTCCAGCTTCGGCGTAGCTATGCCCGTGCGTGATGCCGTACAGGAAAGCGCCCGCAAACATATCCCCGGCTCCGTTGGTGTCCAGCGCTTTCACGCGATAAGGCTCAATACTAATGAACGTGTCACCATCGAATATCATGGCGCCATTTGCACCGAGTGTAATCACAAATTGTCTCGCTACTTCCCGGAGCTTTTCCCGCGCCGCGAAGACGTCATCCGTACCTGTAAAGATCATGGCCTCTTCTTCATTACAGAACAGCAGGTCAACACTCGCACCAATCACTTCCTGCATTTGTTGCGAGAAATATCTCACCATGCTGGGATCGGAGAACGTCAGGGCCGTCCTGATACCACGCCGCTCAGCTATCCGCTTCACTTCCTTCATCGCCTCCAGACCGGTCGGACTAGTAACCAGATAGCCCTCGAGATAGGCATACGAACTGTTCAACAGGGCGTTTTCATCGATATGTCTCGGCGACAAGTGGGAGCTGATTCCCAGAAACGTGTTCATTGTTCTTTCCGCATCCGGCGTCGTCATCACGAGAACCTTCCCTGTTATGCCCTCGGGGCACGTCTCCGGGGTCAGGTTCGTATCGACACCATTGCGCTTCAAGTCCTGCAGGAAAAACCGTCCGAGATCGTCTCGAGCTACCAGACAGGAATAGAAACCAGTGCCCCCGAATTGGCTCACTCCAATGATTGTATTGGCCGCAGATCCCCCGCATGACATCTGGCTCTTCTTCATGTCTATAGCCAGTATCAACTCATGCTGGCGTTTCTCATCCACCAGAGTCATCACGCCCTTTTCTATTTCATGTCGTGCAAAAAAGTCGAGATCAACCTCGGTGACAATATCAACCAAGGCATTACCGAGACCGTACACATCGTAACGTTTGCTCATGCATTCTAATTTCTTGCAAGGATAACAAAAACTGTCAAGTATCCCCGGTCATCGGGGGCGGGGAGAGGATTTTCTCATGCCGAGCCCCAGCGCGGCCGCACGGTTCGGATAGTCCGTAATAAACCCGCTGACTTTCCACTCCACCAACTTCTTCATGTCGGAGACCTCATTGACGGTCCAGGGAATGACGCGAATCCCGAGTCCTTTCAGGTGATCCACTGCTTCCTTCGTCAACAGCTTATGATAAGGGCTGTAGATCGAAGGGTGGAAGCCGAGCGCACGCAAGTTGTTGTCGACGGTTCTCGTGTTTTGGATTAGCGCGGACAGTCGCACTTCCGGGTATTTGGTATGCCAGTACTTGAGCACACGGAAGTCGAATGATTGAATAACCACCCGCTCGAGTGGAAGGTACTGGTCGACAAGGTTGTACACCAGATCGGAAAACACCTCCGGCGTCGGGTGGAATTTGTTGTCTCCGGATGGCGACGTCTTGATCTCAATATTGTAATCGACCTCATACGAAGAAAGACTCTTGATGTGGTGCTCTACCGCGGCAATGACATCCCGGAGAAGAGGTTTGGGGACCCACATTCTGACTTGCCCGGGAAAATCCTCATTTCCAATAGAGCCACAGTCAAACCGACGCACTTCCTCATAATCCATCTCGAAGATGTTCAACAACTTCTCGTCTGTGACGGAGATTTCCGAGCCGTCTGGCTGGAGGCAAATGGAAGACGACATCCACGGCTCATGCGAGACCACCACCTGATGATCCTTCGTAATGACCACATCCAGTTCCACGGTCGTTACACCGGAATCCAACGCGCAAATAAAAGCTGGTATAGTGTTTTCGGGATATAAACCCCTTGCCCCTCGATGCCCTTGCAGGTCGAATCCCGGAAGGAAGACCTGGGCGCCGATGGCGTGAGAAACAAGTAAAAAACAAAGCGCGGCGATAGGACTTCTCATGACTCAGCGATACCGACCGTGCCCGTAACGAAAGGCAACAGGCGAGAAGAGAACAGGCGACGAAATATGAAAAACAACGTGGGTAATACAGGATTCGAACCTGTGACCCCTACCCTGTCAAGGTAGTGCTCTAAACCAACTGAGCTAATTACCCCTTTTTGCCGGCGGCAAAGTTCGGCAAAGGTGTACAATATTTGAATACCGTGTGCAAACAAAATAGAAAAATATCCCTTTATTCAGCCCCGGCAATGATTTGTAGAACGGTACCGATCTTAGTTTTTTTCACCCTCTGTGTGCTTCCGGCTGCCAGACAGTTGTACGGTCAGGAGCGGTTCACGGGCATCGTCGTGGATTCGGCCAGTCTCTCTGCACTTCCGGGCGTGAGTATTCAAGTAAAAGGTGCGTTCCGCGGGACAACCACCGACGAGCGGGGAAACTTCAGCATCCAGGCTTCGCGTAGTGACACGTTGGTGTTCACCCTCGTTGGATATGACAAGTTGGAGCTTCCACTCCTCACGTACGAAGCAGGAATGGTGCGAATGAGCGAGCGCTATACGATGCTGCAGGCCATCACGATAGACGAATACAAGCGGCAGGATTTGTACGAGGGCATGTTCGACGAGCGCAACGCGCAGTTGAAACCCCGCATACCGTTCTATCTCTCGAAGGAAAAAAAGGAGAAGATCAAGGTCGGCGCCTTGCGCAATGAAAACGAACGGGTGCAAACTTATGTCGACGTCATCATTACGAATCCGGAATTCAAGATGGGAATGATGCAAAAATATTCACTAACGGAGGAAGAGTACTACGGGCTGCTCCGCGGGTTCAATGAACGCCATCACGAGGTGATGTATTACCTCACCAGAGCTGAGCTCCTGTCACTATTGAATACGTACTTCGAAACACAAGCTGTGCGGCGATAATAATTTTATTTGACCCTGACATAGACGTGTCGAGTTCCACCGTTCTCGCGCTGGCGTTCGTCGACTTCGATGTCGTCAATGCTTTTCATCATCTGCAGCAGTTTTCGAAATCCGTAGTTGCGCGCGTCAAAGTTGGGTTGCTTTTTCAAAATAAGAGTCCCGACTTCTCCCAGGAAAGCCCAGCCGCTTTCATCAGCAACATCGTTGATACTCGACTTGATAAGATTGATAACACGCTTGTCTACCTTCTGCAGTGAATCTCGCTTGGCACGCTTCTCCTTGACATCAGGAGCACTGTCATGCGATAAGATCTCAATGTAAATGAATTTGTCACAAGCTGTAATGAATGGCTCTGGAGTTTTCTTCTCGCCGATTCCAATGACCTTCATCCCGGCCTCTCGCAATCTTGTCGCGAGGCGCGTAAAATCACTATCGCTTGAAACAATGCAGAATCCATCCACCCTACCGGTGTACAGGATATCCATCGCGTCAATTATCATCGCAGAGTCCGTGGCATTCTTCCCCGACGTATAGCTGTACTGCTGAATTGGAGTGATCGCATTTTGTAGCAACACACTCTTCCAGCCGGCCGTGGTTGGCTTCGTCCAATCGCCGTAGATGCGCTTAAAGGTCGGCGTTCCGTATTTGGCGATCTCCTCCATCATCGCTTTGACGTTCGCGTAGGGAATGTTGTCTGCATCGATCAACACGGCAAGTTTAAGCTCTTTGTCAGTGGGCATATCTTAAGCGATTGGTCATAATCTTACAGTAAACAAGCAGCATTCGGGGCCGGCGTCAGGATACAGCGGCGGGAAGAAACAGAGACACAGCATCCTGAATACACGGTTCAATTAGAATCTGATTGGGAAAATGATCGATTGCTGACAAATTCCTCAACCACGAATCGTTCTCGCGGTGCCGACTCCCGTGTCTTCAACTTCTCCGGCAGGTCATCGATATCACCTTCGTATCCAACGGCCATGATGACTACCGGCTCGTAGCTATCGGGTATCCCGAGATTGTTAACCAGTTGCGGAGGATCAAAGCCTGCTATCTGATGTACATTGAGGTCCAGCTGCGCAGCCTGAAGAGACAAGAAAGCATTAGCCGCGCCGAGATCATATTTGGCAGATGGATTGGGAACATCATAGCGCGTAAAATTCTTGCGGACCAGACCGCAGATCAGCAGTGGCGCGTTCTTCGCCCAAATCTGGTTACTCGCATTCAGGGTCTCAAAGATATTGACCCAGAGTTCCTGTCCGCGCGTTGCATATACATAGAACCATGGCTGCTCATTCATACTGGAAGGTGCCCAACGCGCTGCCTCAAAGAGTGCATGGATCTTGTCAGGTTCAACCATCGTGTCTGAGTAAGCACGTCTGCTTCTGCGTTTCTTAATGACATCCAGGACACAAGAACCAAAATCTGTCGATTTCTGCATAATGGGAAAATTACCAAATTATCTCAACTCGCCATACACAACAAAAACTGCTGCCAAAGCATTCACCTATTGGTTCGAATCTGAAAAATAGAATAATTTTAGTGATCTTTTAACAACAAGCTGTACCTCATCCCTGCAATCTGGCCGGCGTGATGAGCAAAGGCAAACTGTACGAACATGGCGAAGTATCGAAGTCAAAACTGGTTTGGTAAGAAAGGAAAAGACGGCTTTATCTATCGGGCCTGGATGAAAAACCAGGGTATTCCTGCGCACGAGTTTGATGGGCGGCCGGTAATCGGCATCTGCAATACGTGGTCCGAACTCACGCCATGCAACGCACACTTCCGGGAGCTTGCCGAGTCTGTGAAGCGCGGTGTGTCTGAGGCTGGCGGGTTCCCCGTCGAATTCCCCGTGATGTCCCTCGGTGAAACACTCATCAAGCCGACAGCCATGCTTTACCGAAACCTTGCAAGCATGGACGTCGAAGAATCCATTCGGGCGAATCCGGTAGATGGGATTGTACTCATGTGCGGATGTGACAAGACGACGCCTTCACTGGTTATGGGTGCATGCAGCGTTAACATTCCGACAATAGTGGTCTCTGGCGGACCGATGCTTACGGGTAAGTTCCAAGGGCGTGACATCGGGACAAGTGATATATGGCGTTTCAGCGAAGCTGCCCGCTCCGGTACAATGCTTCAGGAAGAGCTGTCACTTGCCGAGGCTAGTATGTGCCGCAGCCGCGGACATTGCGCGGTGATGGGCACTGCCTCCACGATGGCCGTCATGGTGGAATCACTCGGCCTTTCTCTACCACATAACGCCGCCATCCCGGCAGCAGATGCGCGGAGGAAAGTTCTGGCACAACTATCGGGATACCGCGCAGTGGAAATGGTTAGAGAGAACCTACTCTTATCAGATATCCTGACGCGCAAAGCATTTGAAAATGCTATCGTCGTAAATGCTGCTATTGGCGGATCTACGAATTTTATCATTCACCTCCTCGCGATTGCGGGGCGTATCGGGGTCGATCTTGCCCTCGACGATTTTGATACCTTATCGAATAAGGTCCCGCTCATTGCAAATCTGCAGCCTTCCGGAAAGTATTTTATGGAGGACCTCTACTACGCAGGTGGACTTCCCATCGTCCAACAGGAATTAAAGGACTTTCTGCATACCGATTGTATCACTGCCAATGGAAAAACGGTTGGCGAGAACTCCGAAATGGAGACGTGCTACAACCGCGACATCATATCGTCGATTGACAAACCATTCAACAAGCTGTCGGGCGTCGCCATCTTACGCGGAAACCTCGCAGAGAACGGCGCGGTTATTAAACCTTCCGCGGCAACGGAACGGCTAATGCAGCACCGGGGGAAAGCAGTGGTTTTTGAGGATATTGAAGATTATAAAGCGAGAATCGACGATCCAAATCTCGATTGCGATGAGAATAGCATCCTCGTGCTCAAGAACGTCGGGCCCAAGGGATATCCAGGCATGCCGGAAGTCGGCAATATGGGTGTGCCTGCAAAACTGCTGGAGAAGGGTGTGACGGACATGGTCCGGATTTCCGACGGCAGGATGAGTGGTACAGCATTTGGTACGGTAATACTGCATGTCAGTCCGGAGGCGGCCCTTGGCGGAAACTTCGCCGTCGTGCAGGAAGGCGATGAAATATCACTTGATGTCCCCAACCGAACGCTCACACTTCATGTCAGCGAAGAAGAGTTGGCCCGCCGCAAACAAACCTGGAAGCCCAGCAGAGTAAAGTTCGAAAAGCGAGGTTACGTTCACATGTATCAAAAGCACGTGCAGCAAGCCCACCTGGGTGCTGACCTGGATTTCCTTCGCGGTGGTTCAGGAGCGGACGTCACGCGAGATTCCCACTGATGCAATTGTAAGACTGAAGTCAGAAATAATATGAACGATAAGCCATTCCACAACAAAGTAGCCGTCGTGACGGGTGCAGGCCAAGGCATTGGTCTGGAAATTTGCAGACAACTCGCGACTCTGGGTGCGCGAGTTCTGCTCAACGATGTACAGGAGAGCCTTGCCATCGAAGCAGCTCGCGATGTCAGCGCAACCTCAAAGGGAACCTGTATTCCTGTTGCCGGCGACGTGTCGGATCCTGAGTTCCTGCAAGAGCTCGTCCGCGAAGCTGTTAACCGCTTCGGCGAAATCAACATCGCCGTAGCGAATGCCGGTATAACACTCTTCGGAGACTTCCTCGACTACAACAGCAACGAGTTTGATCAAGTGTTGAGCGTAAACCTCCGGGGAACATTTTTTCTTGCGCAGGCCGCAGCCCGGCAGATGAAGGAACAAGGTAACGGGGGCAAACTCCTGCTAATGTCCTCTGTAACCGGAGTGCAGGCACATAAGAATCTTGCTGCATATGGCATGACAAAGGCGGCGATTCAAATGCTTGCAAAAAATCTGGTAATCGAACTGTCCCAATACAAAATCAACGTCAATGCGCTGGCGCCCGGTGCGACGCTAACCGAGCGAACCACTTCGGATGCAGACTATGAAGCGGTTTGGTCGCGGCTGACACCAATCGGACGACCGGCTACCACTCTTGACATCGCGCGCGCAGCGTGCTTCCTGGTCTCCTCCGCCGCCGACCACGTGACGGGGCAAACACTCGTCATCGACGGCGGGTGGACGAGTATAAGTCCATCGCCAATCTAATCCGATTTCAACTATTTGAAATTGGGAGCGTCCAACTTTTTGTAGATACGAAAGGCCGCGTTGATAAGGCCCACGTGACTGTACGTCTGCGGGTAGTTTCCCCACTGCGACCCGTCGAGCCCAACATCTTCGCTGAAAATTCCGAGGTGGTTGGCATACTTCAGGATCCCATCCAGTGTGCGTATCGCATCGTCTACCCGTCCGACGCATGCCAACGCGTCGACGTACCAAAATGCGCAGACGAGAAACGTCGCCTCGGGTTTTCCAAAATCATCTTGATGAACGTACCGGTAGAACAGACCCTGTTCTGTCTTCAATAATTTCTCCAGTGCCTTGAGGTGATCACGCGCCTTCTCACTGCTGGGGTCGAGATAGTTCATCGTTATCATTTTTAATGTACTGGCATCAAGGTGTTCCGCACCGACACCCTGCGTGTATACGCGGCGAACCGGGTCATATGATTTTTCAATGTTCGCACTCGAGACCTCTGCCAGCTTATTGGCGCGCTCCACCAGATCATCATCTCCCATGATTGCGCCGATTTTGGCGGCTGCCTTGCTACCGGCCCAATGAAACAGCAGCGTATACGTGTGAACCTGTTGCACGTTTCTGAATTCCCACAAGCCCGCATCCGGCTCCGACATGGTGCGCTCGATCCACGTAAGCAACCGTTCAACTAGTGGCTTGTAAAAACTTTTCTGATTGAATGAGAGACGCTTGTCAATATACAATGGGAGCAGGCCTACGAGCACTTGTCCATACACATCGTTCTGAATCTGAAGATACGCTCCATTTCCTATGCGCACTGGCTGGTTGCCGAGGTATCCTTCCAACGGAAGATGTATCTCCTCAAGGTCTTTCGACCCTGTCACTGTATAGAGTGGCTGCATCCGCTCCGATTCGCGCATGAGAATATTCTGAATGAAATTGAAGTATCCCTCAAGTTCATCAAAGTGGCCCATTTCATTAAATGCTTTCAACGTGTAGTACGAATCGCGAAACCAGCAATACCTATAATCCCAGGTTCGGGAACTTCCATCGTGTTCGGGCAGGCTCGTAGTGCCGGACGCGATGATCCCTCCAGTATCTTCGTACTGATGCAGTTTCAGAACTAGCGCTGAACGGATAATCTCAGACTGATACATTTCTGGCACGTAGGTGCTCTTGATCCAGGTCTGCCAGTAGCGCACAGTCTTGTTGATAAAGTCCTCCGCGGTAGTCTTCAACGGCGCCTCCAGCGGATCTCCGTATGTGAACACCAGGTACTTGTTCTGGTTGAGCACAAACGCCTGAGCTTCCATGATGTACGACAGGGACACATCGGTAGTCAGGCGAACATGGCTATCAAAATGCAAATAGCGGAGGTGGTTGCTCCCGACAACTGTTTCCGAAGGGGACTCGCCGTAGTTTCCGACAGGTCTGCACTTGACTGTAATGACCGGATTCCCATCCAGCACCTCGATCTTTCGAACAAGCATGAGCGGCTTGAAAATTCGCTCATACTGAAGGAAGCGGGGAGCACAGTCTAATACCCGAAATCTTCCCGATGTACACGTGAATTCCGTCGCCAGGACATTCGTATTTGGTATGTAGTATTGCCGAGACTCGTAGCTATCAGCGGGTGTAACGGAAAACTCTCCGCCCTTGACAGAATCAAGTAACGACCCGAATAGAAAGGAACTGTCAAACCGGGGCATGCACATCCATTTGACGGCCGCATGTATATCGATGTAGGCCATGTAGGAGCAATTACCTACCACGCCCATGTTGTATTGATGAATAGCCAATAGTCCTATAGTTGGTTGAGTAAATGAATCACTTCCTGCTGATTTGTCAGATTGTACTGCGCGGCGGTATGCCCCGTACCAATTTTGATTGTTACCGCCGTCTCCGCAAGCGCTTTGAACATATCTTCATCAGTCTTGTCGTCTCCCACCGCGAGAACGAAGTTATAAGCACCATCGGCCAGTAGCTTCTTGGCAACGGATCCTTTGTCGACACCTGCCACGCGTACTTCAATAACCCGATTTCCATCTATTATCTGCAGGGGGGTATTGCGAAGTAGGTGATGCAAATTATCAAGTAGCTCGCGTGATCGTATAAAGCCAAGATCAGCGAGTACATTTCGGTAATGCCACGCCAAGGTGTGCGTCTTCTCTTCAACAAACGAACCAGGACTTCGCTGCGTATAGAGTTCCATGGGCGGTCGCACGATCGGCTTCCACGACTGATCGACCGCTTCGCGCTGATGTGTCCACTGTCCGTGCTTGCGACGGATAGACGCCCCGTGCTCCGCGACCAAATTGATCGGAAGATCGTCGAACCACTCTTCGAGGGTCTTACTATCACGGCCGCTGATGATGGTCACATGCGTATGTTCGTCGGCGGCAATACGGGCGAGGAGATTAATCAGCTCCTGATTTGGTACCGCCAGCCGCGGGTGTTTGGAGAACGGAACTAACGTGCCGTCGTAATCGAGGAAGAGGTGGCGCAGCGACGCCTTTCTGTAACGATGCACAATTCCAGCTAGCACAGGCTCGCTCACATGCTTAGTGCTTTGAGAAACCTGGAACTCCTTGATCTCCTCTAGCTGCTTCAGGAAATCGACTACCCAATGCGAGACCGAGTAGTCGCGCAAACGTTTTTGCAGTAATTCGATCTTCTGTTTCTGTTCCTCCGGCGGCATCGTTAGTGCCGTATGAATAGCGTGGCCAACCTCCCGCTTGTCCATCGGGTTGACCAGAACGGCCTCACCCATCTCGTTGGCGGCACCGGCCAGTTCACTTAGAACCAGAACACCGGCATCGCGCTGGCTTGCGACATATTCCTTTGCAACGAGGTTCATACCATCGCGTATCGGAGTAATCAAGCCGACATCGGCAGACTGATACAATGCACACAGATCCTCAAAAACAAGATGACTATACCGGTAGATTATCGGCTGCCACTCAAGCGAAGAGTATTTCCCGTTGATTCGACCGACCCGCTCCTCTATCATCTTCTTCCGCTCGTTGTATTTTGAGATGATCTGGCGAGAAGGAACGATGACCAAAATAAAAACAACCTTCCCTTTCCATTCAGGGTGATCGTCGAGAAACTGTTCAAACCCCGATAGCCTGTGCGTGACGCCTTTAGTGTAGTCGAGACGATCAACGGAGAAAATGATCTTCTTCCCGGCAAAATTGTCGCGAATCTGATTCTTCCTCTCTATGACGCCAGGATTCGAATCCGCCTCATGAAACTTGTTGAAGTCTATGCCGAGGGGAAACATTTCTGCCTTGACCACCTTGTCTTTCATCAGGATGTGCCGGAACTGATAATCCAGACCATGGACCATCTGAACGGTCTTCAGAAAGTGCTGAACGTACTCGTGTGTGTGAAATCCTATGAGGTCCGCACCAAGCAGTCCGCTGACTATCTTCTCCTTCCAAGGCTTGTGAAGAAGTCTAAAAACCTCGAATGACGGAAAGGGAATATGAAGAAAGAACCCGATGGTAATACGGGGAAGTTTCTCACGAACCAAGCCCGGCACCTGCATCAGTTGGTAGTCATGAACCCACAAGATATCATCCTCGCGCAGGATCGTAAGCAACTTGTCCGCAAACATGTGGTTGACATGCTCATAGCTTTCGAACGTCTCCACATCAAACTCTACGAGGTATGGGAAGTAATGAAACAGGGGCCAAATCGTGGCATTGCAGAATCCGTTATAAAATCTATTGTAGATTTTTGTCTCGATAAATATCGGAACAACGTCAAAAGAGGTTGTCGTTGCCTTCGGATTCTCAAGAAACTTTTGCCAGCGTGCTTCCGGAAAATCCGCAGACCCTACCCACAACACAGATGAAAAGGTATTGCGGTTCTCTTCGCTCTCGAAAAAACTCTTGAGCGCGCTCACCAAGCCTCCATCACTTTCCTTCATTGAAACCACTTTCTTCTTCTCAATCAATTGAAAGGGGAGTCGGTTGGAAACCACTACAAGACGGCGCTTAGTACTTTTGTCCATAACGAATTCAGAGTTAACATGCCACCTGAAATCGGGGTTTGGGACCTCAGGATATTGGAGACAGATCAGCCACGACTGAGGCACTGGTGTTACGTCACAGCCAGCCTGTCAGCTAAGAAAAAGATCATTCCGCTAATATTACTAAGCAGCAATACAAGCAAGGCAAAGATACTGTACTGAATTAAATAATGGGCATTCAGAAGGAAAAAGAACAGCCCAGTGGCAATCTTTTGATATCAGTGAGATACTCACTCACTCTACGCGCGTTCCGGTGAGATTAAAGCTGCGCATTTCGCCAATGCGCATCACACCCTGCATGTCACTTTGGGAGATAACTACCTGTACCTGCACGACTCCCGCATTGCCGCCAAAACTAACCGGATAGGAGAAGGAAATATTGTTCCCCTCCACACGTACATCCTTCAATTCCGTTTCTTCGGAATCGCGGTCGCGGCGGATGGTTCCCTTGTAGTTCTCTCCCGACCTGATGAGGACAATCGTGCCGCCCCCTCCTTGCGGAGAATCGACAGTATACTGCCACTTGCCCGCAGCTTCGTGAATGGTCTGGTCTGCTGAAGGAGTTGTCTGCGTAGAAGGTGCACTCTGCTGTCGCTGAGGCGCCGCGGGTCTCTGTCGACCCCCACCCTGTCCGTTGCCTCCCTGTCCCATGGACTCTCCACCCATCTGCATACTACCATCACCGCCGCCGCCGTCTTTCAGGTCATCATTGTTGATGGTACGTCTGCGACGGGGGCGCTGTTCCATGCTCATCTTACCAATCCGATAATTAAAGGTCACGCGAAAACTGAAGTTGTTCCGGGTGTTCAGCCGCGATTGAACAACCAGTGGAGACTCTACCTTCGTGCGCATCTTGATTGACGACTGGAGGAAGTTCTCCACTGCCAACCCAACACTACCTCGCTTCTCGTTGAACTCCTTTCGGAAGCCCAGGCTATACATGTAGAAGCCCCCTTGCGTGCCTTGCAACTGCACTTCGCGTCCGCGATAGAAACTAAAGAATTGTGCCCCCCAGCCCTGTCCGAAGTTATAGTCGCCGAACATCCGACCACTGACAACTATGCCCTCGTTACTCGCGCGCAGCGAGTCAACCGGATTGTTATTATCAATCGTGCTGTAGTACACATCGCCGCCACCATTCAGTGAGAATTTGCCGATGCTGATATTCGCAAATATGCTCGTGCCATAAGCGTTATCCATTCCAATATTCTGATACGTGGTTTTCACGACGTTAATACCATCAATTACATCCGGGACACGCACTCGTTGAATACCATCGTTCGTCAGACGCGCAAAACCGGTTACATTAAGTACAAAGCCTTTGAGGATCGTGCTGTATCCAAGTTCAAAATTGTTCGTGTATTCCGGTGCTAACTCAGGGTTTCCAACCGTGACGTCGAGGTTGTTATCCCGCTGAATATTTGGATTCAAAAACCGAATTGACGGACGCTGTATCCTTCTGTTGTAGGATGCTTTCAGCGTGTTGTTATTCGCGAGCTTTTTCGAAATGTTAATACTCGGAACCAACACACCGTAGGACGGGATCTCAATATTCTCTTCGGTGCGCGTGTACGCCGAGACGACCGTGTGCTCGTAGCGGGCGCCAGCTTTCAGACTGTAACCGCTTTTCAGTGCTAGTGTGTAGGCAAAATAAGCTGCCAGTATATCCTGGTCATAATTTAAATTGTTATTGAACTGACCTGTCGTGGCCGGTTCATATGGGTCGTTTCCGATTGCAGCGAAGGAAGTGAAGTCGCTAAACACGCTTCGCAGGATATTTTTGCCCCCGAACTCAATGATCTGTGTGCTACCCAGCGGGGTCATGTAATCGGCTTGAAAGGTAATCTCCTGGTTATAGCTATCGTTATCGTTTCTAAATCGATTCAGGATATCTGAACTCACAGGGTCGAACGCAAAGTTCTCAAACAGTGAAGTGCCAGTATTCCGACTGTACATCGACTGAAAGCTGAATTCCCTTTGCGGCTTATCGTAATAATGAGTGTAACTAAAGCTTGCATCAACGTTGTTAAAGTTTCCACGGTTTTCATTCCCGGCCAGGGATGAATTAATGAGCTCATCATTGAAATAGCGCTGCGTAATCAGGTCATCCTGGAAGGTGGTATTGTTTCTCACGCCAAATCGCACCGATGCTGCCAGTGAGTTTTTCTTGTCGATGTCGTAGTCCCAGCCGAGGTTATAGTTTCCAAAAAGGCCGCGATTGCGTGTGTCTGCGCGCTGGATATTCAAGGTTTCATCCACTACGCCCTCCTCTGAGATGGTTCTGGTGAGCAATTCGTTTTCGAAGCTTCCGGTCGTGTTGTAATAGCCGCGGCCGAAGCCACCGAGTGAAAAGCCCATCTTCCCTGTGCGGAGATTGCCGCTGAGTCCAAGGTTC
>JBIQJZ010000052.1:0-1228 GCA_044507115.1 Flammeovirgaceae bacterium | reverse complement strand
CGAGCCGCGCAAACCAATGCCCGAGTTGATGTTCAGCGTCGCGCCATGCAGTGTATTTTTCTTGGTGATGATGTTGATGATTCCCGCAGATCCTTCAGCATCGTAGCGCGCCGAAGGAGACGTGATCACTTCTACCGTCTTAATTTCCTCCGCAGGGATCTGGCGCAGCGCATCCGCGACACTGCTCGCCATGATCGACGATGGCTTGTTGTTGATCAGGACGCGTATATTCTGACTCCCACGCAGGGAAACGTTGCCATCAAGGTCAACCGAAAGCATGGGCACCTTCTTAAGCACATCTGTCCCATCGCCACCCCGTGACGTAATATCGTTTTCGGCGTTGTACACCAGGCGGTCGACACGCTCTTCAATAAGAGCCTTCTGACCCTCGACCGTAACCGCCTCCAGAAGCTGGGGTGTGGGGCTGATTATGATTCGCCCGAAGTCGATATCCTCGCGGCGGTCGCCGATTACCGCTTTCAGCACACGGGTCTCAAATCCGATGAAGGAGATAGTGACGTCGTAGGAACCCGAGGCGACCCGGGTCAGAGTGAACTCACCTTTGTCGTCACATATAGTTCCATCGACCGGGGTCGTCGACCCGGACGGGATCAGGGCGACATTGGCGAACTCAACCGGCTGATTGGTCAACGAGTCGACTACCGTTCCGCTAATTTTTGAGTTTTGGGCAAATAAGTTTGCTGTTGTGAACACGACACACAGCAAGGAAAAGGTCAGTTTCATGGATTTTTGACGAATAGATAAGGTCGGGGGTCCACAGCGTAATTGAACGTCAAAAATAGGAAGACGTTGGATGAGTTTTCTGGCCGGTGATCAAATTTTGCAGAAATGGAAAACTCTTATACATTTGCAGTCCTCAATCGCGCCGTAGCCGGTGCGGGGAAGGGAGCTTAGCTCAGCTGGTTCAGAGCATCTGCCTTACAAGCAGAGGGTCGGGGGTTCGAATCCCTCAGCTCCCACCAATAAAGCGACAAGCCTGTGAAAGAACGTTCATAATAGAAGGTTTTCCCACAGGCTTGTCGCTTTATTCGTTTTCTGATACGCGCCAGCGACCGCACACCAGGAAAACGTAGCCAACTCCGTAGGAGTTTCCTGTCTCTGGCACGCAACGAGATAGCCGGAACGCTGGCTCGTTAGAGCCTCCTGAAATTCTGTCCGAAGGTTTCGTTAACATAGATTGCAAATGTCGGCTCCACGGATCTTCTAT
>JBIQJZ010000328.1:0-2761 GCA_044507115.1 Flammeovirgaceae bacterium | reverse complement strand
GTATTGACATCGTCGTCCGGATCGGTGTGATCCATCTCATCACCATCGTAGCGGCTGTAGTTCTCAAAATCTGTATTGGCGGCGGTCTCGAAATCGGCGAAATAGGTTTCCGTCTCCGACACGCCGATCACGGCACGGACGTTGCCCAGGTGATCACTGACTTCGTAGAAGTAGCTGTTTGCCGATGGCTTGTAGACCGCTAGCCGTCCCGCGCCGTAAATCGGTACTTCCTCCGGAGCCTCCAGCGTCGGAATCTCTTCCATGTAAATGGCCAGCACGTTTCCGGATGCGTCGCTGACATAGGTAGTATAAAGCTGAGCCACACCCCCGCTATAATATACCTTCTGCAAAAGGTGGCCGCGGTCATCATAGTGATAGGATTGTAATATGTTGTTGGCATCATTCTTATCGCGTATCTCTGCTACCAGACCATATGCGTTATACCGAATCTCGTGATCCTTGTCCTCTCCTTCCTTGACTCGCGTCACCTGCCCTATCGAATTGTAGCTGTACTCGATAAAAACAGATGAATTCTCGGATACATTATCTAACCGGTTAGTATTGGCCTGATAGTTATATTCATAGTCAGCCAAGCTAGTCCCTTCTTTGCCCTTCCTGATCAAACTCTGAATGTTACCGTTCTTATCATATGCGGGAACCGCCTCCCGGTAGGCCTGCAGACTTCCCGGACTAAACCCGTATGAACCGTCAGACCCTGTCATCAGGCCCCACGTCGCGCCAGTCAACTGATCGCGGTCATCGTACTGATAGACGTAGGTCTGTTTGTCGTGATTCCCTGCCGGACTATTCCAGCTCATAGCTTTCAACATGCCATTGTACCGGTCTGTGCCACCGGAGATCGTCTGTGTTCCGGTGGAGTAATCCGCCCCCGCGTAGTCGTTATTGAAATACTCCAGTGTTGCTCCGAATACGTCATCCTCATCCCCACCCGGATCCAGGGCAGGATCTGCATGGTTGATGGTTTTCAACGCGCCATTAATCGTATAGGTATAATCAATTCCCTGGAGCTGTTCATTTCCATTGAAGAGTTCCACCCTCTTCAGTGGACCATGAAGGTAGTAGTGATACTTTGCCCGCAAAGTCAAATTAGTACCATTCTTGCTCGTGTGAACCTCGGTCAGACGCTGATTGACGTCGTACACATAATGATGATAAAACCGTTCATCGACATTTTCTTTTTGATAGGCCACCTCGGAGACATTGCCGAAGTAGTCGTAGGAATAATCAATGGTCTTAACCTGGTCCAGGTCAGCGATCTTTAATAACTGCCAGGTTCGCGTCACTTGGCCGAACTCATCGTAACTGTAAAGGGTTATCGCATTCTCATTTTCCGTTCTGGAAACTTGGCTCCTTAGATTCTCCTGAAAAAAAACAGGGGGAACAGGAATTCCGGTAAGATTCTCCCGATCATACTCAACAAAGGTAAAATCGCTGCAATAAGAATGCATCGTATTGGCAAGTGCTGGCGTATAACTCGTTCAAAAAGCAAAACTTAAATTTGGAGTTGTGGAATACCTATATGTCACAAATATCACTACCTTCATTAAGTGAAACATTGTCTCCTTCTCTTCTTCACTCTTTCCTGTATCCCCGCCTTTGCACAAGACGTCGATTCGCTCTTCGCGCAACAACACTCCCTGCTAAACGTCGATTCGCTTTCCCGATCCGTCTCTACCCTCCCAGACTCTCTTCTCCCAATCTATAAAAGGGCGGACTCCATCATCACCGACTTCAACCTCCGCGCTGACTCGCTCCAGCACCAATACCATAACGCCATTCAGCGAATTGATTCGCAGGTGTTCGTACTCCACAAGAAAGTAGATAGTCTCAGGGGCCTCGATCTGCCAACGAAAAAATACGAGCGTTCACTGCATAAACTCGCTGACTTGAAAAAGAAAACGGATCTGCGCTTCGAGGACAAATTCAATTCGCTGAAATCGTCTACGTCAGACAAGCTTGACAAACTGGGTCTGCCAAATCAATTTAAAGATCCACTGCAAAAACTCTCCGGTAAACTCAACGACCTGGATATTCAAAAAAATGTCCGGATCTCATCACTGACCATGCCCGACCAAGAGCTGTCGGGTGTTATCGATGGAGCCTCAGTGCCGGGAATCAATTCTACCGGTGTGCCGCAACTACCGGATGTGAACTCACCCGTCCTTCCAGGTATCTCTCAACAGTTACCAGAGTACCCGCAGAATATCGCGGTCGTGACTCCAACTGATCTCGCTGACGCGCAGAATCTTCAGGAAACATTGGAATCCCAGGCTTCCAGCGTCGACGGACTAAGTGAATTGCAGAAGCAATCCGGTATCGTCGAGGGGCATAAAGGTCAACTGAACGAGATCACTGGTCAGGTAAACGGTCTCGCCGATCCTGCCGCGGCAAAGGAAAAGGCGGCCGAACTCGCCAAGAAGGCTGCGGTCAACCACTTCGCGGGAAGGGAGGAGCAACTCAAGACGGCAATGGATAAGATCGCGAAGTACAAACAAAAATATTCTTCCGTCGCGAGTATCAAGGATCTCCCCAAACGTCCGCCGAATGCGATGAAAGGGAGACCGTTCATCGAACGTATCGTCCCGGGTCTGTACTTCCAATACCAGCAAAAGAACTACTACCTCCTCGACATCAACCCATATGTTGGCTACAGACTCTCAGGAAGGTTCACAACCGGACTGGGCTGGAATCACCGGTTCGCCTGGGATCGTAAATACAACTCGTTCAATCAACGCGCGCG
>JBIQJZ010000051.1:0-19039 GCA_044507115.1 Flammeovirgaceae bacterium | reverse complement strand
CCGTGATCACCATTCGTGATAACGGGACGGGTATTGATCCGGAAGCTCTCGAAAAGATATTTATACCTTTCTACACCACCAAGAAGTCGGGATCCGGCATTGGACTCAGTCTTTCCCGTCAGATCATGCGGCAACATCAAGGTACGCTAACCGTCAAGTCAACTGTCGGGAAAGGAACCGAGTTCGCTATGCGCTTCTAATACCCGACACCCCGGTATTACTGCCATGCGATCGTTTCGCAATAATCCGATACGGAGTAATCGTACAAATCCTTGACCCTATACGACAGGCTCAGCTGATGACCGTACAGCGAACCCGATCCCTCAATCTCGTAACCGTTCACAACCTGAAATGGGATCCGGATGTCGTTAAAGTTCACCGTCGCGTACACACGGATCTCGGCAGCATAAAAATTATTCAAATAGATTTCGCCATCATATCGGGAGCGCGTTATGCGCATGGTGTAGTACGTGTAGTCGCCATAGGTTTTGCTGTATTCTTCTACATCGTAGTAGCCGACAAACTTTTCGCGATAATCGTATCGTGGTTCAACCTCGTAGAACGTACAGGACGCCGATACAAACATCAACAACGAAATAAACATGTAGTTCTTCATAGCCGTAAATGTTATCCTGCCAGGTAGAATGCAAGTTTGAGGCCAGTTCCAGAAACCGCTATCGTGCGCGAGCACGGAGGTCCTAAACAAAAAAACCTCGCTTCGCGAGGTTTTTCAGGTAAAAAAATGATGCGTGTACATTACCCGCCCGTCTGACGGGGGCACTTGCATATTTTTTTGAAACATTCCGACACCGGCAAAAAATATTTACCACCAACAACCACTACGAATGGAGTAAATGACCAGTCGTGCCGGAAATGTTATCTTTAATCCACGTTGTCGTGGAGGAATTTATTATTCCCCAGCAACGTGTTATCATCATTGAGATTATACTTCGATATATAGGGTTCGGATGAATGTGGAGCATCATTCATCTTGATTCCCCGGCGCAGGTACGCGGGCAATGACCATTTCTCATTAAACTCCTCTTTGGTCATCTCGTGTTTCCTAACCTGCTTCAACTGTTCCTTGCGCTCCCGTGCTTGTTGCTGGAGGCGTTCGCGCGTGTTGCGAAGTTCCATCATCCCTTCGTCATTGATTGTCTGATCACCATAGCGCTCAGTCACAGGATCAAAGTCATCATCCCGGAACAATCCATCTTCGCCATCGTCTTCCACGTGGTCACTATCGAGTCGTTGAAACGGACCGGCAAACACCAGTTCGCGTTCCTCAGGCCGCGCGTCATCTGCCTCTTTCCCAGGATCGGGCTGTGCGTCACGCGTCTTCATCTGCATCTCGCTGGTTTCATTGACAGAGTTGTCGGCGGCGGACGGCGAAAACAGCCAACCCTGTGAGCGATCGAGCTCATGAACCTTCTTCTCATCCTTCCTCGAAATCGGCAATTTCACTTCGGCGGGGAAGCCGGTAGCGATGACCGTGACACGTATGCGATCACCCAGGTCGGGATCGACACCGTGACCGAAGATCATCTCACCATCGTCGCCAGCTTGTGCCTGAATATACTCGGTGATCTCCGTAAGCTCATCCATCTGCAGTTCGGCTTCGACACCGGAAATGATCGACAGCAGTATTTTCTTCGCACCCATGATATCGCGGTTGTCGAGCAACGGTGAAGTAAGTGCTCCTTCCGCAGCTTTCAGCGCGCGGTTTTCTCCGCGAGTCTCTGCTGATCCCATCACAGCGGCACCTGCGTTCAGCATTACCGTCCGGACATCCTGAAAGTCGACGTTGACATACCCGGCAAGCGTAATGATCTCCGCGATGCTCTTGGCCGCCGTCGTCAATACATTATCGGCCTGAGCAAACGCCTGCCCGATTGAAAGATTGCCGTATATCTCCCGCAACTTATCGTTGAGAATCACCAGTACAGTATCACACGTCTTGCGCAACTCCTCAATACCGATCTCCGCCTGCGCCGCCTTCTTCTTTCCTTCGAATGAAAAAGGTGCTGTCACGATACCCACCGTAAGGATATCCATGTCTTTGGCAATCTTAGCGATAATCGGTGCAGCTCCGGTACCTGTTCCTCCCCCCATTCCCGAGGTGATGAAAACCATTTTTGCACCCATTAACGTCTCGCGAATCTGATCCTTGCTCTCAAGTGCCGCATTCTTGCCTACTTCGGGGTTCGCACCGCATCCAAGTCCCTCTGTCAGATTTGCACCAATCTGAAGTCTATTCGGTACCGGGCTTCCGTTAAGCGCCTGATTGTCGGTGTTGCAAACGACAAACTCGACATCCTTGATGCCTTGTTTGTACATGTGGTTCACCGCATTGCTTCCTCCCCCGCCAACGCCGATCACCTTGATGATCGACTTGTAACCATGTTTGGGGATTTCAAATTTGTATGATCCTGTTTCAAACATATGAATGTAATTAGTGGTTGTGACTCTCGTAATCGTCAGTACTCATTTTTCCCGTCAAGATCGTCGATCAGCAAGCTCTTCGTCTTGTTGAGAATGTCGTTGAAGAAGTTCTTCGAAGAGACCGGTTTCTTTGTACGCGAATTTCGGATCACTTCTTTAGCCTCCTTGTAACGGTCTGCCCTTTCATCAAGGGAACGGTAGCCTGCAAGCACGAGGCCCACAGCGGTTGCATACATCGGACTTTTCACGGCTTCTACCCGGCTCTTGCCGAGGTGTTCATTTGGATAGCCGATGCGCGTATCCATGCCGGTCATATATTCTACTAATTGTTTGAGATTGCTAAGCTGCGCCCCTCCTCCTGTGATCACGATCCCTCCCGCAAGCCTGTTCTCAAACCCGGAGCTGATGATCTCCGAATGCGCCATCTCAATAATCTCCTCCATGCGCGCCTGAATGATATTGCTGAGGTTCTTCACGGAGATCTCCTTCGCCGCGCGGTTCCGGATACCAGGTATCGACACAATCTCGTTCGGGCTGGCCTCCTCCGCGATCGCTTTTCCAAACTTTGTCTTCAGCTGTTCAGCCTGCTGCGGCAACACCATTAACCCTTGTTTGATGTCGTTGGTAACGATGTTTCCGCCGAATGGAATAACAGCCGTGTGCCGAATAATGTTGTCGTAGAAAATCGCAATGTCAGTGGTCCCACCGCCGATGTCGATCAGGCATACTCCCGCTTCCTTCTCCTCATCACTGAGCACGGCGAGGCTCGAAGCCAGGGGTTCCAAAATCAGATCCTCGATGTCCAGACCTCCACGGCGAACGCATTTGTTAACATTGTTAATAGCGTTTGTTTGCGCAGTAATAATATGGAAGTCCGCCTCCAGTCGTACCCCAGACATGCCCACGGGCTCCTTGATGCCATCCTCGTAGTCAACCATGTAATCCTGGGGCATAACATGAATAATCTGGCTACCCGGAGGTACGACCATCCGGTACATGTCCTGCGTGAGTCGCTCAACGTCGGCGACGCTGATCTCATCTTCGCGTGACGTCCGGGTTATTCCGCCGTGTTGGATGAAGCTCCGGATGTGTTGCCCGGCAATACCGACGTTCACGACTCCGATGTCGATGCCCGCCTGGTCGCCCGCATCCCTTATCGCCTTTTCGATGGCATGAACGGTCTTGTCGATGTTGAAAACGATCCCCTTCACGACACCTTCCGACTCCGCTTTCCCCATGCCGAGTACCTCAAGTTTGCCAAACTCATTCTTGCGGCCGACGATAACACAGATCTTCGTTGTGCCTATGTCGAGACCGACTACGATTTTTTCGTGTTCCATATTATCTAATTAAGTGGTTGTTCCTTTTTTTTGTCCACAGTCTATTGTGCTACTATTTGATCTTTATATTCCACATTGATTCTATCGTACTTGTTCCACCCCACTCGCGGGAAGATCTCCTTGTAGAAGATCTTCAGCTTCCGGAACTTAACATCAAGGTCCGCTAGCTCCCCGAACTCGAGGATCTCATCGCCGACCTGGGGGTACAACACGATGCGTCCCTTGCCATTCATATCAACTTGTGCGATCTGCGCTCGCCAAAAGGCATCGTCGCGAATCGTTTTCAATAACGTCATCAGTTGCTTGCCTTCCTCCAGGTCGCGGATATTGTCAGCACTCACAAACTTTGGAACAAAATCACCACTTACCAGGATGACTCTTGACGTGAACTTGTCGGATACAGGCATTACAGTCCCATCCTCCGCGATGTAAGCATCCGGTCCGTGACTTTGAACAATGCGCGCCACAGGACGGCGTAACTCGACCTTCACGATGAGGTTTCCCTTGAGGTCACTGAACAATTCGGCATCGCCGACGTATGGGTTCCGCCGCATCCGGCGTTCGATCTCCCGAAAGTTCAGCTCCCGCATGCTCGCGCCCCGAAGGTTGTCGATATCGATCTTCATCAGATTCATAATATCCTCCTCATCGAGGTAGTGATTGCCATGCAGGTTGCCGATCGAAATCTGAATGTCCCCAACGGAAGCATCGCTCTTCATCCGCTCCGTGAAGGCAATGAGTGCGAAGAGCACCAGCAGCACGCCGACAATCTTCAATTCACGCCGCAAGTTGAACCTAAATTTCATACTTCCTCCGCAATAATTTATTTATTGGCTCTACAAACGTATCAATATCGCCCGCACCTACTGTGGCCAGCACCTCAACATCCCTGTCCGCAAGTTTATCCAATAGATCTTCTTTGCTGCAACGCACCTTTGTTGCGCTTGTTATTCCACTCAGAAGCATGTCTGAATCCACACCGGCGATCGGGAGCTCTCGTGCCGGATAAATATCCATCAGCAACACTTCATCTGCGATGCTCAGGCTCTTTGAAAATCCCTCCGCAAAATCGCGTGTCCTTGTGAACAGGTGCGGCTGAAAGATCACCGTTAATTTTTTCCTGGGATACATCGACTTCATCGACTTCAGAAATGCTTCGATCTCGGCCGGATGATGAGCGTAGTCATCGACAAATACGAGACGTTCGGTGCGAATCACAAACTCAAATCTGCGTTTTACTCCTGAGAACGATTCCAGCCCTTTCCGAATTGTCGGAAGGTCAACGCCGCAGCGATGAACCGCAATTGACGCAGCGACGGCATTCTCAATGTTGTGAAAACCGGGGACACCTAGCCTGATATGTTCGACCTTGCCAAATCCTTGCAGGTCAAACTCAAAAAATCCGCCCTTTGCGGTAATGTTGCCGGCAAAAAATTGTCCCCGGCTCATGCTGTATGTATTCTTATTGAAGTGTGTAATATCACCTGCGAGTTTTTCAGCGATCGACTCGTGAATGATCAACTCGCCCCCGTCCCGGATTTGCCTGATAAAATCACGGAACGACGTGATGAGATGCTCATGATCGCCATAGATATCCAGGTGATCGGCATCCGCAGATGTGACAATCGCAATCTGCGGGTGAAGTTGCAGAAAGGAACGATCAAACTCATCTGCTTCCGCGACAACCATAGTCTTTTCCGACACTTCGCCGTGTAACACCAGGTTCGAGTCATAGTTAGTCGCAATTCCTCCGAGGAATGCAACGAGGTCCTTCTTCGCTGTTTTCAGCAAGTGTGCCACCATCGACGACGTGGTGGTTTTGCCGTGTGTGCCCGCCACACCGATGGTGACGTGATCGCGAGAGATCAGCCCAAGTACTTCGGAGCGTTTCAGGATGGTATATCCATGCTCGCGGAAGTAGGCATGCTCACGGTGATCTTTCGGGATGGCAGGAGTAAATACGACAAGCGTGCGTTCACGGTTTTGCCTGACCTGCTCGGGAATTTCATCCTGTGAATCAGTGAAGTGGACGTTGATACCCTCCTGCTGCAGCTGCGTCGTCAACAACGTCTGGGTTCTGTCATATCCCCACACATGCGCACCTCCTTTGCGAAACCAGCGGGCCAATGCACTCATACCGATGCCCCCGATCCCCAGAAAGTAGATGTTATCGTAATTCGTCAGCTTCACCTCGAATTGTTCTGTTTGTTTTGAACTGAACCAGCCGCGCCGATCAGCTTTTCAACTTCATTGACAATATCCTCCGTCGCGTTCGGCCGCGCGAGGGTGGAAATGCGTTCGCTAAATTCCCTCGCACGTTGTTCATCGAACAGCAACTTTAGCGCTTCGTCCACCAGTTGTTCTCTCGCATCTTTGTCCGGCACCATGATCGCCGCCTCTTTGTTTACCAGCGACATAGCATTCCGGGTTTGATGATCCTCCGCAACATTGGGTGAAGGCACGAGGATGGAGGGTTTCCCCGCAATGCACAGTTCCGACACCGCCAGCGCACCGGCGCGCGATATCACCACATCCGCCGCTGCATACGCGAGATCCATCTCCCGTAGAAAATCAAACAAGCGGATTCCCAGCCTATCGTACCGGGCAAGTTCGGCATTGACGACTTCGTAGTATACCTTACCCGTCTGCCAGATCACCTGCACTTGGGCGTCAATAAGCTTGTCAATCCCTGCCAACACACTTTCATTGATTGTGCGCGCACCTAGGCTTCCTCCGATTATAAGCAACGTCTTTTGTGTTGCTGCAATGCCGAAATGCGCTCTTCCGTCCTCTTTCTTATCCCGGACACCAAGAATATCCTTCCGCACCGGATTGCCGGTGAGAACTATCTTCTCCGCCGGAAAGTATTTCTCCATACCCTCGTAAGCGACACAGACTTTGCTAACCTTCCCGGCAACCTGTTTATTCGCCAGGCCGGCGAAAGAGTTTTGCTCCTGTATCAACGTCGGGACTTTTAATCGTGTCGCTGCCAGCATTATCGGACCACTCGCATATCCGCCGGTGCCGACAACTGCATTTGGTTTAAACTTCCGGACGATCACCATCGCCCGGAGGTAACTTGCCAGGAGTTTTACCGGAAAGAGCAGGTTCGACAACGTAAGCCTGCGTTGAATTCCGCTAATCCATAGTCCAATGATCTCATATCCGGCCTCGGGAACACGCGTCATCTCCATTCTGCCGCGCGCACCAACGAAGAGGATATGCGCATCCGGATGCCGTTCCCGGAAGGCGTTCGCGACGGCGACGGCTGGAAAGATATGCCCGCCGGTACCTCCGCCACTGATAATCAGACGATATGGTGATGTTGCATTCAAGCTAAAGCATTTTCATTCGCACCATTTCGATTCGCTCTCGCACCTCCTTTTTCGCCCTGCTCCCAGGACGAGTCTTGCTCCCCTCTGCTCACGCTCAGGATGATCCCCAATGCAAGTCCTGTGAAGACCATTGAAGTCCCTCCCATCGACACGAGTGGTAAAGGCTGGCCTGTGATCGGACCAAGTCCCACCACGACGCCCATGTTGACCATTGCCTGGCAAACGAGATCAAAGCTCAATCCGGCGGATAGCAATCCGCCAAATGCGCGCTCACTATTGTACGCCGCCTTCATACCGCGATGGAGCAAGACGAGATAGAGCACGATCACTATGAAACCTCCGATCATCCCGTACTCTTCGATCACGATCGCATAAACAAAATCTGAATAAGGATGCGGAAGAATATTGCGCTGGTCGCTGTTACCAGGACCCTTTCCGGTTACACCACCCGTCGCGACAGCGATCCGCGCATGCCTCGCCTGGAAGGGCAACTCCTTCTTGCCCTGCACGACTTCTGTAAAGTCGTTGATACGCGCCTTCACCGTTCCTCCGCGCACACCAAACTTGAATGCCAACGCTCCGAACAAGACGCCGACGAACATCAGCATCGCGAGGTAGCGCATCGGCACTCTACCGATAAACATAATTAGCATACATGTCAGCAGCAACAGCACGGCAGTCGACATATTTGTGAGCGCAATCAGGCCACAAATAATTCCACACCAGAAAAGGATCGGTATCAACGAGTCGCGAATGTCGTCGATGTTCTGTTGTCGTTTCGCCAGCATACTTGCGAGATTGACGATCAGGGCAAGGCCCGCAAAATCCGAAGGCTGAAACGACCCCACGATTGGAACAGCAATCCACCGTGCTGCATCATTGATCGTGGTGCCATGTGTAAACGTATAGATCAGTAGTGGAATGCTCGCCCACAAAGCAAACTTCGACAGCCGCGAGTAATAGCGGTAGTCAACCTTATGCGCAAACCACATCGCAGCAAGTCCGATAAACACCGTCATCGTGTGCTTCAGCAAGTGGCTCTCCGGACTCTCCGCACGTTTGTACGCCAACGTTCCGATAGAGCTGTACACGACCAGAATACTGATCAGCGAAAGTGCGAACACCACCGCCCAGATCACCCTGTCGCCCTGCAAATTTCTGTCAATCCAGCCTTTTAAGTTGTTCATCGGTATCGTGAGTCGTGAATCGTGAGTGGTGAGTGGTGAGTGGTGAGTCGTGAGTACCCTGAGTAAGGGGTTACAGGGACATCGCTACTCGCATCACTTGATCATATCTTTTTTTAAACTTTAGACGTTAAACTCTAAATTTTTGACTTAAACCCTGCCCCTAGAACCCAGTATCCAGAAGCCTGTCCCTAGAACCCAGTATCCAGAAGCCTGTCCCTAGAACCCAGCACCCAGAACCCTGTCCCCTAGAACCCAGCACCCGGTGCCCAGAACCCAGTATCCAGAACCCTGCGCCTAGAACCCCGCGCCCGGAACCCACTCCCTCACCGCATCTCTGAACTGGTTGCCTCTGTCTTCATAGTTCTTGAACAAATCGAAACTTGCACACGCCGGGGACAACAGCACCACGTCTCCCTCTTTTGCCAGTTGAAGTGCGATTTGCACCAATTCCTTTACATCCTGCGTTTCCCGTATCACCGGAACGACGCCACTAAATGCTTTCTTCAGCTTCTCGTTGTCCTTGCCGAGACACACCAGCGCTCGCACCTTTTGCTGAACCTCGGATTTTATCAGGTTATAGTCATTGCCTTTGTCAATTCCTCCTGCAACCCAGATCAGCGGGCGGTCGAAACTCCCCAGCGCATAGACTACTGAATCCACGTTTGTCGCTTTCGAGTCGTTGATAAACTCGACACCGCCGATCACGCCCACGGATTCAAGCCGATGAGGCGCGTTAACAAATGTCTTCAGGGCTCGACGGATCGCGTCGACACTCACCCCGGCCAGGTAAACAGCTGAAACGGCAGCCATCGTGTTGATCAGATTGTGAGGACCCCTGAGAGTCGTTTCCGACTGAGAAATGCTGAAACTTGCTGTCAGATTGAAGATCATCTGCGTTCCATCGAAGTACACCGGTGTTTCACCCGCACGCTTCAGAGAAACAGGTACAGCATGCGGAACGAGTGATCGCGTACCTATTTCCCGGGCGATAACGTCATCGTCGTAGTAGTACACAAAGTTCTCCTGCCTGGTCATGTTCGCGACGAGCCGGAACTTGGCATTGATATAGTTCTGCATGTTGTGATCGTACCGATCCATATGATCCGGCGTAATGTTCAGCAGAATAGCGATCTCAGGTTTAAATGTGTCGATACCTTCGAGCTGAAAGCTGCTCATCTCAATTACGTACCACTCGTATCTCCGCTGCGCGACCTGGCGCGCCATACTTAACCCTACATTGCCCGCAAGTGCGACATTGAATCCCGCCTCGCGCATGAGGTGGTAAGTCAACAGCGTTGTTGTCGTCTTGCCGTTCGTTCCGCTGATAGCGATCACTTTCGCATCCGTGTGTCGGAAGGCAAACTCAATTTCGTCGATCATTGGTATTGCCTCCGATGCCACCCGTTGCAGTATCGGTGCATTGTCAGGGATGCCCGGGCTCTTGATGATCAAAGTGGCACCGGAAATACCCGCGTCGGAATGCCCCTCCTGCTCATATGCGATTCCACCCGCTTCCAATTCCTCTTTGTACCGGTCCTTGATCGTTCCCGCGTCGGAGACAAAGACGTCATAGCCCTTCGCCTTCGCGAGGAGCGCCGCCCCCGTCCCACTTTCGCCTGCTCCTAATATGACAATCCTCTCCTTCATTGCAGTTTCAATGTTGCCAACGTGAGAATAGCCAGTAGTATTCCGACAATCCAAAAACGAGTCACGATCTTCGCCTCGTGAATATTTTTCTTCTGATAGTGGTGATGTAAGGGCGACATCAGAAATATCCGACGGCCTTCGCCATATTTTCTCTTTGTGTATTTGAAATAGGAAACCTGCAAGATCACGGATAGATTCTCAATCAGGAAAATGCCGCACAAGACAGGGATCAGCAATTCTTTCCGAACTGCCAACGCAAGCACGGCAATGACGCCACCAAGGGTTAGGCTACCGGTATCACCCATAAACACCTGCGCCGGGTATGCGTTATACCATAAGAACCCGAGACAAGCACCGACAAAGGCGGTACAGAAAATTACCAGCTCCGCCAGGTTCGGTATATACATGATATTGAGATAAGAGCTGAAGTCAACGCGACCGGACAGATACGCCAGTATTGCGATCGTCAGCCCGATGATTCCCGACGTTCCGGCGGCGAGCCCATCTATTCCATCAGTGATGTTTGCGCCATTCGATACCGCTGTAATAACAACAATGACAACGAACGCGTAGACAATCCAGGTATACTCCGCAGGTATGAAAGGGATCTTGCTGTAATCAAGCTCGTTGTTTTTCAGAAAGGGAATGGTCGTTGTCATCGACCGCACATCTTTGTATCCCGCCACATTTCCATCAGCATCCGGTTCCTCCGGAGACGCTGAGATGACGGTTGCCGTCGTATCGGGAATTCTAACAACAACTTCATCGCTGAGATACAATGTCAGCCCGACGATAAGACCGAGGCCTACCTGTCCGAAAACCTTGAACTTTCCAGCCAGACCCTTCTTGTCCTTCTTAAACACCTTGATATAATCGTCGAGGAACCCTATCAGGCCTAACCAAACCGTTGTGATGACAAGCAGAATGACATATATATTGTCGACTTTTGCGAGCAGAAGTGTGGGTATAAGAATTGCGGCAATAATGATCAGCCCCCCCATCGTGGGCGTACCGCGCTTCTGCGTTTGCCCTTCCAGTCCGAGGTCGCGGATCTCCTCACCGACCTGTTTTCTGCGGAGGTAGTTAATGAGACCTTTTCCGAATGTTATCGTGATCAGCAGAGAAAGGAATGCCGCCATACCCGCTCGAAACGAGATGTACTGAAACACTCCCGCACCGGGAACGTCCAATTCATTCAAATATTCGAAGATGTAATACAGCATCGAGGTCAGTTCTCGTTATCCGTCAATAGATTCAGCATTCGTTCCATCACCAGACGATCATCGAAGGGGTGCTTAACCCCCTTGATCTCCTGGTATGTCTCATGGCCTTTGCCCGCCACAAGAATGATGTCGCTCTCACGCGCCATCATGCACGCAGTTTTTATCGCTTCCTCCCGATCAGCCAGCACCAGCGTCTTCTTCGATTCCGTCGGCAGTATTCCAGTTTGCATATCGCGAATAATATCCATTGGATCCTCATCCCTCGGATTGTCGGACGTCAGCACCACCCTGTCACTTAACTTACAGGCAATGGAGGCCATCAATGGTCTCTTTGTTTTATCGCGATTGCCACCACATCCCACCACTGTAATAACCTGTTCGGCACCTGTGCGAAAGTTGGCAATGGTCTCTAGTACATTCTTTAAAGCGTCGGGTGTATGCGCATAGTCGACGATCGCAGTAATCTTCGATCCGGGAAGCACGCGTTCGAATCTTCCCGGGGCACCATTCAACGCAGACAAATGCTGCAGTATCTCATCTGATTCCTCGCCGAGTTGCAGCGCCGTTCCGTACACACCGAGTAGGTTGTAGGCATTAAAATCACCGATCATCCTGAACCACACACTGCGCCCTCCGATCTCGAGTTCGAGCCCTTCAAGCGAATTCGTGATAATCTTAGCTTTGTAGTCGACCATCTTCCTCAAACCGAACGTCAACTTAAGTCCCTTCGTATTTTGAAGCATGATCATGCCGCGCTTATCATCGGCATTAACCAACGCAAACGAATCTGATGGCAAATCGTCGAAGAACTTCTTCTTCGCCTTGATATAGTTTTCAAAAGTCTTGTGGTAATCGAGGTGATCATGCGTGATGTTCGTAAAGACACCGCCTGCAAACTTCAACCCCGCGATGCGATTCTGCTCAACAGCATGCGAGCTTACTTCCATAAAAGCAAAAGAGCATCCTGCGTTGGTCATCCGCTTCAGCAGTCCATTGAGTTGAATCGGATCAGGCGTCGTATGTGTCGCAGGTACCGGCTCATCGATCACACGATTCTCTACCGTTGAAATCAGACCAACATTGTATCCCAGCGCCGAGAACAACTGGTACAACAATGTTACAGTTGTCGTCTTTCCGTTGGTTCCCGTAACACCAACGAGCTTCAGGTTCGCCGACGGATTGCCATAGAAGTTTGAAGCCATAATCCCGAGCGCATTTCCACTGTTGCGCACCGTTACGTAGGTGACTCCCTCACTGATCGATTCAGGCAGCCGCTCACACACAATCGCAGTCGCCCCGGAGTCGATCGCTTTCTCAATAAAGTCGTGGCCATCGGTAAGTGTGCCCCGTACGGCGACGAATGCAAAACCAGCCTCGACCTTTCGCGAATCAAAAGCGATTCCTTTCACCTCCCTGTCCATATCTCCGAACGAGGAAGTAAGTGAAACGCGATACAATATGTTCTTCAGTTCTGGCACTTATCCAAGCCTAATGTAGATTCGATCTCCTTTTGAAATACGTCTTCCTGCAGTCAGCGACTGGTCAATCACACGACCCTTTCCCTCGTAGATGACTTTCAGTCCCGATTGCTCAAGCAGGTAGATCGCATCGCGAAATGTCATACCCGAAACATCCGGAACGGTACCCTCTCCCTGCGTATTCTTCTTCCAGTTCACGGTGTTGCCCGTGCGCGAAGTGCGCACCCACTCCTCTTCGGTCAGCGGTTCATTCGCGATTCCCAACTCATTGCAAACCAGCGTCAGCTCCGGTTGATTGCCCGCTTTGATAAACGGTAGTACATCCGTTTCGGGAATGGTACCAAGCGCCATGGGCTCCTGGAGCTGGATGTCGCGCGCATAAATATTGTCAGCAATCTCCTTGAAAACCGGGGCGGCTACATTGCTTCCGTACTGATACCAACCGCGCGGATTTCTGATCACTACGATCGCCGAATACTTGGGCTTGTGCGCGGGGAAGTATCCGACAAAAGAAGTTATGTACTTTCTCGTATACCGTCCGTTCTGCAGAATCTGTGCGGTCCCGGTTTTGCCGGCGATCCGGTAGTGCGTACCCTTAATGTTTTTTGCAGTGCCCTTTTCGACGACTCCCTCCAGCAGGAGTCGCAGCTTCTTAAGTGTTGCGTCGGAGCAGATACGTCGGTTGAGAATGTCAGTATCATACGATTCCTCCTCCGAATCCGCCTTCCTGACAGATTTCACGATGACCGGTTTGATCATAACTCCGTCGTTCGCGACAGCGTTGTAAAGCGCCAGTATGTGCAACGGTGTTACTTCAAAGCCATAACCGTATGCCATCCAGGGAAGACTGATGCCGCTCCAACCTTTTTCTCCGGGATGTTTGATCTTCGGCAGCGGCTCACCTGCAATCTGAACTCCCAAACGTTTTGAGAGGTGAAGTTTATCGAGGTAATTGACAAATGTCGATGGCTTAAGGCCGAAGTGGTCGTTCACCAGTCGGGCCATCGCCACATTCGATGAATGTTCGAATGCCTCCTGTATAGTTAACTTGCCCAATCCACCCTCTTCATGATCGCGCACCTTGTGGTCGTAGAATTGATATTCGCCATTCCCCGTATCGATGCTATCCGTGAGGCGGATGTTGGTATTCTCCAGCAGCGCCATCATCGTCACAAGCTTGAAGGTAGACCCCGGTTCAAACAAGCGGGCGGCGAAATTCAGTTTCTCTGAAAAATTTCCCTTCCCATCGGCACTGAGGTTAGTGATCGCTTTCACCTCGCCCGTCTCTACCTCCATCACCACGATCATCCCGTCATCCGCATCGTGCTTGGCCATGGCTTTGTGCAGTGCGGTCTCCGCAACGTCCTGAAGATTAATGTCCAACGTAGTCTGAAGATCGAGACCATTAACCGCTTTGACATTATTCGCGTCGAAGATCGGCTTCCATACTCCGCCGGCGATTTTCTGGTAGTACGCGTAGCCGTCCTGGCCGCCAAGTTGCCGGTTGAAGCTGTACTCCAAGCCGGCACCGTGTTCATTCTCGTTGATGAACCCGATCGTGCGGCGCCCAAGATTTGAGAACGGCATATAGCGCACATCCACCTTTTCAAATATTGCCCCTCCGCGCAGTCGCCCTTCCCGAATGATGGGCCACCCCATCATCCGTTTTTTTTCCTGGTAATTGATCTTCCGTCGGTTGAGAACGATGTATTGCTTACCTGTTGCGCGAGCATCTATCAGCATGCGTTTGTATTCTGCCTTGCTCTTATCGCGGAAAAATCCCGCCAGGTTTCCTGCCAACGAATCGACACCCGCTTTAAACACTTCGTCCTTGGGGATCGTCGCGTCGAAAGCGATCTTATAAAAAGGAAGAGAGGTTGCCAGCAGACTTCCGTTATCAGAGTAGATGTTGCCACGCGTAGCCTTTACTCGTTTGTAGTCGAACGATATCCGTTCGCCCATCGCTGCCCATCGCTCGCCCTCCGCGAACTGGATGTGGCCGATCCGGGCGAGCACGGCGACGGCGAAAAGCATAACAAAAAGAAATGCTACGCGGACACGCAGTAATATGGACCTCTTAATATTCACCTTTCTCGACTACTACTTTAAAGGGCGGCGTCAGGCTTTCCTTGAGACCAAATGCCTTCACACGACGGGCAACTTCCGATTGCTTGCTGCTGAACATCAAGTCAGCTTTCAACGTCGTATAGTCGGCTCGCAGATCTTCAACTTCCACCTGAATCACATCGATCTTTCGCACAGTTTGTTCGGCATAATGGGTATTGCCGATGTAGACCAGCCCCAGTGCCATGACAAACAATACTTTCGGGAGATAATGAATCGGAAAACCTTCCTCGAAATACGTCTCTAATCTCAGACGCTTTTCAATCGCCGAAAAAACGCTGAATCCCCCGGGAAGCGTATTCGCTTCAGATCTCGCTCTAAACTTATTCTCGCTCATGCGGCATCTACTTTACAATTTGACAGCTACGCGCAGTCGGGCGCTACGAGCCCGGCTATTAGCAGCGATTTCCTCCTGCGACGCCTCAATAGGCTTTCGCGTGACGGCCTGAAAAGGTTTGAGCACGTTGCCGTACAAGTCCTTTTCCAGTTCGCCAAAAACTTTCCCCTTCTGGATAAAGTTTTTTACCATCCTGTCCTCCAGTGAATGGTACGACATTACCACCAGTCTACCCGCCGGTACCAACACTTCGCCACATTGGTGCAAAAAATTTTCAAGCGCTTTCATTTCGTCGTTGACTTCAATTCGCAGAGCCTGAAACACCTGGGCGAAATACTTGTTCTCCTTTCCGCGGGGAGCGACTCCTAGTAAGGCGTCCTTTAAATCCTGTGTTCGTTCAAACTTCTTTTGAACGCGTTGTTGTACTACTATTCTGGCGACTGTCTTCGCATTTCGCAGTTCGCCGTACATTCCGAATATCTTATGCAGCGAATCCTCCGGATAGGTATTCAATATTTCCGCTGCCGTCTGCGACGCTGTCCGATCCATCCGCATATCCAGTGGACCGTCGAAGCGCGTTGAAAACCCGCGCTCCGCCGAATCGATCTGGTGCGAAGACACTCCCAGGTCGGCGAGTATGCCATCAACGCCGGTTATTCCGTGCAACCTGAGGTAGCGCTTCATATGCATGAAGTTCGCCGCACAAAAAACAAAAGAACGATGGTCGATCTTCTCCGCTTCCCTGGCGGCATCGCCGTCCTGATCAAAAGCCACCAGGCGACCCGTTGTCAGGTACCGGAGGATCTCCCGGCTGTGGCCGCCACCCCCGAACGTCGCATCCACGTACACTCCATCTTCCCGAACCTGCAATGCCTCGATGCATTGCGCAAGCATCACGGGTTTATGGTATTCGCTCATCTCATTGTGTATCCGACCGACTATTCATTCAGGTATTTCTCGGCTAGCTTCGAAAGCTCACCGGGATCCTGAATAATATGCTTTTCATAGATCGCCGGATTCCAGACCTCAACCTTATTGCCCATTCCCACCAGCATCGCGTCCTTTTCAATCTGAGCGTAGGCGAGCATGTTCTTGGGTATCAGGAAGCGACCATTATTGTCCAGCTCCACCGTTACGACGCCCGACAGGAAATTGCGCTGCAGCTTCCTGAACTCCTCGTTGAATTCGTTTAGTCCTGAAATCTTTGAAAACACTTTCCGGAATTCCACCATAGGGTATAATATGAGGCACTGCTCGAACCCGCGCCGGATGACCAGTTCGTGACCGCTTCCTTCCGGAAGCTGGGCCTTGATCCTGGCGGGAAGCACTAGTCTTCCCTTGGCGTCAAGCTTGCTTTCATATTCACTGGTGAAGAAAGTCATAGACGTGTGTAGTGGTTGTTATACCCGCCCGGTGTGCCAGACAGGTACTCCTAAGCAAACATAGCAATTTTGTTCCACTTTCAACCACTTTGAACCACTTTTTTGCCTTTCACGCCAAAAAATGCCAAAAAGCCCGTGGAATCAACAAATTCCGCCGATACATGCGCGAAACCGGGTACACAAAAGTTTGCTAAAAACGCGCTTTCGAGTTCCAAAGGAACCTTTATTCACCCAAATCGGGGAAATCGCGACACGATCATGGAAAGTGGTATAAGGTGGGGCAGCTGGCGTTGTAAATCATTTCTCGCATTTTTGTGTTTGTTGATCAACTAATCGGATAGAAATGAATCGTCACGCACTCTGGATCATAATAACGCTGCTCACAGCCGCATGCTCGTCGACGTCTATCGACAGACACCGGCTGAAGGCCGGCGTGTGGCGAGCTACCGTCGAAATTCAGGGACACGAGCTACCCTTCAACTTCGAGGTTGCTCGAAGCGGCGAAATCAGTCTGATCAATGCCAGCGAGCGGTTGCTGCTCGACGAAGTCGACGTTCAGGGCGATTCGATCGGTATCGCCCTGCACATTTTCGACGCCGATATCAAGGCAGTCCTTGTGGGTGACACCCTGTTGCGCGGAGAATTTGTCAAGAACGACGCGGAGAATTATCGCCTTCCTTTTGAGGCCGTCCACGGTGTAGCGCACCGGTTCTTCGATCCGTCGACAGTTGACAACGGAGATACGGACATCTCCGGAAAATACGCCGTCACCTTCGTCAACAACGGCGATAGTTCATTCGCCGTCGCCCTTTTCGAGCAACGCGGCGCGATCGTCACTGGCACATTCATGAAACAAACCGGGGACTACCGCTTTCTCGAAGGAAACGTACGCGACTCCACGATGTACCTGAGTGCCTTCGATGGCAACCACGTCTACCTCTTCAGCGCGGCCATCCAGGCGGACGGATCACTCCACGGCGAGTTTCGCTCCGGAAAGACCAGGCACGACACATGGTTCGCCCGCAAGGATGAGTACGCGACATTGCCAGACGCCAACGCCCTGACTTCACTGAAAGACGGATATGAGACCATATCGTTCGCATTTCCAAACGCTGACGGCGACACCGTTGCACTCGACGACCCGAAATACCGCAACAAAGTCGTAATTCTTCAGTTGCTCGGCACGTGGTGTCCGAACTGCATGGACGAGACACAATTCCTCGCACCGTGGTATGATGCCAACAAATCGCGGGGTGTCGAGATCATCGGCCTCGCCTATGAACGCAAAGCCGACTTCGACTATGCTAGCACCCGCGTCCGAAAGATGGCAGACAAACTGAACGTCAACTACGATGTACTCATCGCCGGTACCGACAAGAAAGGCGAGGCAGCCAAAACGCTTCCCATGCTCAGCGATGTTGCCGCATTTCCGACCACGATATTCATTGGAAAAGACGGGAAAGTCCGGAAGATACACACAGGATTCTCGGGTCCGGGTACCGGAGAGTACTACGAACAATTCAAAAAGGAATTTAACGAGACCGTGGATGCACTTCTCAGCGAAGATCTCACGGCAAACCTATAGAAGTGAAAAAAAGAGTAGTAGTAGGCTTATCGGGAGGAGTTGACTCCAGCGTCGCGGCGTATCTGTTACAACAGCAAGGATACGAAGTGATCGGCATGTTCATGAAAAACTGGCACGACGACACGGTAACCATCAGCAACGAATGTCCCTGGCTCGACGACAGCAATGATGCGATGATCGTCGCGCAGCACCTGGGCATACCATTTCAGGCAATAGACCTCAGCGAGGAGTACAAGAAACGCATTGTCGATTATATGTTTGCGGAATATCAGCGCGGACGCACGCCTAATCCGGATGTATTGTGTAACCGCGAGATCAAGTTCGACGTCTTTCTGAACCACGCCGACTATGTCGCGACCGGTCACTACGTCCGCAGAGGCGAACTCGTCCGCGACGGCAAGACGATCTACCGCCTGCTCAGCGGGAAAGACACCAACAAAGACCAAAGCTACTTCCTGTGCCAACTCACACAGGAGCAACTATCGCGTTCCCTGTTTCCGATCGGCGAGCTTTCGAAACCGGAAGTCCGCGCGATCGCCAAAGAGATCGGACTTGTTACCGCAGACAAGAAAGACTCACAAGGACTGTGCTTTGTCGGGAAAGTTCACCTCCCCGACTTTCTTCAACAACGGCTCGAGCCGCGAAAAGGAAAGGTAATCGACATACCCGCGACAGCGGACACATTCCGCAACGGCTTTGACGACAGCGATCTGAAAGCGCTGACCGCTGCCTACTCATTTTTCGAAGGTGCCGGCAAAGTTGTAGGCGAGCACAATGGCGCGCATTACTATACTATCGGCCAGCGCAAGGGACTCCACATTGGAGGTCATCCAAAGCCATTGTTTGTAATCGGCACCGACACATCCGCGAACATCATCTACACCGGGATGGGCGAAGATCACCCCGGCTTGTACCGCCGCGGGCTATTCGTTGCGCCTTCCGACGAGCACTGGGTACGC
>JBIQJZ010000050.1:0-19220 GCA_044507115.1 Flammeovirgaceae bacterium | reverse complement strand
TCACTACTCACTACTCACTACTCACTACTCACTACTCACTACTCACTACTCACTACTCACTTTTTCGCTTCCTCCAACGCTTTCGTCGTCACGTAGTACTTCGTGATCATATTCGGAACCTCCCATTCGGGCATATTCCTGTTTTCCAGATACTCGAGGTACTTTTCTGTCACCTGACCGAAGTGGGCTTCATGGCCGTTGTGGTACTCATCCGGAACCATAACTATCCAATTGTTCCCTGTGCGCTGGACGTCAACGCCAGGATAACTTGCCTGGATCTTTGCAAGAGCTGTTTTCAGGTCGGCTTCAAACGCCTGGTCCGCCTTGTCAACAGGCTCGATGTAGAGCGTGGGTCTGAAGTTCTCTTCCTTGCCCTGGCGAATGACCAGGTTTGAACGCGTACCCCTCATGACAGAGAAGTGTGTATCACCCGTTCCGGCAGGAGCTTCAAAGTTCCAGATAACACTCACCTTCGCATTGATTCCCTTGATCTGATAGTTGATTTCGCCATTGGCGAACACACCGAGATTATTCTTGTTGTCGACATCCTTCTTCAGGTAGTCGGGATAAGATTTCAAACCGGTAACTTTCTCAAATTGTGCGGGCGTAAGCTCTGTCTTCCAACGTCGCGCACTGGTGATGTTGATGTCCGATTCGCTGATAATCTCACCGGGGAAGCACTCCCATTGTACAAGGTCGACCAGGTGTGTTGTAACGTCGACTATCCCTTCGCCTTGCTGCTCGACATCAAAGAACCAGGCTGGTCTGATAAGAGGAGATCCCGAAACAACTTTTGAATAATGGTGGACGCTCTCTTTGGTGACCGCCGGATCTTCAGGCGTTCCCTTCTCAAGTGTCCCGAAGACCTCGGGTAGTTGAGAAAAATCGCGCTGCAACATCGTTGTGATCTCAAAGCGCTCGGTCATAATATCGTACAGAACGAGATCCTTCTCCTTCGCCGTAGCAAACGCCTGCTTCAGTAACTCAAAACTCTGTTGATTAATCGCCATCGGCTTATCGGAGAACACATTGAGGCCCGCATCGACAGACTTCTTGATGTACTCGGTCTTCAATCTGTTGTTGCCTGAAATAACCACCACATTGCCCGGTTTATCCGCCAACATTTTTGACAGGTAGTCGTCGCCGGTGTAGAGCTCTATTTTCCAGCTCGTCGGATTCTCCGCGCGATTGTTGTACGCATCGATCTTCTTCAGGTGCTCCTGCACTTCACTTCCTTCCGGCGCATAGACATGCACAACTGAATCGACATTGTCGTACATCGGCTTCTGAACCAGTGCCGCGTGAAAGTGGCCAGGGTCAAGCGTAATAAGTTTGATCTTTTCCATTTGCTTCTCAGATGATGACTCAGATTCCGTCTTAGAAGAACAAGAGACCAAAGCCAGCGAGACAACAAAAGGGATAATACGAGTTAACATCATAGGGGTACAGTTTCCGGGTTAAGGGCGGAAAGATATAAAAATCCCTGTTTATCTGAATGTCGTTTGTAGAATAACCAATCTCCTGTCTCCGCGCAGCAGAACTTTGAGATTCTCCGCGCCACCAGGCAACTCGCTTTCGATCACGGTGAACGCACCGGGCGCTATTGCACCTCCCCGAACCTTTACATCATTGATCTCAATCTCCACGGCCAGCTCTGTATCCGCCGGATTCCACACTAATGTTTCCATCAGTTTTGTTTGTGGCGCCACGGTACACCAGAACATTCCTTCGCCGCGTTCGCTCTTCGAATCAAGAGGTGCCGGAACCCCACCGAAGTCACGATGATAGTACGGGCCAAACATACGTCGTCCATAAGGTACATACTGCTTTCCTGCGCGGTTGTTCCAACCCCACTTTGCTCCGGCGTACATATGACCGTCTTTCTCTACTGATATCGGAAGATCCTCATACGAACCGAACAACGCAGGCTTCGAGTTGAGCATAAGTCCACTGTAGACGCCGGTAAGGATTCCCTTCTCCGATTCGTAATCACCCCAGCGAATCGGAGCCGTCACCCGGATATGGTTTTCGTGCCCATTGTCGCTGGTTGTATAGCGCAGCATGTTCTGAAGAAGTCTGTCAGAAACCGGATCGATACCCGCTCTGCGCGCGATGTCAAATCCGCACAACAGTACCGAGCCCTTTCCATCGAATATTTCGGCGAGCGCGATTGCTTCCAATCCGCCGCTGTAATTTGCAAGCACCGCGGTGGTTTCGACGTCAGCCTTGTTCGCCAACACAAATCCATCCGTGACTGGATAGATTGCCGGGAACCCAGGTCGAGTCTCATCCCATCCGGTGTAATCCGACCACACGCGGAGTTCAGTCCGTTCAATACCCGAAAATACCGGGTGATCCGGTCGCTCGGGGTTAACATTATATCCATTTCGCGAAGGGCGCGGCGGCGGCGGATACGACGGGTCGTCAACATTCATCCGAGGAAACTGAACTTCTACCGGAAGCACATCCTTTAGAAACGCATCGCGGAGCGAGTCTTGCCTGAGAATCAGCAATCTTCCTCCTTTTGCAACGAAGTCGCGCAAGCCTGCAGCTGCACTTCGGAGCAGCTCGTTCGCGGAATTCTCACCAATGACCACCCGATCAGTGGCCTTCAGGCGTTCGAATGACTGGATACTCTCGTAAGGAATCTGGTTGGCGTCAAATGCCGAGCGCGTCTGCCCGTTGTTGTCAAACAACTTCACAGGTTGACTTGCGATAGCTTTTGACCCGTTCTTTCTCGCGACAAACAACGGCGAGAAGTTTCTCGAGATTTCCTTGCCTTCCGACAGTACTATTCCCTCCAGCATATACGATCCCTCGAAGAGATAATCCGGAAGTCGTAGCGACACACGCTGCGAGTGAATATCATAATATCGAATGTCGGGAAGGGTAAGTGTATCAGTCGCATGGATCGTGTGTGCCTCATCGCGCAAACGAACGACCAGCTTCACGTCCCGGATATCCGAAAACGTATCGGAATCGTTGATCACATGCGCAATCGGATTGAGTGTGGAGCCCGCGTACTGCTGTGCAGCCCAGTGTTCCCAGCTGAGGAGGATGGGCTGATACGAGAGACGAGCTTGCCCTGTGACCGGCTTTGGATCCATGTCTCCGAAACTCTCGATCGTGTGCCAATTGCGAAACATGATCGTAAACGGAAACACGCCAGACGATTCCGGATTTATTCTCCTCAGGCGACGCATCAGTTCCGTCGCCTGTTTGAAAACAAAGGATTGATGTTCGTCCGCAAGCTTGTCCTGAATTTCACTTGGCGCATGTCCGGTCCAGTTCATTTGTGAAACCGGATTTTTGTGATTGGGCGTGAGGTTATAACGACCGTCAGGCCCCGTGTAGTTGCCCACGCATTCCGTGAACGTAAGGGGCTGAACCTTATCAGGGAATGTGATCCGCTCATAGTCGCGAATATTCAGGAACGTGAACGGCGACGCATAGTACCATCCCCAGTACCGGTGGAGATCGCAAATATCGCCTGACTGGCCGTAGCCGTAGCCAGCATTGCCAATGTATAAACGAGTGTCGTCCCACTTCCTGAGCTCCCTGTGCGCATAGCTTAAGAAGTTGATCCATCGTTGCGCAATTTCGCCCGTGTAGGGCACCTCGTTGGTGAGTGCATAGATCACCAGAGACGGATGGTGCATGATCGGAGCAAACTTGACATTCCTGTACCAGTTCACACCCTTATCGTAATCCACCGGAGGTTTTTCTCCTCCGACAGTTCCGGAGTAGTTTCCGCCGAATACCATCATCCCCAGTTCATCACAGACGTCGTACCAATTCTGGTCATCCGGTATTCGGATGATATTCACATTGATACTCTTCATGAATCTGACGTAGTCTTGCGCAAACGCCCGGCTGGTCTCGAGTTCCGGTGGTATTCCACGCCCCGGAGGATTGATCGCGATACCGCGAAGAAAGATCGGTTTGTCGTTCAAGAAGATCTGGCCGTTCCGCGTCTCCATCTTTCGGAAGCCGATGCGATGCTCCGATCGACGAATGGCTTTGCGCTTATCAAAAAGCGTGCAGGTCACATTGTAGAGATTAGGCTCAACCGGCGACCACAGTTTCGGCGACAAATCACCTGTCGAAAAACGCAAACCCGATGCGTCCGCGACGAGTGTCATCGGTCCTTCCCACAGCACACCGTCACCATTCTGAATACGCAACTCAAGTCGAGGTCGCTCCAAGGACGGCGCATCCGGCACATCGATTGTGATGCCTTTATCCGTTGTGCGTATCTGAAAAGTAACAGCTGTCGCCGACTGTCCGTAAACTCCGGTTGCAAATCCGGAAAGAAGGATTGCGAGGATACAGCTGGTAAATCGCCACGCGACAGGGCCGTGTGTTCTCTTGGTGTTGCTTTCTCTAGTCATGCTTGTCAAAGTATTGAATCAGGTCATAAACCTGAAGATTAAATTCCTTCATTTTCTCCATGAGCGGTTCCCATACCTCATACTCATTGTTCACAATGCCTTTGTTGGCATCGATGTTTGAGGGATCCACGCCCTTCGCAGTCGGATCATTATCCTGGTATTTGAAGTAATGCCATCCGACACAATTCTTCGACTCCAGCAACGCCAGATTGTAGTTCTGATAAAACAATCCGCGATCGCGCTGCGTCCGGACGATCCAGCCTGCACCGCTCTGGTTCGGCATGCCGGAATCTTCGCCCTTGGTGTAATACTCCGTAACCAGGAAGGGTCTTCCTGTCCACGTAGCCCAGTTGCTCATCTCCGTGGAGTCTGGTGTCCAGCGATTGTAGTAATTGTTAGAGACGATATCGAGATACTTGCCGGCGGTGGCCATGAACCCCGCGTGATTCTTTTCGCTACTGTAGAACCTTGCACCGATATACATGTGGTTGGGGTCGTACTTACGGATAGCGTTAGATACGATTGAGAAGTAGCGATCGGCAACCAGCGAAAGAAATTCGTCGCGGTGCTCATCCGTGATCTGTTCTCTTGTAATGCCGCGGTCCGTGATCCATTTCTCTGCAGCCTGCCGACCCGGCTCTTCATCCGGAAGCTCCAGGAAGTTGTCGAGTGCCTTCGCCTTAAATGGCATCTCATTGTCGGAGAAATGTCCGAAGAGATTCGGATCGTCTTTGAATGCCGTCAGCTGTTGTGCGTGTTTGTCGCAGAACTCCTCAAAGCCGGGATCAAACACGAAGATCGCATCCTTGGGATATCCTGTGTGTCCGGGTTGCTGATACGTCCCACCTCGCTCGCGTCCGTAGCTACTCATGAAATTCCAATTGATCGTGTAGGCAAAGGGTCGATCGGCGGCTTTGTTTGCCTCCACGATGGCCCGTGTGTCGGACCACGACCCGGCGCAGTTAAAGCCGTTGTCTTGCAACATGTCAAGGGTTTCCCGAATCCACGTATTGCTGTCGCCGTATTTCTCTTTCAGCGCGTTGCGGTTTCGCTCCGACCGTCCCTGATTAATACTATTCAGCGCGACGTTGATATAGTAATATCCATCAGGGTCGATTGCCCACCACCTTCCGTCGATCTTCTTCACATAGAAGAAGCCCGTAGGGTCCGTCCGCTTTTCCAGCCATCCTCCGTACTTGCTGAAGCGCTGTTCACTCGATGGCTTGTAGCCCGCGAGCTGTTCTACCGTGCGCGTTTTGAATGGCTCATACTCTGTGTACGTTCGTCGCCCGTCATTGTGATAAATCCGGCGACGCGCTTCAACCTCGATGTACTCCTGTTCCGATGCGCTGTCACCCACGTGGCTGCTATGACAGCCAGCAAGTGTGAGGAGGATAACCGAGCATAATAGGTACTTCATAGTGATGGGGTTCTTGTTGCGGACAAAAGAAATCCGGACCGGTAGCAATTACTACCGGTCCGAATCCGAGAAATGATCAAGACTAGTTGAAGCCAGGGTTTTGTGGCATCACCTTCGTCAGGTTGGCATCGATAACACTTTGAGGAATCGGAAACAACTCGTCGCGTTGAGTTGCAAGCTGGCCACCATTCTTGTTGTAGAGCTTAACTCGCTCCAGCCACTTACCGGTACGCAGCAGCGTATGACGACGGTGCTCTTCAAGCACGAGTTCGCGGGAACGCTCATCGAGGATAAAGTCGATGTCGACATCAGCACCTGTGATCTCGCTTGCGTTTGCGCGGCGGCGAAGAATATTGATTGTTTCCGCGGCGTCGTCCGGCAATCCGAGCAGGAACTGCGCTTCTGCTTTGAGCAGATACGTTTCAGCGAGACGCAGGTACACTTGATCATTGTACTGGAACGTCTCCTGCATGTTCGTAGTGCTCGTCCAATCAAACTTCCTCGAGAATGGCCAGTTCACTCTGTTTCGCGAGGCCGCGGTGATATCACTTGACCAGTCGAGGTGGATAACATCTCCGTAGTTCATTCCAGCGGGCAGTCGGTCAGCAGGTGCCGGCGCGTTTTCAGCCGCATCTTTCAAAACGAAGTACTTCCGGATCGCGAAGTTCGAACCCCGGTCGTCCTCTGGTTCGTACAGGTCTATTGCCCATTTCGTAAGCGAGTTCCTGCTCAATCCCCTTCCACCGCGTTCGATGGTATACTGGAATGGCCTGACCCCGCCGATGCTGATATCAGCGTAACGGCTCATGTGCCACCTTCTCATCAGACTACCCTCACCGCCGATCGTTTCAAATTCCCATTGCCACACCCAAAGCGCCTCCTTGTTTCCTTCTTCGCGATTTGAGTTCCCGTCGTAGAACATATCCATGAATGGCACGCCGGGCTCATTGCTTCTCACTCCATAACGCGCAGTAATCAATTGATACTCCGGCGTGTTGATACACTGATCGGCCCAGTACAATGCGCTGTCGGCTTTACCCAGCACGAGGTACAATTCCGAGAGGTAGTGCTGTACTGCACCTTTACTGATCTTTCCTCTTACAGCAGGTTCGACCGGCAAGTGCTTTTCCGCAAACAACCAATCCGACTTCATCTGTTGTCGTACCTCCTCGACCGGAGTTCGATCCCAGTCCGTGCGAATATTTGAACCCAGCGACTCGTGCAACGTCAGCGGTACGTCGCCCCAGGAAAATGTCAGATGTCGGTATGCCCAGGCGCGGAGCGCGCGCGCTTCGGCAAGTACGCGGTTCTTGTTTGCTTCCTCCGACGATGAACCACCGGACCAATCTACGTCCTCTCTTCCCTCGGCGTGATCGATGATGGTATTCGCCGCATTCACCGTGCGGTACAGCCATGCGAACGTCGAAGAAATATCGGCGTTGAATGGTGTGTTCTGTGCGGGCCAGTCTTCTGCCACGCGCGCGAAACCATCGCGGTGATTGGTTACCATGTTATCCGTTCCGTTCATGAACATTTCGCCACGGAGGTAGTTCGAGCCATCGCGACCCTCTCTTTCCTCGCGGACCAATGCGTATAAACCGTTCAGGCCTGTCTCAAAACCCGGCAGATTTCCATATAGGGATTCCGTTGTAATCAGGTGAGGCGGATTCTCTTCGAGAAAATCATCCGAACATCCGGCCACTACCGCTAACGAAGCGGCCGCGATAAATATTTTTAATCCTTTGCGTTTCATGTGTTGACTTTTTGAAGTTCTACTACCCATCATCAGAAGCCGAGATTAAGTCCTACCACAAATTCCTTCTGGAGTGGTATCGATCGCTGACCGTCAAGCTCCGGGTCAAGTCCTCCCCATTTTGTAAAGGTGAAGAGGTTGCGGCCAGTCACGTAAAGCTGAAGCCGATCCATGCCGAGTTGCTCAAGCATCGTGTTGGGCAGATTGTACGCGAGGGAAATATCCCTAATGCGGACAAACCCTGCATCTTCGTAGCGGTTCGCTGTGACGCCGCCCATCACGTGCGCACCGTCTTCATTGCGATACCAATCGTTCGATGCGTTCTCCGGCGTCCACCAGTTCTTGAGGGTAGTGTTCCGACGCACGCCAGTGAACACGTTGTCGGACATCAAGACATTGTGCTTGGTTGCGCCATGTACGCCGTGCAGGAATACGCTAAGCGTGAAGTTTTTGTAGCTGACTGTGTTGTTCATACCCCAGATCACCTTCGGATCTTGCTGACCGATGATCTGGCGATCATCTGCGTTGATCAGCGTATCGCCGTTGATGTCTTTGATCCGGATACTGCCAGGTTTTACGCCGTACAAGTCAGCGAGCTCAGCTTCTTCCGTTTGCCATACTCCATCCCATACGTAGCCAAAGTTCACCAATACCGGACTGCCGATAAACCATCTGTTTGCAAGGTCATTGACTTCCGTTCCGTCCTCGCTAATTTCGCCGTACAATGAAACAATCTCGTTCTTCATGGTAGAGAAGTTGGCCGAAGTTGTCCACTCTACATCGCCTCCCGTTAAATTGCGGGACGTTACAGAGAATTCGAAACCGGTGTTCCGAGTTTTTCCAATATTCTGAGTTATACTCGGAATTCCTTGGACTGGAGATAGCGTGCGGGTGAGGAGCAGATCCGTGGTATTGGACCGGTAATAGTTCACATCACCGGTAATCCGGTTGCCAAGCAAGCCGTAGTCGATACCGAAGTTAAGTGAGCGGGTAGATTCCCATCCGAGGTTATCCTCACCGAGCTTGTTAGGGATGTAGCCGGGCAATGTGTTGGGTCCCTCAACGATATTCCGCTCGGCCAGTCGCGAGATAGTTTCATACGCGTCGACCGCCTGGTTGCCGTTCAGACCATACGAACTCCGCAGTTTCAAATCGCTAACTACATCCGTCGCCGGGAAAAACGCCTCCCTTGAAATGTTCCAGCCCAGTGCCACAGAAGGGAACAATCCCCACTTCGTCTTCGCTCCAAAACCGGAATAGCCATCACGGCGACCAGTGACGGTTAACAGATATCGACTATCATAGCCATAGTTGATGCGCACCATTTGCGAAAGCACCACGGTGTTGCTGTATGTGTAGTCAGGGACAATCAATTCTGCCTGTCCTGCGGAGTACCAGGTCAGGAAGTCGTGTGGAAAGCCCGTAGCGCTTAGGATATTCTGGCTGCTGGCATCTTCCTGAAAGCTGTAAAGGCCTGTGACGAAGATGTTGTGCTTGCCGATCTCTTTGCGATAGTTCAGGACATTCTCAATAACCGAACTGTTGTAGCGACCGCGGTTAGTGTACGCATCTCCGCGGTTGTTCAACCCCAGTTGCGTATTTCTGCCGTAGTATCTTGCCCGGTCTGTGAATCGCAACCTCGTACCCACGTTGATGCGGTACTGAAGACCTTTGACGAACGGAAAGTCGACAACCGCATAATTATTGAGCACCGCCTGGTACGACTCGTCGATGTCATCGGCGAGTGTCCCCATCAGCGGGTTTCTGAAATAGACATCGTCAGCCCAGGGGAAAATCGTCAGGTCTCCGTTCTCATCAAATGCCCGTGTTAGCGGGTTCATCCAGAATACCCCTTGGTCGCCATCCCATGTAGGTGCGATCCCACTGCGATCGTCAAACGAAAACTGCGTCCGTGTTCCGATCGTCAGCCAGTTGGCGATCTTGGTATCCAGGTTTACGCGAGTGGTGAGACGCTGATAATCATCGTTAACAGCCAGACCTTTCACATCTGTTAAACCACCCGAGATATAGTATTGGGTTTTTTCAGATCCGCCCGATACAGTGACGTTGTGCTGCATGCTCCTTCCGTTACGAAGCGCCAGATCCAGCCAATCAACCCATTCTCCTGATTCATATACTTCGATCTCCGACTGCGTGATGGATGACGGGTCCCGTTCCATCTTGAACTTGTAGAATTCCTCACCGTTCATCAGGTTGGGAAGGTTGGAAAACCGCTGCACAGAATAGTAACCGCTGTAGCCTACTTTCGGTGTTCCCGCCGTTCCCAGTTTGGTGGTGACGAGGATAACACCGTTCGAACCGCGGGACCCGTAGATCGCAGCGGCGGAGGCATCTTTCAGGACCTCGATCGACTTGACGTCACTCGGGTTGATATCGCGCAACTGTCCGCCATAAGGGATACCGTCAACGACGATAAGCGGACTGTTACTTGCGAGGATAGAATTCCGTCCGCGGATCATGATCGCTTCATCGGGAGCGGCGCCTGCCGAGTTCGTCGACATCATTACTCCTGGGATAGCACCCTGGATAGCCTGGGCGATATTGATGTTCGGTACTCTTTCAAGGCGATCTTGCGGAAGCGAGGCGACAGCACCGGTGATATCGCTTCTTCGCTGGGTCCCGTACCCTACTACGACGACTTCGTCGAGCCGGCGAATGTCGGTTTCCATCACCACGTTGATTTCAGTTCGCCCGTTTATCGGCACATCCTGGGACACGTACCCGATAAAAGAGAACGAAAGAGTTTCAGAGCCTGCCGGAACACTGATTGTATACCGGCCATCAATGTCGGTTACAGTTCCGAGTGTAGTTCCGCTTACCAGCACGTTGACACCGGGGATACCGTCGTTGTCGTCGCTGCTGGTCACTTGACCGGAGACTGTTGCAGGCTGTTGCGCCCACACAGTAACACAAAAAAGGCATTGCAGGACCAATCCGCTAGCTGCGTTACGCAGAAAGGTCCAAAGCCGTTGGCTGGGTAATTGATGCGTCATAGATTATAGATTTGATTCAAATTTTATTGTCAGTCCCGAGCTATCAGCGAAGGAGCGCAAACTTCGCCTCAAAACTATGGCTTTAGGAATCTCTTGCAACCGATTGCATTCAAAATAAGTCCGTTGGTGTAATTTATTTCGAAAGCAGGCTGGAAAGGGCGTTTTTATCCTGCAATCGAAACCGGCAATAAGCAAAAAAGCCCGTATTGGGCACGATTCACTCAGTGCCGCTCCTGACGCAGATATGTAAATGTACGACTTTCAAAGAAATTTGCAACCGATTGCATAATAGTTTTCGGGTTCTATGTATAATTGTGCTCTATTGCACCGATGCAAACGTGAATTTTCAATGCAACCGTTTAAACGTTTCACCCTATATAATAAGGAATCACAGAATCCGGTATAAATTAGCCGACAGTCATATCCGCTCCCCCCATGCGCTCAAAAAAGGAAATCACTATATATGATATTGCGGAGTCGCTCAATCTATCCTCCGCTACCGTCAGCCGAGGACTAAAAGACCACCCGGCTATCAAGAAGGAAACCAAGAAACGTATTCTCGAGAAAGCGAAGGAACTCGGCTACCGACATAACCACTTCGCCAGCAACCTGCGACGAAATAAAACCAATACTATCGGTGTGATCGTACCCAGGCTAGACAGCTACTTCATGTCTTCTGTCATCGCCGGAATTGAGAAAGTGGTCAACGAAGCAGGATATAACCTGGTGATATCACAGTCGCTTGAGTCCTCAAAGAAGGAGAACGTCAACATCAAGACGATGTTCAACACGCGTGTTGACGGATTGCTCGTATCACTCGCGTATGACACCGAGGACGATAGCCAATTCAAGATGATACTCGAGAAGAACATTCCGCTGATCTTCTTCGACCGCGTCTTCGAACATCCATTGTGCACCAGCGTCGTAATCGATAATCACGCCGCAGGTTATGCAATGACCCAGCACCTGATCGAACAGGGTCGCACCCGGATCGCCCATATCACGGCGAATCTCACACGCAACGTGTATGCAGAACGTGTGCGAGGATACAAGCAGGCATTGGCAGATCACGGCGTTCCGTTCGATGACTCTCTACTTTTTACAAACAGCCTTACCGAACCGGCATGCCGCGCAGCGGTACAGTCCATGCTCGCGTCAGGGAATCTCCCCGACGCAATCTTCTGCAGCAACGATTCTTCCGCTGTTGTCTGCATCCGGGAACTGAAGGCTGCCGGTGTCAGGATACCAAAAGACATCGCAATCGGCGGATTCAACAATGAACCCATCTCTACTGTAGTGGAACCCAATCTGACTACCATTAATTACCCTGGTCAGGAGATGGGGGAGATGTGTGCAACGCTTCTTATTCGGAAACTATCAGATACGGACAACGTCGACCTCAATCGCGTTGTTCTTCGTCACCAGTTGATCGTTCGCAATTCTTCCGTACCGGAACCCGCGACAATAAAACACTTTGAACAACTTTAAACCGTCCCTTATGGAACCAAAAAAGAATGCCATTAACAGAAGAGACTTCATTCGGTCCAGTACCAAAGGCGCCCTCGCTGGCGGCCTGATGATGAGCAGCTTCCCTACCATAGTCCCCGCTTCTGTCTTCGGCAAGAATGCTCCAAGCAACCGGATCAATGTTGCCGCAATCGGCACTGGGAGAATTTCGAGGACACACGATATGCCCAATGTCTGGAAATATGATCATGCACGCATCGTCGCCGTTTGTGATCTGGATACGAAGCGCCTGGCCGATGCAAAAACACTTGTAAATGACTACTACGCCAAGAAGGAGGGGAAATCTTACAACGGTGTCGCTACTTACGAAGACTACCGCGACGCCTTGCAAAACAAGGACATTGACGCCGTTATTATAAGTACTCCTGACCACTGGCATTCGCTGATGGCCATCCATGCAGTGGAGGCTGGCAAGGATGTATATATGCAGAAGCCCGCTTCACTCACGATCAGTGAAGGCAGAGCTGTTAGCAACGCTGTACACCGCACCGGAAGAATCTTGCAGATCGGAAGTCAGCAGCGCAGCTCACCGCAGTTCCGCTATGCAGCTGAGCTCGTTCGCAACGGACGAATCGGCGATCTGCACACAGTCGAGGTCGGGTTGCCGGGTGATCCCAGTGGAGATGAGGAGCCAGAGATGCCGATTCCTTCTAACCTGAATTATGAGATGTGGCTCGGGTCGACTCCGTACGTATACTACACCGAGAAACGCGTTCATCCTCAAAAAGATTATGGACGCCCGGGTTGGTTGCGTTGCGAGCAATTCGGAGCAGGTATGATCACTGGTTGGGGTTCCCACCACATCGACTGCGCACACTGGGCGATGGACATGGAATATTCCGGTCCTATCGAAGTCTCAGGGTCCGCTGAGTTCCCAAAATCGGGGCTGTGGGATGTTCACGGCAAATTCCGGACGGAGGGCGTATACGCGAACGGTGTCAAAATGATTGTATCTAATGATCTTCCTAACGGAATCAAATACATCGGTTCGAAGGGCTGGATCTTCGTGACCCGAGGAAATTATTCGGTGACTGCCAGTGACCCAGTGTCAGCATCCGCCGACAACCGTCCGCTCCGCGCAAGTGACCCTAAGATCATCACATCCAAGATCGGTCCTGACGAAATCCATTTGTATGAAAGCAGCGATCACCACGGCAACTGGCTCGACTGTGTAAAGTCACGGAAGGAACCGATCGCTCCGATTGAAGTGGGCCACCGGTCCTGTTCAACGTGCCTGATCCACCATATCGTTATGAAGCTCGGGCGCAAGGTCCAGTGGGACCCGATACGCGAGCGCTTTATCAACGACGACGAAGCAAACAGACTGCTATCACGACCTCAGCGGTGGCCTTATATCATTGAGGCCTGACGACCCGTCCAGAATCGCGGGAGTCTGATCAAGTATATTCTTAACAGCTATGAAATCTCTGCATCACATGAATAATATCCTTCGCACTACGCTGCTAATACTCTTCTTCTGTTCTTTCTCCCTTGCGGCGAGTGCTCAGAAACCCGCGAAAGTCTCGTGGAAGAAAGTCAAGGCCCTTGTCTATATCAAGAACGGCAAGGGATATGTGCATGACAATATCCCGAGCGCCGTTGAGATGATCAAGAAACTCGGAACGGAGCATGGCTTCCAGGTCGATGTTTCTGACGACGCGGGCGTATTCAGCGAAGCCAACCTGAAGCAATACACGTTTGTACTATTTCCGAGTACGAACAACGATGTTTTCGAGACTGATGAGCAGCGCATAGCCTTCAGGCGATACATTCAGGCAGGAGGTGGATTTGTGGGGCTCCACTCTGTAATTGGCACCGAACGCAATTGGCGTTGGTTCAAGATGCTACTCGGTGGAAAATTTGTATGGCATCCTAAGTTCCAGCCACTTGAAATCGAAGTCCTCGACAAGTCCCACCCTTCAGTAGCAGGCATGCCTTCGGTGTGGAAGAAAGAGGATGAAACCTATTTCATGAATGAACTATACCCCGGCATAAACGTGGTGATGGCCCACAACCTTGCGGCTATGACGCCGAACGAGAAGGATGCCGCGCGGATCAAGGAACTTGCTAATGATTTTGGCGACTACTATCCCGCTGTGTGGCACCATCACTTCGACGGCGGAACAGTCTGGATCACAACATTAGGACATAACAAAAAGGACTACCAGGATCCCATGTACATCAACCATGTCCTCCAGGGAATGGCGTACGTGGCCAGCCAGGTTCGAAAGATCGACTATTCAAAAGCATACGCGACCGATCGGGACACGCTCATGCCGTAAATCCCTACTGTCTATTGTTCAAACGAAATCATGCTGTATATTTAAAACTTTGGCGTCGCGATGCACACGGCGTTATTGATCGAACCTAAACCGATTCGTTACCCCTTACACCATGGAAATTCAGGAACAAAATCTAGACGCGAAGGCCGGCAGATACCGCTGGACGATCTGTTCGCTGTTGTTTATCGCAACCACGATCAACTACGTGGATCGCCAGATCCTTTCGCTGGTAAAGCCAATACTTGATGAAGAATTGGGGTGGACGAACGAGGAGTTCGGAATTGTAAACGCTGTCTTCCAGGGTGCATATGGCTTTGGTCTCCTGTTCTTTGGATGGTTTGTCGACCGATTTGGTGCAAAAATCGGCTACGCCGTGTCGATCGTCGCCTGGAGTTTCGCTGCAATGGGTCACTCAGTTGTATCGACCGTGACAGGATTTATGGTTGCGCGCGCCTCTCTCGGTGTCAGCGAAGGTGGTAACTTCCCCGCGGCCATCAAGGCTACTGCTCAGTGGTTTCCCAAGCGCGAACGCGCTTATGCCACGAGTATATTCAATGCCGGAACTAACGTTGGGGCTATTGTCGCACCTGCGCTTGTCCCCTGGATCGCTTACACGTGGGGTTGGCAGATGGCGTTCATTGCCGCGGGTGTTGCAGGTCTGCTGTGGCTATTCCTGTGGATTCCACTATACGATGCTCCAGAGAAATCCAAGCGCCTGAAACCCGCCGAGCGGGCGTTGATCGAAAGTGATCGCGAAGAGGAGAGCAAGGCAGACGTATCGTGGCTGAGTTTGCTGCGCTACCGCCAGACATGGTCGTTCATCGTCGCAAAATTCATGACCGATCCGGTATGGTGGTTCTTCCTCATCTGGCTGCCTGACTATTTCAAAAAGACCCGAGATCTCGATATCAAGGAAAGCTGGATACACCTGGTCACAATCTACGTCATCGTTACCATCCTGAGTATTTTCGGTGGATGGGTCATCGGTTATCTCAACAAGCAAGGGTGGACTATCACACGTGCGCGTAAGACGGGTATGTTCGTATTCGCACTCTGCGTGGTTCCGATTTTCCTCGTTGCTCAATTGGGTGAATGGGGCGCCGTTCTTCTCATCGGACTCGCGGGATCGGCTCACCAAGCGTGGTCCGCTAACCTGTACACGACGGTTTCCGACATGTTTCCGAAGAAAGCAGTCGCGTCTGTCATCGGCATTGGCGGCATGGCCGGTGCAACAGGGGGAATGTTATTCCCGATCTTCTCCGGCAGGCTACTGGACAACTTCACTGCTTCCGGAAACGTGACTGCCGGATATACCGTACTCTTTACGATATGCGCGTTCGCATATGTCATAACGTTTGTACTCCATCACTTCCTCGCGCCGAAGTTCGAGCGCTTTGAAATGAGGTAAGATTCCATAAAGGGCAGGCCGCAAATCAGGTCTGCCCTTTTCCTTTTGAAAAAAGTTCGCACCTTTGCAGGAGATTAATCCTGACTGCACAAGTGCCCGACCGTTACAATAAGCGCGGTGTATCCGCATCCAAAGAAGATGTCCACCAGGCTATCAGCAAGCTGGACAAGGGCCTTTTTCCCCAGGCATTTTGCAAGATCGTTCCAGACCACCTCGGCAACGATCCGAATTATTGCACGGTTATGCACGCTGACGGCGCAGGTACCAAGTCGTCATTGGCCTACCTCTACTGGAAAGAAACAGGTGATCTCTCAGTCTGGAAAGGCATCGCGCAAGATGCCGTCGTCATGAACACCGACGATCTTCTTTGCGTCGGCGCAACGTCCAATATTCTGCTGTCCTCGACGATCGGTCGCAACAAGGATAAGATCCCGGGCGAAGTCATCTCTGCCATTATCAATGGTACGGAAGAGGTCCTTGAAATGCTTCGCCACCATGGTCTGAACATCATCAGCACCGGCGGGGAGACCGCAGACGTCGGCGATCTGGTTCGCACGATCATCGTAGACAGCACTGTGGTCTGCCGAATGAAACGATCGGACGTGATTGACAATGCCCGTATTCAGGCAGGTGACGTAATCGTTGGCCTTGCATCATTCGGACAGGCGACGTACGAGCAGGAGTACAATGGGGGAATGGGTAGCAACGGACTTACTTCGGCGCGGCACGATGTATTCGCGCATGCGTACGCCGAGCGCTATCCGGAGACATACAACGATGCACTCCCCGACAACCTGGTGTATTCTGGGACCTACGGAGTAGCCGATCTGCTGCCCAACGTCAGCGTGAATGTCGGTAAGCTCGTATTGGCCCCCACCCGGACCTATGCACCGATCATCGTCAAGTTACTGGAGTCATTCCGCCATGAGATCCACGGTATGGTCCATTGCAGCGGAGGCGCGCAAACAAAAGTGCTTCACTTCATCAAAGACCTCCATGTGATCAAGGACAACTTATTTGACATTCCTCCTTTGTTCCGCTTGATTCAAAATCAAAGCGGCACGGACTGGAAGGAGATGTACAAAGTCTTCAATATGGGTCACCGAATGGAAATCTACGTACCGGAGAAGTTTGCATCTGATATCATTGCAACTTCAAAATCATTCAATGTAGACGCCCGAATCATTGGCCGGGTCGAAAAGGCAAATGAGCGCAGAGTAACCCTGCGCACGGAAGTCGGCGAACTGGTGTACCATTAGTACATTCGCGCATTCTTTCTTTTCTTTACTCTCACTAATCCAGAAGAACATGTACAGGATCTCCTCGTGGCTGCTGGTATTGCTGATCGGTAGTTGCGCGATTCCAAAGCCCAATCAAAATCAAACGTTCATGGAGCAGGATCCCCATTCGTATGCTATTCCTAACCAGGCGCGCGTTAGCCATCTTTCCTGGAAAGCTGTGGTCGACTTCGACTCGAAAACAATCGACGCTACCGCCACGTGGACTATCGAAGCCGATCAAGCCGATAGTATTCGGCTGGATACGAAGGGGCTGATGATCAAATCGGTATCAGTCGACAACAAGGAGCAAGCTGCCTACCGGCTCGGTGACACGCACGCTATCCTCGGGGAGGAACTGGTTATACCTCTGGAGGAGAACACACGTACCATCAGGATCGACTATACAACCAGCCCTGGTGCTGAAGCCCTGCAATGGTTAACACCCCAGCAGACAGCGGGCAAGAACGCCCCATTTCTTTTCACGCAGTCACAGGCGATTCTCGCAAGGAGTTGGATTCCCTGCCAGGATACACCCGGAGTCCGCTTCACTTACGACGCGGAAGTAACGGTACCCGCCGGCCTGCTAGCGCTAATGAGTGCATCAAATCCCAGGGAGAAAAATCCCACGGGCGCCTATCACTTCGAGATGAAGCAACCGGTGCCTTCCTATCTGCTCGCACTGGCAGTCGGTGACATTACCTTTGAGCCCATCAGCGACCGAAGTGGCGTTTACGCAGAGGCACAGGTAGTACAGCAGGCGGCCTGGGAGTTTGCCGACCTTGAAAAGATGATTCAGGCTGCTGAAGGTCTCTACGGCCCTTACCAATGGGAGCGGTACGATGTGTTGGTACTACCTCCAAGTTTCCCGTTCGGTGGAATGGAGAACCCACGCCTTACGTTCGCTACTCCGACGATTCTCGCTGGTGACAGGTCGCTGACTTCCCTGATCGCGCACGAACTCGCACACAGTTGGTCAGGAAACCTCGTCACCAATGCAACCTGGAACGACTTCTGGCTCAACGAAGGCTTTACGGTGTACTTCGAAACCAGGATCATGGAAGAATTGTACGGGAAAGACTACGGCGAAATGCTCGCAGCACTCAACCTCCACGAGCTGCACGAAGAAATAGCATCGCTCAGGGAGAAAGGCTTGTCCGCTGACACGCGCCTGAAACTTGAATTGGATAGTAGAAATCCTGACGATGGAGTGACCAGCATCGCCTATAACAAGGGATACTTCTTCCTGCGATCGATCGAAGAAGCCCACGGACGCGATAAGTTTGATGCGTTTCTGAATGACTATTTCCGAGACCACGCATTTGGTACGATGACGACCGAAAAATTCCGGAATTACATTGCGAATTACTACAGGACCAAATTCCACATCGGACTAGAACCAGCGACGCTCGATGAATGGATATTTGCGGAGGGTCTTCCTGATCGTGTTCCTGAGCCAAACTCAGACCGTTTTCAAAAGGTCGACCGGCTGCTCACCACGTGGAAATCGACAAAGACTGCTGATACGCTCCAGTCATCCAGCTGGACCTCACACGAGTGGCTTCACTTCCTGCACAATCTTCCGGAGCAACTCTCACTGGCAGAAATGGAGCAACTAGACGAGTTCGGAGACTTCTCTGCCACCGGAAATTCCGAAGTCCTCACGGCCTGGGGAGTGATTGCAATCCGGAATCAATACACAAAAATGTATCCGGCAATCGAACACTTTCTGATCAATACCGGACGCCGGAAGTTCCTGATGCCCCTTTATGCGGAAATGTTAAGGACAGAAAAAGGTCGCCAATGGGCTCGCGATGTTTACGCGAAGGCAAGGCCAAACTACCATTTTGTTGCGACGAATTCCCTTGACAACCTGATATCCCCGTGATCCTGCATCCCCGAAATCGGGGGCTTCATTACTGAAAACAGTGATTTTACAATCACGCGCTCCGATGCGCGAGTAATTGCGCAGCGCGTCGACAAGAAAATATTCTGTGCCTTCCCAAGCTGTCCGCCAAATAAATAAGTAGGTCAACCGTTCTGTGAAAAATAAAATCAGGGGAGCCGGCACGGACTTTGTATTCCCTGTATCCGCTGCCCGGTTTATTTTTCTCTGGCCATGCAACGCCAGCGGCGAAATTTGTGTCT
>JBIQJZ010000327.1:0-2812 GCA_044507115.1 Flammeovirgaceae bacterium | reverse complement strand
CCGATCATTTGGGCATTTCTGCCTTCGATGTGGTGGCGTTCGACGAAGTGAACGAGTTCCCCGTCCTTAAAAAGGGCTATTGAAGGGGAGGAGGGTGGATAGGGAAGTGTGTATTCACGGGCTTTTGCTACGGCATCTTTATCAACTCCGGCGAAAACCGTTGTCAGTGAAGTGGGCTTTTTTGCAGAATTCTGCAGCGCCCACTTGATACCGGGTCTTGCTGCGCCGGCGGCACAGCCGCATACCGAGTTAATGACCAAAAGGGTAGTTCCTTTTTGATCTTTCAATTCATTGTCAACTTCTTCGGAGGTTTTTAGCTCGCGGAACCCCGCGCTTGTCAAATCCGTGCGCATCGGCGCAACCAATTGTTCTGGATACATATTGTCTTGCTTTTATTACTTGTTTATCACCTGGTTACATAAAGCCGAGTTCCAGCTTCGCAGCTTCGCTCATCATATCCTGCGAATAAGGAGGATCAAACGTGACCTCGACTTTTACCTCGTTGATTCCGGGAATGCCTCTCAGTTTTTGTTCAATCTCCTCTGGAATAACTTCCGCCGACGGACACGACGGTGAAGTCAGCGTCATCAGTACATAGACATTATTCACCGGGTAGACACTGATTTCGTAGATCAGTCCTAGCTCGTAGACATCGACCGGTATCTCCGGGTCGTACACCGTCTTCAGTGCCTGGAGGACCTTTTCCTGGAGGTCAGGAATCGTTGCGTCTTCCGGCGTGTTTGTTTGTTCATTCATGGCCTTACCTGCATTTTGGTTTTGAACGCAAGTGCGTACAATTTCATTTGTTTGATCATGGCCGCGAAGCCATTCGAACGCTGCGTACCGATGAAGCGGTCCATTCCGATGCGGTTCATGAAGTACAGGTCGGCGTTGAGCACGGCATCGGGTGTCTGGCCGTTGAAGATCCTCGTCAGCAGACTCACCAGGCCCTTGGTGATCGCGGTGTTGCTATCAGCCTGGAAGTACAGCTTGTTGTCTTCCAGCGTTGCCGTCAGCCATACCTTGGACTGACACCCCTTCACAATGTTCTCGTCCCGCTTCTGCTCTTCCGGCATATCCGGAAGTTTCTGTCCAAGTTACATGATGTAGAACACCGTCATCTCCATGTCTCCATCGAGCAGGGAGAAATCATTGATGATCTCGTCCTGGATCTGCTCTATTGTCATCTGTACACGGTTTGTTCTAATCTTGATTCGCCTCTACTAGTCATATAAAGAGACTATTTGTTCATGAAGTTGATGACCCGTTCAAGTCCCTCGACGAGTTGGTCGACTTCCTTTCTGGTATTGTAAACGGCAAACGAGGCCCTTACAGTTCCTTCGATTCCGTAGCATTCCATCAGAGGTTGGGTGCAGTGGTGCCCTGTGCGGACCGCTACGCCGCGGGCGTCGAGCATCTGGCCGACGTCGAAGTGGTGGATACCTTTCACCGTAAACGCCACGACACCAACTTTATGGTCAGCCGTTCCGACAAGAGTGAGGGCCGGCAGCCGGCTGAGCTGTTCAGTAGCATACTCGAGTAAACTTTGTTCGTGGGCAGCGATGTTTTCGCGTCCTACTTCCAAAATAAACTCCATCGCATGACGGAATGCCACAACGTCGGCGATGTTCGGTGTACCGGCTTCGAACTTATACGGCAGGTCGTTGTAGGTGGTCTTCTCGAAGGTGACATCCTTGATCATTTCTCCACCTCCCTGGTACGGGGGCATCTTCTCAAGTAGGGCCCGTTTTCCGTAGAGCACGCCGGCACCGGTCGGACCGTACATCTTGTGAGACGACAGGCAGTAGAAGTCGCAATCGAGTTCCTGCACATCGATGGCGAGATGCGGACCAGCTTGCGCGCCGTCGATCAGCACCACGGCACCAACCTCATGGGCGAGTCGTATGATCTCTTTCACCGGGTTGATGGTGCCGAGACTGTTGGATGCGTGATTGATCGCAACGATGCGGGTACGGGAAGTGAGATGTTGCTTGAAGACCTCCAGGTCGAGTTCTCCCCGGCGACTGACGGGTACTACCTTTAACGTGGCGTTATTGGTCTCACACACGAATTGCCAGGGAACAATGTTTGAGTGGTGTTCCAACGCCGAAATGATGATTTCATCACCCTCCTTCACGAATGCTTTCCCGTAGGTTGCGGCCACGAGGTTGATGCCCTCCGTGACGCCGCGGGTGAAGATGATCTCTTCAGCGGCGCTCGCATTGATAAAATCCCGTACGGTTTCACGAGTCTTTTCATATTCCCGGGTCGCTTTCTCCGCGAGGGTGTGGATGCCCCGGTGTATGTTGGCGTTGAAACCGCTATAGTAGTTGACGAGAGCGTCGATAACCCGCTGGGGCTTCTGGCTGGTTGCTGCGTTGTCGAGGTAGACGAGATCTCGTCCGTTGACCTGCTGGTGCAACACAGGAAATTGCTTTCTGATTTGTTCGACGTCTATCGGTTTTGGCTTTTGAATAGTTTCCATTTTCAGACGTTGGTTTGAAGGCGCTCACGGATCATCGCCTCGATATGTTCCCGGATGGCGGCGTGCGGAATATGGTCGCTGACCTCCGCCGCGAACGCATAGAGCATCATCGCGCGCGCGGTGTGCTTATCGATACCTCTGGCCCGAAGATAAAACAGCGCCTCTTCGTCTAATTGACCGATTGTACATCCGTGCGAACATTTTACGTCGTCGGCCCATATCTCGAGTTGCGGTTTGGTGTTCGCCGCTGCCTTTTCGGATAGCAAAATGTTTCTGTTCGACTGAAACGCATTTGTCTTCTGCGCGTGAGGGCGTACGAATATCTTT
>JBIQJZ010000049.1:0-19545 GCA_044507115.1 Flammeovirgaceae bacterium | reverse complement strand
TTGTATTCAGACGTGTGAGTTATGGAAGCAACGATTACATCAGGCCAGGAGGCGATTGCATTGGAGGAAAAGTACGGGGCGCACAATTACCACCCGTTGCCGGTGGTGCTGACCCGGGGAGAAGGTGTCTTCTTATGGGATGTGGAGGGAAAGCGTTATTACGACTTTTTGTCCGCGTACAGTGCCGTGAACCAGGGACACTGCCACCCGCGCATCATTCGCGCGCTGACGACACAAGCCAGGGAGTTGACACTCACCTCGCGCGCATTTTACAACGACAAGCTGGGACTGGCTGAAAAGTACGTTTGCGAAACGTTTGGTTATCAGAAGTCGCTCTTTATGAACAGCGGTGCGGAAGCGAACGAGACGGCGATCAAACTCGCGCGCAAGTGGGGATACCGCACAAAAAAAATCGCAACTGATCAGGCTGTCATCGTTGCTGTTCGGAACAATTTTCACGGTCGTACCACAACGATCATCTCGGCATCGACTGACGACGATGCGCGCCGTGATTTCGGGCCTTTTATGCCTGGCTTCGAAGTAATACCGTATGACGACGTGGATGCTCTCGACAAAGGACTTTCCAACAAGAATGTCTGTGCCCTGTGGATTGAACCGATCCAGGGAGAGGCGGGAGTCTATGTCCCGCAGGAAGGGTATCTCAGGAAAGCGGAACAATTATGTCGCAAAAACAATGTCTTGCTGATGCTGGATGAGATCCAGACCGGTATCGCTCGCACGGGCAAGATGCTGGCTGCTGACCACGAAGGGGTACGCGCGGATATCCTGATCCTCGGGAAGGCGCTTTCGGGCGGCGTATTACCGGTATCGTGCGTTCTGGCTGATGATGACATAATGTTGCTGATTCGTCCGGGCGAGCACGGTTCGACCTTCGGAGGAAATCCGCTGGCGGCCACAGTTTGCATGGAGGCACTACAAGTTGTGAAGGATGAGCGTTTGCACGAGAACGCCGCCAAGATGGGAACGATCTTCCGAGCGCGAATGACAGACCTGATCGCGAAGACAGATCTTATTTCGCTTGTCCGCGGCAAGGGATTGCTCAATGCGATTGTCATTAACGACAAGCCTGAGAGCGAAACTGCCTGGAATATTTGCCTCGAGCTTGCCGCACATGGACTACTGGCGAAGCCGACCCACGGGAATATCATTCGCCTTGCTCCTCCGCTGGTGATACAGGAAGATCAGCTGCATGAATGTTGTGACATTATCGAGAACGTGGTGATGGCGCACTCGGCTACGAGTGACCGTGGCCGGTGATTTGGCAAACTCTTGCAGCCAGAATGTCGGGAGTAATACGCGTCAGACACGGGTAGCCTCCTACATAACACGTCTCCTTTCCATACACAGAACAAGGTCTGCAGGGTAGCTCATCGCGTGATACCTGGATGATTTCAGCCAAATCGCTGAGCGGTGAAAAGCCGATATCCGGGTGCGTTCCTCCCCATATTGATAATAGGGGCACGCCGGCCAGCGCTGCCATGTGCATATTCGAAGAATCAACGCATAGCATCAGATCGAGATGTTTCATCAGTGCAATTTCCTGCCGGATTTTCAGTTGGCCTGCTGTGACCACGCACTGATCAGGAAACTCTTCCTTCAGTCCTTTAAAGAAAGCGATCTCCTTTTCCCCGCCGCCGAAGAGGAAAAACTTCGCCGGTCCCTTTTCTAGTATCTTTTTGATTGCTACCCGGTAGTTGTCCAACGGCCAGATTTTGGTCAGGTGCACGGCGAACGGGGCGACTCCGATCCAGGTTTCTGCTTTCGCAAGCCCTCTTTCAAGTAGCCACTTCGTTGCTACGGACTCAAGCTCGTCATTGAGCTTGAAGTGCGGTCCCGGAACGAAGTCAAAAGGGAAGCCCGCGTGTGCAAATGCGTCGCGGTACCGTTGGACGGTGTGGGGTAACGGCAGGGCTATTTTGTCGCGCTTCCGCGCAAACGCGCGCTTTTCCGGCCGTCCCTTGTCGAAGACGACAACGTTGACCATGAACATCTTGAAAAACGTTCTCAACACTTTCGTCCTGACGTGATCGTGCAGGTCGATTACGACGTCATACGAAGCCTTCCGGATGAGCGCCCGGAAGAGGTCCCGCAAACCAAAAAAACCGTTATACGTGTGGTCCACGTCAGCAACAAATACCTGCACGCGTTCAATGTCGTAGAAGAACGGTGCGAACCGCGGCCGGGTCACAACTGTCACCTCGACGTCGGCGTAAGCTTGTACGAGCGATCGTACCACCGGAACCACGAGGGCCACATCCCCCATGGCAGAGAAACGCAAAACAAGGATTCTAGTAGCTGCCACTTCGGCGATCGGTTGGTTTGGCGACGATCACGTTCCTGATTTGTATAACACAGGATTCAGGGATTTGTCGTTGTACATTTTCATCTGCCTGTAGACTTTGAATCTGCGTCGGCCGGCTTCGATGTCTTCGATCAGCTGGTCGTATGCCAGGGCCATGTCGGATTTCTGCTCTTCAAGGATGGCGAGTTTTTCGCGGCATTTTGCGATATGCGGCATGATGACATCCCGCCGCTCGGTCTGCTCATTCATGTGGAATATCTTGAGCATCAGGATGCTCATCCGGTCAAGTAGCCACGCCGGTGTCTCGGAGTTGATTCGGGTGCCGGGTTGAAATCGCACGTTTCGAAAGAGATCGAGAAAGTAGTCATCCAGTCTTTCGACTATGTCGGTTCTGTCCTGGTTGGATTTGTCGATCCGCCGCTTGATCGCCAGTGCATGAACCGGGTCTATCTGCGGATCCCGGATAATGTCTTCAAGGTGCCACTGGACTGTGTCAATCCAGTTCTTTTGGTAGAGAAGCCACTGAAATGAACCCTCCGGAAACGGGTTCGCGACCGGGAAGTCGATATCGTCCCGCATGTGGTACTCACTAATACTTTTTTGGAAAATCGTGTAGCACTGGCCCGCCTGAAGCATATTATTCATAATGAAAATCAAATTTACGCCTTTTTTCTTGCCGGGCTAGGGGTAAATCTGCGCTGGGGTGTCATAACCCTGAGGCCCAATTCCCGTAAATTGCACAACACGATTGTGACAACGGTGAATTCCTCCGAACACTTGCTACTTCAAACACTGTCGAAAGGCGCTGTAACTACATTTGAGATGCTCTTCAGGACGTATTACGAACCGTTGTGCAACTATGCGTATAGTTTTCTTCGCGATAAGGAGGATGCCGAGGAAGTCGTGCAGTCCACGTTCCTCCTGGTCTGGGAGAAACGCGAAACCCTCGAGATACGAACTTCGCTTAAGTCATATCTCTACGCTATGGTGAGAAACGCGTGCCTTAATGTATTGAAGCACCAAAAGATCAGGCAGCGACATGAGGAGGAGGAAACCGCGCTGGCAGAACGCAGCCGTGACGCAATAGCGCACACCGTTGCTGGCAACGAACTCGAGCAACGGATTCAGGAAGCGGTTGAACAGTTGCCGGAGCAATGCCGGATGGTGTTCAAGCTTAGCAGGTTTGAGGAACTGAAGTATTCCGAAATTGCGGAGCAATTGAATATCTCTGTGAAGACGGTTGAGAATCATATGGGAAAAGCTTTGCGGATTATGCGCGAAAGACTGAAAGAGTATCTGCCAGTCATCATCCTTTCACTGACTTGTTTGAACTAACGTGAACAACATACCGGATCATATTGACGAACTTATTGGCAGCTACCTGGCCGGAGAGGCGACGCCCGAACAAGCGGAAGTTGTCGAGCGATGGAAGGAGGCTGCCGAGGAGAATCGCAAGTACTTCGAGCATCTCAAGCTGATCTTTCAAACGGCTGCGGCAACACGCCACACGATTTCCGTTGACACAGATCAAGCCTGGAATCGCCTCCGCGACAAGCTTTCGTCGGGGAAGACGGTTCGCATGCGCCCGAATGACGGGTTCTCGCCCCTAAAGATCGCGGCGGGTTTGATCCTGCTTGTCGCTGCCGGAATATTCATTTATCAAAACCTCACATCAGAAGACAAGCGTTTCCAGGAAATACTGGCGGATAAGGAGACGCGATCAGATACCCTTCCAGGCGGAAGTGCTGTGTTCCTGAACAGGCATACCCGGATTGGTTATGAGTACAACAAGCGGACTGACACGCACCTCGCGAAACTGACAGGTGAAGCGTATTTCGACGTGCGACATGATAAATCGCAGACATTTATTGTCGTAGCTGGAGAAACGCTGATAAAGGATATCGGAACATCCTTCAACGTGAAGGCATATCCCGAATCCAATATGGTTGAGGTGGTTGTTGATGAAGGGGAGGTTCAGTTTTACCGGGACGACAATCCCGGAATCCGAATCCGGGCGGGTGAACGCGGCCTATATGATCGCACCTCGGGAATTTTTTCGGCAATAGCGCCAGACCCAAACATTACCGCATACAAGACGCGTGCGTTCACCTTTGACAATCGAACACTTGGGTCAGTCGTCATGGCATTGAACAGTGTTTATGACACGTCAATCGTCGTCGATGAACACCTGGAAGGCTGCAAGCTTACTGTCGCATTCCAAGAGGAGAACATTGATGAGATCGCCAGTGTGATTGCGGAGACGCTTGGATTGTCAATCGCGCGCGAAGGAAAAACTATTCAATTACACGGTGACGGGTGCGGGGAGGCACCTATGGAATGAGATTGTTCGTCGTATTGGCATTGTTATGCGTGATCTTCGAGAGTGGGGCACAGACGCCTTACCTCGAGCGGAAGATCACGGTGTCTTTGAAGGATGAGTCGGTGGAGTCCTCACTTCGGAAAATTGCTGCCGCCGGAGGGTTCGTATTTTCTTATAATCCCGACATTTTTGTTCAAAATACGCTGACCCATGAGTTTGTCGATCGGCCGGTGCGCGAAATACTGGATGAACTCTTCCAGGGTACGGTTCAATACAAGGCGCGGGGAAAATATATCATCCTCACGGCGGCACAGAAAACGTCGGCGCGTAGTGAGCCGGCGGTCGTCAGCGGATACGTAGTAGACGAATCGACGGGCGAGCGATTGCGGAACGTGAGTATTTACGATCCGGTGACGCTCACGTCGTCAATCACGGACTCATACGGATATTTCGAAATTAAGATCGACAGACCGCCGTCGGACATTATCTTGTCGGTGAACCTGGAGCATTACGTGGATACGCTGGTGGCAGTTCCCAGTGATAACCGGTTGCTCAATATCCCCATCCGCGTCAATAAGGATAAGATCATCGTCCTCGCCGACAGTGTCAATCAAAAGCTGAAGCGATTCTGGGAGCGACAGGAAGCGTGGTTCGCCAATGTGAATGTCCGGAATATCAACCACTCGCTCTATCGCACGTTCCAGGCGTCGTTTGTTCCCTACGTGGGAACAAACCACAAGATGAGTGCTCACGTCGTAAACGACTATTCGCTTAATATACTGGGAGGTTATTCGCTTGGAGTGAGAAAGATGGAGGTTGGAGGATTATTCAACCTCGTACGCGGTGACGTAGCCGGATTTCAGGCGGCGGGGTTGTTCAACGGAGTTGGCGGTAGTACAACAGGGTTTCAGGTGGCGGGACTTGCCAATGCAAACCAGGGAATGGTCCGCGGCGCACAGTTTGCGGGTGTTCTGAACCTCGGCGCAGGTGACGGTGACGGGCTGTCGACGGCAGGTGTGGGCAACATCGCACTTGGGGAAGGTGCTCCGGCCCAGATCGGCGGCGTGTTCAACATCGCCAGCCGCGGAAGCTCACAGATGCAACTCGCAGGCGTTTTGAATTTCGCGCGCGAGAATGTGCGCGGAATGCAGGTCGGAGGTGTGTTTAACATTGCAGGCAAGGAACTTCGCGGAACTCAGATTGCGGGCGTCTTTAATGTCGCAGGAAAGGAGGTTCGCGGTGTGCAGATCGCAGGGGTATTTAACGCCGCACGCAACGTGCGGGGGATGCAGATCGGATTGCTCAACTTTGCGGACAGTCTCAAAGGCATACCGATTGGTCTGATGAGTATCGTTGGAAAGGGATATCACAAGATCGAAATATCAGCTGACGAGATTTTCTACAACAACATAGCATTTCGTACCGGAGTGCGCGGATTTTATAACATTTTCACAGCGGGTGCCAAGCCATCGACATACCACGAGGAGCGTACCATTTGGTCTTTCGGCTACGGTTTGGGGACCTCGGCAAAGATTGTAAAATGGTTATACCTCGACTTTGACGTCACCTCCAACCAGATAGTGGAAGGAAATTCCATCACCGCTCTGAATCTCATCAATAAGGCGTATCTCGGTCTGGATGTTCAGGTGTTCAAGAAGGTCTCTCTGAGTATAGGCGCTACGTTGAACGGTCAGATCACGGAAGCTGGCTTTGATGATTATCCGGAATTATTCACTGGCTATCGACCACATATACTGCACACGCGCGAACTCGGCCGCGATCACGACTTGCGGATGTGGCTTGGCGGAAAAGCCGGAATACGATTTTTGTGACGATCAGGGAAGTTCGGCAATAACGGTGCGCCCGCCTTTTGTAACATCACCCACCTTCACGGTGACCTTGGCATCAACCGGAAGAAAGATATCCACGCGGGATCCGAATTTGATGAAGCCGAATTCCTGTCCTTGTTCGATGGGCTGTCCCTCCTGAACATACCATTTGATGCGCCTCGCAAGCGCCCCCGCGATCTGGCGGAACAGAACTTCAACTCCGTTTTGCATTCGGACGGCCACGGTTGTTCGTTCATTTTCTAGGCTTGACTTCGGATGCCAGGCAACGAGGTATTTGCCCGGATGATACTTGAAGAAGCTCACAACACCGGCTACCGGGGATCGATTGACGTGGACGTTGACGGGCGACATGAAGATCGAAATCTGCTTGCACTTCGCTTTGAGATATTCGGTCTCTTCTGTTTCCTCGATGACGACAACCTTACCATCGGCCGGTGCCAGCACGTGCTGGACGTTCCGGGTGATCTCAAAAACCGGGTTTCTGAAGAACTGGAGAATCAGCAGATAGAAAAGTATGCTGGATAGGATAGTCGAGTTCTGCACCACGGGACTTTCCGGGTAGTAGAAGAATACGATCCAGTTTAGACCGAAGAGTACAATCAACAGCACGAATAATATCGTGTGACCTTCGCGGTGTATTGTCATAGCTAAAATATCGGGCTGGATTACGCCCTTGTGTGGCAAGTTACATCATTCAGAGGTAATCCGGAACTGAACCAGGCGGAGTTGATCAATAGCCTCCGCGGTACTTGTACGTCTTGGCGACCTTGTCGATCGCGACAATATATGCAGCGATGCGCATCGAGACGTTGTACTTAGTAGCTGTATTGTAAACATTAGTAAAAGCGTCCTTCATGATCCTGTCCGAGCGGCGGTTCACCCGATCGGCGGTCCATTTGTAGCCGAGGCGATTCTGCACCCATTCAAAATAGGACACTGTGACACCACCCGCATTTGCAAGGATGTCAGGCACCACAACGATCCCCTTTTCATTGAGGATATTATCCGCTTTGGAGGAAGTTGGCCCATTGGCGCCTTCCACGATGAGCCGAGCTTTGATATCGGCGGCGTTGCCACCGCGAATAACATCTTCTGTTGCTGCCGGCACGAGGAGATCTACCCCACAGGTGAGCAGGTCTTCATTGGTGATCTTTTCTGCTCCGCCGAACCCCATCAGGGAACCTTTGTTTTGCTCGCGGTATTGCAGTGCTGCTGGTATGTCGATGCCTTTCTCATTGTAGTACGCACCGGAGATATCGCTGATCGCTTGAATGATGAGCCCGCGTTCGCTAAGCAGGCGTGCTGCGGAAGATCCAACATTGCCGAAGCCCTGCACGGCACACGTTGCTTTATACGGATTGATCTTCAATTTTTCCATGGCTGCCATCGCAGTGACCATTACACCGCGTCCCGTGGCTTCAGTTCGTCCTAGTGAGCCTCCAAGTACGAGTGGCTTGCCGGTAACAACAGAGTTGACCGTCATGCCCTGCATACGGGAATACTGGTCCATCAACCAAGCCATCTCGCGCGGCCCGGTACCCATATCCGGAGCAGGAATATCTTTATCGGGCCCGAATACTTCTACCATCGCCAGCGTATATGCTCGCATGAGTCGTTCGATTTCACCGGCCGACATTTCCAGCGGGTTGCAGGCGACACCGCCTTTTGCACCTCCGTAGGGAATATCTACAACGGCACACTTCCATGTCATCCACGCTGCCAGTGCTTTTACTTCGTCCAGGTTCACACCCGGGTCGAACCGAATACCACCTTTTGATGGTCCGAGAATATTCGAGTGAATAACGCGGTATCCTTCGAAAACCCGAATCGCTCCATCATCCATCGTTACCGGTAGTGATACGATCACTTGCCGCGTCGGATTTTTCAAGACGTTATAGATTTCTTCCTCGAGTCCGAGAATTTCAGAAGCAACCTTAAAACGCGACATCATGGCCTCAAACGGATTCTCGCGATCTTTCAGGGGAGCAGGTTCGATGTATTCCATAACAGAAGATTACAGCCGCAAAGATAAGGAAAAAGGTGAATGGTGGACCTCGGGGTGTGTAACGCTAGTTTTGAATCAGGATTTGGAAGTACACATAAAATGTGTAAGAGGGAATCGGTGACTATAGAATTGTAAACTGAAAGTCACGTGGAGCAAGCTTGCCGGAGTCGAAAGTCAAAAAACCTTGAGGTAGGCAGCGATGAAAGGTGCGGAAATCAACAATCCGTCAAAGCGGTCGAGGAAGCCGCCATGTCCTGGGAGAGATTGCCCGGAGTCTTTTATTTCCATACTTCGCTTAAGCAGCGATTCAATAAGATCGCCAAATGTTCCTCCGACAATGATAATCACGCCGACAATCATCCACTGATGGAATTCAAGTGAATGCATGAAACGCGACGAAAGAAACGCAAAAGTCATCGCGAGAAGCGCACCACCGATAAAGCCTTCCCATGATTTCTTCGGAGAAATTCTTTCGAACAGTTTTCTGCGTCCAAAGAATGTACCTGCGAAGTATGCGCCGGTGTCACTTGCCCATAAGATGAGCAATGATCCGAGGATAATTTGATAGTTGTAGACGCCATCCTCAAACGCGATCACATTCAACAGTACGAATGGCATTGCGATGTAAATAAGTCCAAGGAAAGTGAACGCGATGTTGGTAAACGGTTTTCTTTCGAATTTCTTATAGAGCTTGATCATGTAGACACACGAGATGAGCGGGAAGACTAATAAGTAAAACTCGGACGAGAGTATCTTTCCATCGATCTGAATTTTTCCTTCGATCAGGAAAGAGAGGCAGAAAATGACAATACCGCATGCAGTTCCGTAAGCCTTTTGTGGCGCGAGGCCATCGAGGCCAACAAGGTTGTAGAACTCCAGTAGCGCGAAGAGGCAGATAATGAAGAAGATGGCGAAGTACGTCCATTCGCCATACGACACCCCTGCGATGATTCCCGCGGAACCCAGAATGCCGGTGATGAGCCGCTGCGTCAGATTGTTATACTTGCGAACTGTCAAGGGATTGCGATTTTTCGATCCTGGTAGTATTTGCGAAAATAGTACAATAGGCCGACCGTTACTATCGCGCTCGTGACTACGACGTTCAGCGGCATTGACTCCGGATTCTCAATATCATAGTCGAATGCACCACGCTGATAAAAGTAGAGCGCGACCACCGAGACGCCGTTATTTACAAAATGAGCGATGATTGCGAGCGTAAGATTGCCGGACCAGTAGTACAAGTATCCGAAGAGTGCCCCAAGGAGAAGCCGCGGTACGAAACCAAAGAACTGGAAGTGAATAGCGCTGAAGAGGAACGCTGCAAACCATATGGCGACATGCGGATTGCCCGTTCCCCGACGCAACTCGTTCTGGATTAATCCTCGAAACACAATCTCCTCGCCGATGGCGGGAAAGATGGCGATCACCAACAATGCCATAAGCAGTTCCCCTACGCTGTTGAGTTGCGTCAGGAATTGCGTAAGTTCGGCAAGGGCGTCTTCCCGCTCGCGTGCCCACCGCTCAAATCCTTTGGCAAAATCCGGAAAGTTTACGTTGGCGTTCCATTCAATGAACACGGAGTTGATTCCCATGAACGCTATCACCACAAAGCCGGTGACGAGAATCGGGAGCAGGCCTATGGGTTCGCTCGAAAAAAGGTCTCCGAGTTTTCTGCGACGTGTAGCCAGATACACCATCGGAGTGAGAATGAGGCCGAAGACTGTCGCTGCACCTTGTATAATATAGAACGGCAGTTTGATGTCCTCGCTGAATTGCGAAGTGCCAATGGCCTCCAGGAGGTCAACATCGCCGTTGTAAAACGGCATTGCGAGCAGGTAGCCGACGATGGGTCCGACAATTACGAACCCCAAGCCGACCATCAATAGGATGACGATAAGGTTTAGTACCGGGGGTTTATCGGTAGAGGCACCAGGTCGAGAGTCCAACATCTGCCGGAAATACGTTAACTTTGCAGACAAATATACACAAGGCACCCAGCTTTTAATGCCCAATAGCGCTTTAGTTGGCTTATGGTAACGATTGGAAACATACAGCTTGGCGAATTCCCGCTTCTGCTGGCTCCGATGGAGGACGTCAGCGATCCGCCGTTTCGCGCAGTCTGTAAAGAAGCAGGCGCCGACTTGATGTATACAGAGTTCATTTCGTCGGAGGGACTAATCCGCGATGCGGCAAAAAGCCGGCAGAAACTCGACATCTTTGAGTACGAGCGACCGATAGGTATCCAGCTGTTCGGCGGCGAGATATCGAGCATGGTTGAATCCGCACGGATTGCGACCGAAGTGAATCCCGACCTTATTGATATTAACTATGGGTGTCCGGTAAAGGCTGTGGCCTGCCGCGGGGCAGGTGCCGCCCTGCTGCAGGACATTCCGAAGATGGTACGCATGACAGCAGAGATAGTGAAATCGACTCACCTTCCCGTGACTGTCAAGACGCGGCTGGGATGGGATGACAATACAAAAAATGTCGTTGAAGCTGCCGAGCGCCTCCAGGATATCGGTATTCAGGCACTGACGGTTCACGGTCGGACCCGCGTTCAGATGTATAAGGGGGAGGCTGACTGGACGTTGATTGCCAGGATCAAGGAAAATCCGCGCATGACCATCCCCATCTTCGGCAATGGCGATATCGACTCTCCACACAAGGCAGTGGAATACAAAAACCGCTACGGCGTTGACGGCGTGATGATCGGCAGAGCTGCGATCGGCTACCCATGGATATTCAACGAGATCAAAACCTTTCTCGACACGGGCTTGCGTCCTGCGGCACCATCCGTCGCTGAACGTGTTCGCGTGGCGAGGAAACACCTGGAATTCTCTGTTCGCTGGAAAGGCGATCGGACTGGCATCTTCGAGATGCGGCGCCACTACACGAACTACTTCAAGGCGATCCCTGACTTTAAACCTTTTCGTGCGCGTCTGGTCGAAGCCGATGACTTGGAACAGGTTTTGGAAATTCTCAGTGAAGTACAGGATACCTACGCAGACGGACTCGCTGAGGCGCTGAAACTTACTGCCTAGATTTTAATTCTTCGATCGTTTACCAATCTTTGCTGCGGCAAATAGCTCATTCATGCAGTCTTCCCCAAACAGTAATCTCAGGGCGCTGATCCTACTGGTGGTCCTGGCACTAATGTGGGGCACATCGTTCATACTCATGAAGCGAGGTCTCGAGGTCTTCTCCCCGTGGGAACTTGGCTCTATCCGAATAGCGGTGGCGTCGCTGTTTCTGCTTCCGCTAGCGTTGACCAGGCTTCGAGGGTTGGAATCAAGGCACTACGGACAGCTTTTTCTTTCGGGATTGATGGGTATCTTCTTTCCGGCGTTCTTATTCGCGATCGCGCAGACGCAACTAAGCAGTTCCGTAACCGGCATTATTAACAGCTTCACACCTATCTGCACGTTGCTCATCGGGGTGCTGGTCTTTGCACGGCCTTTTCGTCGCGAGTCTGTTGCCGGAATAGTTCTCGGACTCGGCGGAACTGTCATGCTCATTCTTGCTGACACAAATGGGGACGTCACTGGTATTAACTATTTTGGAGTGTTTGTCATCATTGCCTGTATATTGTATTCGACGAACCTCAACTTCATCAAGTTCCGGATAACAGATTTGAAGGCGTTGACCATCACGAGTGTCTCACTAATGCTTATCGGACCTCCTGCCGTCATATACCTGCTCACCTTCACGTCGTTTACTGAGAAGATGGCGCAGCACCCGGGCGCCTGGGAAGCGTTCGGCTACTTGGTGTTGCTGGGGTTTATGAGTACTGCACTGGGGACAATGTTGTTTAACAAATTGGTGAAGATCAGTTCGCCCCTTTATACGAGCTCTGTAACCTACCTCATACCCGTGGTAGCCATTTTCTGGGGACTGTTCGACGGTGAACGACTTTTTGCAGGACATTTCGCAGGTATGGCAGCGATCTTCGTTGGCGTCTATCTCACCAATCGAAAACCGTAGCAGGTACAGCAATTTTAAGCGTAACAGGATGCGAATTTGTTTGCTCATGCCCGTCCTGCTCTGTGTCTTCCTGATACCAGGGATGCTTTTTGCGCAACAGAAAAAGGACTCCACCAGGTCTGATACCGTGAAAACAGGTATCATAGCCAACATCAAGGACAGCAACCTGACCCAAAGGATCATGAAGTCGCTGACGCGAAAACAGCCCGCGGATCCAATGGCAGCAGTGAAGAGCGAGGCCGCATTCAGCCCTTATCGGGGAAAGGTCATCCGAGAGATCAACATCCGCCAGATCGACTTTCAGCAAACGGTTTATGATACTACGAAGAACATCCGCAATACGATCACGCGGCTGGGTAACAAACTTCACGGGGCAACGAAGGAATGGGTTATTCGCGATAACCTGTTTATTCGCGAAGGACAACTACTAAACCCTTATAAGCTGGCAGATAACGAGCGTTATCTCCGTGATCTGTCATTCCTCCTGGATGCGAAAATATATGTAGTACCTGTTAGCGAAAAATCGGATTCGGTAGACCTCGTTGTTCTCACCCGTGACGTCTTCAGTATCGGTGGCACGGTAAATCCCGCGAACCCGTCGAAGGTCCGGCTCCGGCTTTATGATGCCAACCTTGCGGGATGGGGACAGCGCCTTGAGTTCAACGGACTGATTGAGCCCGATCGGAATCCGGATGTTCTCTATGAGTTTCTTTACCGAAAGAACAGCATTGCAGGTACGTTCATCAACGCTACGGTCGGGTATACGCAACTCGACAACGCCAGCAGCTATGGCGAGGAAGAGGAGAGTGCATTTTACCTCAAACTCGACCGCCCCCTTGTTTCTCCCTATACGCGGTATGCAGGAGGGTTGGAACTTAGTAGGAACTGGTCGCGGAATTACTTCAATGTACATGACTCACTCTTTCGCGATTACCGGTATGTCATTAACGATTTTTGGATCGGATATAACATCGGTGCGAATAGCAATAATGACCGAAGTCGTCACTTCTTTGCAGTAAGAGGATTCGATCAATACTTTACACGCGTGCCGCGGCAAAGCCGGGAGCAGGCGAGACTACTCTACAGCGATCAGAGTTTTGTACTGGCTTCACTGACGTTCTTCAACCAGGATTTTTATACTGCGCAATACATCTACGGCTTCGGACGTACGGAAGACGTCCCCTATGGACACACGCTTTCACTTACAAGTGGATGGACGCGATTGATGGGATTAGAGAGAACGTACCTGGGTTTCGAGGCGGAGAAATCCGTTGTCAGTCGGGTGGGTGAGTTCTACACGGTCGGCGTGCGATCGGGGGGCTTTCTGAATGACGGCAACCTGGAGGATGCGACGTTTATGGTGTCGGGGTCTCTGCTTAGCAGACTTATTCCGAAAGGACAGTTCCTCTTTCGTCAGTCGGTTCGCGCGGACTACACGCGTGTGCGCCGCCAGCGCGCTTCACCTCCACTTGACATCAACGATGAGTTCGGCCTACAGTACTTTCGTGCAGACAGCCTTTGGGGAACGAAGCGGGTTCATATCCAGAGTGAAACAGTTGCGTTTTCACCATGGCATCTTCTCGGATTTCGTTTCGCGCCATTCGCTTTCGGAGAAATGGCGCTTATCGCAGGCGACGATCAGAGCATCTTCCACGACAAGCCCTACTTTGGATTAGGCGGCGGTATCCGCACGCGCAATGAAAACCTCATCTTCGGCACCATCGAACTTCGATTCGTCTACTTCCCGCGGACGGTGGAAGACATAAGCTCCCTGAACATCCGCCTGACCGGAAACCTTCGGGTGAAGTACAGCGCTGGATTTGTGCGCGCGCCGGGGTTTGTGAGGTATAATTAGTGAGTGGTGAGTGGTGAGTGGTGAGTGGTGAGTAGTGAGTGGTGAGTGGTGAGTGGTCCGTGCTGCCTACAGGGATTCACCTTTGCTTAAAATCTGGCGGTAAAGCGTTTGCTGTCGATGACCGGAATTCGTAGCTTCTGGAAGGCGCTACCTAATTCGACACAGCCCATAAATCCATGCACGATCAGATCAATGCGGAAAACGCTGGGTCGCAGGCAACACTCACTACTCACTACTCACCACTCACCACTCACTACTCACTACTCACCACTCACTAAATCCCCCCTTTTTGTATATTTGTCCTAACGAACCTCACCATGAGAAGACTTTTTGTAAGAACCAGCGTAGTCGTTGCACTGGCGATTCTGGTTTGGGCCTACTTTCAACCCGCAGCTTTATTTCTGTTTCTAGTTGTCGGTCCACTTATCTACATGGGAATTGTGGATATGGTCCAGACTAAGCAATCGCTGAAGCGGAACTTTCCTCTCTTTGGGAGGCTGCGATATGTTTTCGAAGACCTTCGACCGAAGATCCAACAGTATTTCGTGGAATCGGATACGGACGGCGCGCCGGTCAACCGGATTGACCGTTCAGTGATCTACCAACGGGCGAAGAAGCAGGTGGACACAACTCCGTTTGGAACGCAGCTCAACGTGTATGCAGAGGGTTATGAGTGGATGAGCCATGCCATCGTCCCGATCGATTTTCAGAATGTGGAACATCATCCGCGCGTGACGGTTGGTAACAAGGATTGTCGCCAGCCTTACAGCGCGAGCATCCTGAATGTTTCTGCGATGAGCTTTGGTTCACTTAGTTCAAATGCTGTGGAGGCGCTAAACGCAGGTGCTGCAATCGGAAAATTTGCACACAACACAGGTGAGGGTGGCATCAGCCCGCACCACACGAAATATGGAGGTGATCTGATCTGGCAAATCGGAACGGGATATTTTGGAGCGCGTGACGAGAGTGGCAACTTCTCACCGGACGCATTCCGTAAAAACGCATCGCGACCGGAGGTTAAGATGATCGAGCTCAAGATATCGCAGGGTGCGAAGCCTGGCCACGGCGGTATCCTTCCCGGAAAAAAGAATACACCTGAGATCGCAGCTATCCGCGGCGTAAAAGCTGGAACAACTGTTTTTTCGCCGCCGTTTCACAGCGCCTTTGCAACTCCGCGGGAGTTGATTCAGTTCATACAAACCATGCGGGAATTGTCCGATGGAAAGCCGGTTGGGTTCAAATTATGCGTGGGGAGAAAGAGCGAATTTATATCGATATGCAAGGCGATGGTCGAGCTCGATTGCTACCCCGATTTTATTTCGGTGGATGGCGGTGAAGGCGGTACCGGAGCTGCGCCCCCGGAGTTTTCAAATTTTGTCGGCATGCCATTACTCGAAGGGTTAGCGTTCGTCGACAACATGCTGCGCGGGTTTAATATCCGTCAGCATATCACCATTTGTGCGTCGGGAAAGATCCTGACCGGATTCCAGATGGTACGGGCGATCGCCCTCGGCGCCGATATTTGCTACAGCGCCCGCGCCATGATGATGGCATTGGGCTGTATACAAGCGCTCGAATGCAATAAGAATACGTGTCCGACCGGAGTGGCTACTCAAGACCCACAATTAACGAAGGGGCTAGTGGTTGATGACAAAAAGGTGCGCGTGGCGAATTATCACAAGCACACGGTCGAGAGTTTCGTCGAATTGATTGCTGCCGCGGGACTCGACCATCCGAGAAAGCTCAATCGCCACCAGATCTATCGACGCGTCTTTATGAACGAGGTGAGAACGCTCGAAGAGATATACCCTTCGGTGCCGACCGGCGCGATGCTGAACGGATCTGTTCCCGAGCGGTACGCGAAGTCATTTGAAGCCGCCAGCGCTGATGAATTCTAAAGGCGTTTCCTGAGGTAATTTTGCGACTGGAAGGCTTTTTTGCTATTTTTGGCAAACCAATTGTCGAGTGCTTCGCAAATTCTTTCCGTTAGACAAGAATTACGTTCTGGAGGAGGCACAGCTGTCCCTCGAATCATCCCTTCTTCAATATCTCGTTGACTACGTCAAAGTCGAGTACCTTCTGCGGTGCAACCCGCTCGGGATGATGGATGATATGGCGCTGAAAATTCAAGAGCACAGAGATTCCGACTTCCGGCACTTGCACGATTTCTACGTCAACCTGATGGGCGTATTTAGGTACAAGCACTACGGCGATAACCAGCTGACGTTTGGGTTTGACGGAAAAGACCCGTACGTCCGGTATCAGTCTGAATGGACTGCCTGGTTCAAAGATTGGTGTAAATCATTCTGCCAGCACCACAACTTTCTGCGGGCCGTACTAGATCTGACTGTGTTTTATCCCTCTGATAGTCCGGTGTTGATGGTTGACAACCGGATGAATGCGTTCATTACTCAGTTCTTCGAGGTAAAGATCCATCCTCAAAAAGGTATCGTACGAAAGATGGCGTGATGTGATGTCCGCGGTCGACAGTTCTTATTTTACTGTGGACTGTCGACCGTGGACTGAATCAGATCAGAATATATAGTCTGTACTCAAGAATGCCGACTCGCGGTTGCGTATGATGTTTGCGATCATCTGCTTGTTCGATTCGGTATCACGGGTGGCTACAAGCGTGCGGATGGAGAACACTCGCAATGCGTCGGATACCGACAATGTACCTTCCGCGGAGTCTTTGCGACCATTGAACGGGAAGGAGTCGGGCCCGCGTTGAGCCTGTGTGTTGATGTTGATCCTGCCGACCTGATTGACGAAGGCATCCAACAATCGCGCTACCCGTTGTGAATCCGTTCCGAAGATACTTACCTGCTGGCCGAAGTTGGAATTGACAACATACCGGATGGCTTCACTGTCATCGGAGAACGGCACGATGGGGATTACAGGGCCGAATTGTTCTTCGTAGTACACCTTCATCTTGTCGTTGACCGGATAGAGAACAGCAGGGTAAAAGAATGTCTCAAGCGCTTCGCCTCCGTTCTCATTGACGATCCGCGCACCGTGGGACTTGGCGTCCTCGACGAGTCCTTTGAGATAATCTACCTTGCCGGGCTCTGGAAGAGGAGTCAGGCCAACGCCGTTTTCCCAGGGTACACCGGGCTTTAACGCGCGGACCTTTGCGTTGAATTTCTCGATAAAGGAATCGATGATGTCTGTATGAACGAACAACAATTTGAGTGCGGTGCATCGTTGCCCGTTGAAGGACAATGAACCGGCGAGGCATTCATTCACCGCGTTGTCGATATCGGCATCCGGAAGGACGATTGCGGGATTTTTTGCATCGAGGCCCAGGATCGCTTTGAGCCGATGAGGTTTCGGGTGTAATTTCTTGAGATCATTCGCACCCTTGTTTGTTCCGATAAATGCGAATACATCGACTTTTCCAGACTCCATCAACGCGCCAACGGTTTCGCGTCCGCGCCCGTAAATGATATTTATTACACCCGGAGGGAAACTGTCGCGGAAGGCTTCCAGCAGCGGACGGATCAGAAGCACACCATATTTTGCCGGCTTGAAAACAACCGTGTTCCCCATGATCAATGCTGGAAACAGGGTTGTGAAGGTTTCGTTCAGCGGATAGTTGTAAGGGCCCATACACAATGCTACGCCGAGGGGAACACGCCGTATCTGTGCCATAAAGCCCTGGTCTTCGATAAGCTTCGCGGAATTCCTGTCGAGATCTTTTAACGCCTTTATCGTGTCAACGATATAGTCCGCCGTGCGGTCAAATTCCTTTTCCGAATCCTTTAATGATTTTCCAATCTCCCACATGAGCAGCTTGACCACTTCATCACGTTTCTGGCGCATGGCGTGCAGAAAGTTCTCCACATGTTCGATGCGCTGCGTCACGCTCATGGTTGGCCATAGGCCGTGTCCGAGATCATAAGCTTTTACTGCGGCGTCGAGCGCTTCCAGCGACTCTTTTGTTGTAAGCAGAGGCGTGTGCCCGATAACTTGTTGTGTAAACTGATCCCCTTCGCGCACGCAAACCGGGCTCATAACGGGATTCAAGTTGCCATTCCATATCTTCAGTTCACCGTTGATCAGATACTCTCTCTGAGCAATAGCCTGTTCGATTCGGAATTGAGGTGGGATTGCATCTTCCGCGGGGAAGACGCAGTGAAGTAATTGGCTCATCTATGTTTAAACTTTACGGTTGTTTGCGAAAAGAAACCTCGCGCCTTTTTTCTGCGTCGACGTATAGTGAGAAGCAGAAAAACCATCTGTGCCGTTGGGACGGGCAATTGGCGTCGCTGCTCGCACAGCAGGACTCGGAGCTCCATGATCAGATCGGGAAACAAGCGACACCATGGCCGCAAGGTAAGCATCGGCCGCCAGATTTCAGTCGACTTTTTTTTTGATCGGAAAATTTTCAGGAAAAACCTGGGAGGAATACTAGTGACGAATGCCGCATTCCTTACAGTATTTCATTTTCGAGGGCTTGCGCTTCTTTGGCGGACGCTTATGTCCGAAGTACATAGGATCGGAATACTGGGGTTTCAACAGGAGCTTCTCGGCCTTTCTGCGTTCCTTGGCTACTGCCTCAACCCGCTCGTAATAGGCCTGCTCCAGCCCGTACGTTGGACCCTTGCTTGCCTGCCGCGAGGATTTCGGTGTGTACTGCTTCTGTGGTGCGGAGGATGGATTCAGGGATGTCGGCTGCTGAGTGGTTGGGTCGGTTCGATCCGCCTGTTTTTTCTTCCGCAGTTGTGCCTCGGAATCGATAGCAATCAGCGCGAAGGCGACGAAAAATGTGATTCGTAAGACCATGCTTTTTAAACTATCTAAGGCAATGGAAAATTGTGCAGAAGTCGGGTTTTTATGCGAGTCTCCATCGGCATGATGCGCGTCAGTGTTAGAGGACGTCTTAATGCCGGTTGATTCTGATCATGTGCCCGTTCACACTGCTACTGTACGAAAGTATGCTAAAACTTCAGGTAGTTGATCACCTTGTAGGCGAAAAGAACGAGAACAATGACAATTACGATAAAACCGAAAACTTTGGCCCTGACAAAATAGGATCGGAGAGGAAATAGCTTTTTCATAGGCAATCTGCGCTTGATATCCGTTCGCTGATGAAAAGCTGTCCAGACCGGGGATAACAATCTGTTCAGCTGGGCTTTTTCTCCAGGTGTACTAGTAAGTTACGCAAAAGAACGAGTTTACGGCAAGTTCAAACCTGTAATTATTCCGGTT
>JBIQJZ010000326.1:0-2850 GCA_044507115.1 Flammeovirgaceae bacterium | reverse complement strand
GAGGCGAAGCGCAAAGCGATTGGGAAGACGTTTATCGACGTGTTCGATGTCGAAGCACACGCCATTGAGGGTGTCAAGTGGCTGGGACAAGGGACCATCTATCCCGATGTCATCGAGTCCGTAAGCGTCAAAGGACCGTCCGCGACGATCAAATCCCATCACAACGTGGGAGGACTTCCGGAAAAGATGAAGCTAAAGGTCGTTGAGCCGCTAAATACGCTGTTTAAAGATGAAGTGCGGGTAGTGGGAAAAGCCTTAAGTATCGATCCTGCTATATTGGGACGTCATCCGTTCCCGGGGCCGGGGCTTGGTATCCGGATTTTAGGAGAAGTAACCGCTGATAAGGTCGGAATCCTTCAGGAAGTCGATCATATTTTTATCAGCGGCCTGAGAAAATACGGCCTGTATGACCAGGTGTGGCAGGCTGGCGCCATCCTGACCCCGTTGCAGTCTGTTGGCGTAATGGGAGATGAGCGCACCTATGAGCGCGTTGTAAGCCTTCGGGCGGTGACGAGTACCGATGGCATGACCGCCGACTGGGCACACCTGCCATACGAGTTCCTCGCGGAGGTCTCAAACGATATCATCAACCGGGTCAAAGGCGTGAACCGGGTCGTGTATGACATCAGTTCAAAACCTCCCGCAACCATTGAATGGGAATAGACGAAATCATATGATGAAAAGATTGATATTTTCCGTCGCACTTTTTCTGGTGTCGATCGCCGGGTGGAGCCAGGCTGATTACTCGCGACAATATCAGAACGGGAAAGATCTCTTTCGCCAAGGCAAGTACAACCTTGCCATGGAGACCTTCAAACCGTTGATAGCCTACGACCAGAATAATCCTTATTCAGCGTATGCGTCGTATTACTACGCGCTATCCGCTTACCGGCAGGGCTATCGCACTGTTGCCAAGGATATGTTCCTCCAGATTCGCACGGTGCACCCGAAGTGGGACAAACTCGATGAAGTGAATCTTTGGCTCGCACAGATATATCTGGATGACGCCGATTACTTTCAAGGGGTGAAAGTCCTCAATGCAATTCAGAACAAGCGGATGACGGAGTCGATCGAAGGCGTCAAACACCAACGTCTGTCTGCGATTAAGGATAAGGAGACGCTTCGCATGTTGAATGAGGAGTACCCAAAAGACGAAGTCATCGCGAAGATACTCGCTCGTGAACTCGCGGACGACCTTTCTGATCCGGAAGACAAGCAATTGCTGGAGAAGCTGGTCGAGCAGTTCAGATTCGAACGCTCGGACTTTATCCCCGAGGCACCAAAGACATTCCACAAAGATCGCTATGCCGTAGCGGTGCTGCTCCCGTTCATGCTGAACGAATTGGACCCGAGCCCTGGAAAGAAACGCAATCAGATTGTGCTGGATTTTTATGAAGGAATCCGGCTTGCCCTCGACTCGCTGAACAAGCGTGGAACGCCGGTCAGCCTGCGCGCCTATGACACTCAACCGGGTCTTGACAACCTCCGGAGGTTGCTTCAGACCGAGGAATTTAAGAATGCCGATCTGGTTATCGGGCCCCTCTATCCTAACGAAAATGAGCTCGTCCAGCAGTTCTCATTGAATAACCAGGTGAATGTTGTCAACCCTTTTTCCAACAACACGGAGTTGATTGGCAGCAATCCCTATGCGTATATGTTTCAGCCCTCATCGGAGACATTAGGTAGGAAGGCAGCCGAATACGTTGCGGAGCGCTCCCGGAAACCGGTGTGTGTGGTGTTCTCCGGTATGAGCACCAAGGACTCTATTCTGGCGGCAAGTTTTGTAGAGAAAGCGCGGGAACGCGGCCTTCAGATTGTAATCAACCAAGCATTCCAAAAGGAAGATGCAGCGGATATCATTAAGATACTAGCCACACCTACGGAGTTCGATGAGTTTAAGTTTCCTTCCGAGTTCACATTAAAGAAAGATAGTATCGGAAGTATCTTCGTCGCAACCGACGACCCCCTGATCTATACCAAAGTGATCAGCGCCGTGGAGACACGTGGCGACTCGGTGATGGTGGTCGGATCCGAGAACTGGATCGATGATACAGCAGTTGCCTTTGAGAAGTACCAGCATCTGGGTGTGAACTTCTTCGCACCGAATTTTGTCGCCCTCGACAATCCGCGTCGCAAGCGTTTCAACGAACTTTATCTCAGGCAATACGGCAAGGTTGCTACGAACCTTGCGCTGAGGGGATACGAGATGATGTTGTTCTTTGGAACCCAACTTCAGAAGAACGGGGTGTATTTCCAGGATGCGTTGAACAATACGGACTTTGTTCCCGGCCATCTGTTCCAGGGTTTCCGATATCAGTTCACCCGCGACAACCAGGTTGTTCCTTTCGTCCGATTCCGGGGTGGCGTCCTGACACTTGTGGAGACAAAGTAGTTCTGTTCAAGTATTTTATGATAACGACTGACGCGGATTGGCGCGTCAAGCAACCATGTTATGAAGCAAGATAATCGAAGCAAAAGCCTTTTTGAGAAAGCGCAGAAGTTTATTCCCGGAGGAGTGAATTCACCGGTGCGTGCGTTCCGGGCGGTAGGAGGAACCCCATTGTTTATCCGCAAAGCTCGCGGACCGTTCCTCTATGATGAAGACGGAAATGAGTATGTCGACATGATCAACTCCTGGGGTCCCATGATCCTGGGGCACGCTCACGAAGGAGTAGAGGAGGCGGTCAGGAAAGCGTTGTCGGATTCACCCTCGTTTGGTGCACCTACTGCGCGTGAAGTCGAGATGGCAGAGCTGATCTGCGCGATGGTCCCATCGATCGAGAAAGTCAGGATGGTCAACTCGGGCACTGAAGCCACGATGTCGGCAATCCGTCTCGCGAGAGGATTTAC
>JBIQJZ010000048.1:12827-19910 GCA_044507115.1 Flammeovirgaceae bacterium | reverse complement strand
CTTGCGCATTGACCTTTGGTCTAAGGATATGCCAGTCGATGAAATGAAGCGCTTCTATATAGACTGCCTCGGAGGAATCGCTCAAAGTATCCTGAACTCGACCGGCGATGAAGTTATGGCAAATGAAACGAATGCCCTATGCGAACGGTTGGTGGAGCATTTGCGAAAGGAAAACGGATGATCAATGCAAACGTTTTTTTAAGCTGATTTCCCTTATTTTATACAAAAAGATTCGTATTTTTAGTCAGTACCTGGTAACAAGCCCATGTAATCCGCAACAACTAACTAATCGATATGAACAAACTCTACAGGCATGCGGGGTTATCAATTGCGCTAAGCTTTTTGATAACCTCGATTTGTTTTGCGCAGACTTCCATTTCTGGAATAGTGAAGGATGGCTCGGGTGAGACGCTCGCTGGCGTGAATATTCGTGTGAAAGGCCTTGTCGTTGGAACGATCTCTGACGTAGAGGGGAATTTCAGTCTATCGGTAAATCAATCACCGCCTTTTACCCTCATCTTTTCCTTTATTGGTTTTGCTTCGCAAGAGATCGAGATAACCAACGCTAACACCACTGGCCTGGAGGTCACTCTCGTGGAGCAGACAATCATGGGAGATGAGATCGTTGTGGCGGCTTCCCGCGTTGAAGAAAGCATTCTTCAGTCACCCGTCACCGTTGAGAAAATCGACCTGTTGGCAATCCAGCAGACTGCTGCTCCGGAATTTTACGATGCGCTCGCGAATATCAAGGGCGTCCAGATGACATCGAGCAGCCTGAACTTCCCGCAGGTCAATACGCGTGGATTCGCGACCATTAACAACGTCAGGTTCGTGCAAATGATCGACGGCATCGACACACAGGCGCCACTCCTTAATTTTCCGACGGGCAACATCGTTGGGATTGGTGAACTCGACATCGAAAGCATGGAATTGCTTCCGGGTACAGCGTCCGCCCTTTACGGGCCCAATGCCTTTAACGGGGCGCTGTTGATGAACAGCAAGAGCCCGTTCGAATTCCAGGGTCTCAGTGCACAACTGAAGGGTGGAATAACCACTTCCGACGCACAGGGCGAATCTCATCCATTGTTCAATGTCGGTCTGCGCTATGCACGCGCGTATAACAATAAGTTTGCTTTCAAGGTCAATTTCTCCATGCTTCGGGCGGAAGACTGGCGATCGAATGATTACACGACCGACGTACATCGCCCCGAATCAGCCGTCAGCCTCGTGGGACAGCCGAACTTTGACGGCGTAAACCTCTACGGCGATGAGAGCCGCATCAACTTCACTGTGCCTGTACCCAGCATCGGACCCTTCGACCTGCGGAGAACGGGATGGAAAGAAGAAGACCTCATCGATAGCTATCCTGCTGAGAGCACGCGAGGCGACGTGGCGCTACACTACCGCCTCACCGAGAAACTCGAGGTGCTCTACAACTATCGCTACGGCGGAGGAAGTTCCGTCTACCAGGGCTCCCAGAAGTACGCGCTGCGGGACTTCACGCAGCAATTCCATAAGGTGGAACTTAAATCCAACAACTTCTTCGTACGGGGATACGTCACCGCCACCGACGCCGGCGACTCCTATAACATGGCGGCCCTCGGCGGAATCGTAAATGAACGGATCAGTCCTACAGCTGCGGAATGGGCACCCACCTATGGGCAGACCTTTGTGCTCGCCATGCAGGGTTACATTCCGGGTGTACCCGCCGCCAATGAGTATGCTGCACATCAGGCCGCGCGGGCACAGGCAGATGCCGGGCGGCCTGATGTCAACTCCGCCGAGTTCCGGCAACTCGTGAGCTCAGTACGCAGTGACTACTTCCAACGGACACCCGCGGGAGCAAAATTCATTGACAACTCCCGGTTATATCACGGTGAATTCAACTACAACTTCGCCGACAAAATCAGCTTTGCAGAAGTCCAGGTCGGAGGGAATATTCGACGGTACTCACTGTTCTCGGAGGGAACAATTTTTAATGAAGCACCGGAGGACGGGACAAATTTTGAACGAATCAACATCGACGAATTCGGAGTTTACACCCAGCTCTCAAAAACGCTGGCGGACGCGCTGAAGTTGACAGGCTCCCTGCGCTACGACAAGAACTCAAACTTTGAAGGCCGGATTACTCCACGGATCTCGGCGGTATATACATTCAACGAGACGCACAACATCCGCGCTTCGTTCCAGACCGGTTTCCGGAACCCTGATACGCAGGCGCAGTATATCTACTTCCCGGCAGGCATCAACACACTACTCGGCAGCGCCCGCGACAACGCTGCACGGTATGGGCTGCACGAAGGAGGTGCCTACACGCTGGCATCCTACAACGATTTTCTTGCGGCAGGAGGATCCCTCGCTTCCGGTACCCCACAGGGCGCCCCCGCATCCATCCTTCAGCAAGTCAACATCCCCTATATCAAACCCGAACAATTGCGGGCGTTTGAATTGGGGTACAAGGCGATTTTTGGAACGACATTGTTCCTCGACGTTAACGGTTACTACACATCGTACCAGGACTTCATCGGCAGCGAACACTTTGTCCTCCGCGAACCGACCACTCATCACGGGAACGTAGTGCCGGCCGGAACAATCTATACGCCGTACCTTAACGCCGAGGAAAATGTTACGTCATTTGGCATAGGTGTCGGCTTCACCTATAACCTGCCACGCCATTTCGCAGTAAATGGATCGTATTCGTACGCGACCTTTGATGACAACGCTGACGAAAACAGCGAGTTTCGCGCGGGTTTCAACACACCAGAAAACAAATTCAGCATCGGCCTTAGCAACCGGAAGGTGACGCCCAACCTCGGATTTAACGTTAACTTTAGATGGCAACAGGAATTCCTCTGGCAGTCCGACTTTGGTGAGTGGAACGTTCCAGCATTTGGCGTCGTCGATGCACAAGTCAGCTACAAGGTTCCGTCTATCAAGACCATCGTCAAACTTGGTGGTACCAACATCGCCGGCCCTGACTACAGGACAAACCTCGGCGGTCCGTTCGTCGGCCAGCAATACTATCTCTCGCTGACTTTTGATGAATTCCTTAACTAAGAAGACCATGAAGAAACTGATATATCTCTTTTGCGCGGTCGCTTTCATGATTGTGACCGCGTCCTGCGAGCAAGAGTTAGTGGACAACTCGGCAAACCCCTGCCCTTCCAATGATCCGACGATCATCTGTCCGGAGGGCCTTGCACCAAAATGTCCCGATGGCGCTTCTGCGGGTGACGCAAACTTTTCGAAGTTTGTTGCAATAGGCACATCGTATACTGCAGGGTTCCAGGCAGGAGCATTGTTCAACGAAGGTCAGAATAATTCCATCGCGAAAATACTTGCTGACCAATTCGCGTGCGTCGGAGGTGGAGCGTTCAATCAGCCGAACATCAATTCGGTGAATGGCTTTAACATCTTTGTCACGCCCAATCCCGCAGGCGCTACTGTCCTTGGAAGATTCAAGTTACAGGGGACACCACCGCAGCCCGCGCCGGTTGTTTCAACTGACGCATTGCCGAATCCCATCGCCAATCCCGGGTTCATGTACACGGGATCCCCAGGTGCCGTGCTGGTGCCCCAACTCAATAACTTTGCAGTGCCCGCCATTTACATGGGCCAGGCATTCCTGGCAGAGACCGGTGACTGGGGTCTCGCCGGTCAGGATCCGCTATTCAGTCCTTTCTACGCGCGGTTTGCTTCGGCGCCCTCCACGTCGAAACTCATTCTGGATGCAGCCTCTTCCGTGGCTAACGGAGGAACATTTGTACTGATGTGGTTGGGGATGGATGACGCGCTGCTGCACGCTGCGTATGGCGGGGACCAGGAAAAAGCTCCCCTTACCGACATTGAAAGCTTCAAGGCTCAGTTCAGCGGTGCCGTGGATGCGATCTTCCTGCAGGCAAACGATGAAGCCCAAGGGGTGTTGGCAAACTTCCCGAACCCGTTCGTCATGCCGCACTTCACTTCCGTACCCTGGAACGCTATCCCTCTTGACGCCGGCACAGCCGCGACATTGACGGCAAACCTGGCAAACAACTACAACGCATTTCTTGACGGTATGGTGGCCAACCAAATCATCACCGCCGAGGAAGCTGCACTGCGCAAGTTGACCTTCACGGCAGGACAGAACGGAATTCTTCTCAACGACGAAGCCCTTGAAGACCTGTCTCCATACATGGCTGGCCCATACGAGGGACTGCTCCCATACGCGATGGCTCGTCAGGCGAAGTCATCTGACATCATACCGCTTTCTACAGCTCCGGTACTGGGGACAGTACTTGGCCCCAACCAAATTTTGGGCGTCACGGTTCCGGTCGGAGATCAGTACGTCCTTACTCATCAGGAATGGAGCGACATCATGACCCATATCGACGAGTTCAATTCGTATATCAAAACCGTTGCAGAAGATGCGAAGTATGACGGACGTCTCGCATTTGCTGATGTGAACGCAGCGTTGAACAATTTGGTAACCGCGCAGGCGGGAATTGTGGATGGACTAACGATCACTCCGAATATCAATCCGCCGACCGGCATATACTCGGAAGACGGGCTTCATCCCAACAGCCGGGGCTATGCGTTCCTTGCCAATGTTTTCATAGACGCAATCAACGGCCGATTCGATGCGGCGGTGCCTAAAGTGAACCTTCAAAACTATAGCGCGACGGCGTTACCAATCAATCCCTGAGCGTGACAAAAGGCAAGAGCACGAAGAAATCACAACGAACACAACGAAAAAAAAACTTGTAGCCCACGTATTTCTTCGTGCTCTCCCTGATCCTGTATTAAATATATCCCGCGAAGCGGTAAGCCACCATACCCACCCACTCTCTTACAAGCTTGTGCCACAGGATAAGCGCCTCCAGTTTTGGAATCAGAAAGGCATCCGGGTAATACGCTCCGGGATGGGCGTAGAAGTCGGTCGTAAAGACATCTAGTGGAAGTCCCACCTTCTCAAAGCAGGCGCGGGAGCGGCGCATGTGAAACGCCGAAGTAATAAGAAGACACCCGTCCGGGAGGTAACGCATTTCATTGAGGAGACTCTTTACCGCCACAGCAGACTCATGCGTGTTTCGACTTTGGTTCTCCACCATAATTACACTGTCCGGAACACCCATCACCAGCATTACCTTTCTGAAATGATCCGCTTCTCGTTCACCGATATCCACGACACGTCCACTCCCCCCGCTTATTAGTATTCGGTCAATCAGGCCGAGCTTGTACAGTTGCACAGTGTGAACGACGCGGTCAGCACCTCTGCCGAAATATCCCCTGTCGTTGGGCTTGAGTTGCGTAATCATGGTGCCCGTCAATACAACTCCAAGCCGATACGATCGCATATCGTCGTACGCAACCGGAGCGACCTCCCACTTCTTCATCAATTCGTTGGCAATAAACTCGTTCGAGAAAAGAAAGAAAAGTGCTATCCCACCCCAGAACGTTCGCCTGCGCCACCTTGTCGACTTCAAAAAAGCGGAGAGTAGCAGACAACCGAAAATAATGGTGAGCGGCATCACCAGAATACTCAGCAGTTTCGATAGAACGAAGAACATGATATCGTCCGTAGTGACCCTACTATTTCATTTCGAAGCGATCGCCCACCCGACCAATCGCCTTCAGTATGTTGCGCAAAACATCATAGTAAAGCGTCAATGAAAGAATAATCGTCATTGTCCAGACGATGCCCATATTAAAATAATACGTATCGAGATCAAGGTTCAGGAAATGCTTTGCCGGCATGTAAAACTGTGCATCAAAGTCGACGAGGTGATCGGGTTCCGGCATCTTGTAGATGGGAAATATCTTCTGTATCAAACGGCCATCGCTCTCAATAATGCGGTGTGTCTCACCAAGATTTTTTACAAGTTCCGACACAGCTTCATTGTGATGGTCGTTCCGCAGTTGATCAAACGCACGGCGTTTCTCCGGTGTATCGGTCATCCTGGAGACCTTCTCCTCCTTTGCTTTGTCAGCCGTATTGAACCGATTGATATAATAGCTGTTCAGTTTGGCGAGAAATCCAGTAGCTTCGGTATACAGGGTAGAGTCGAACGTCGCTAACGTTAGGTTTTTGACCTGTGGAAACTTGTCCGCGCCCAATTTTTTCAACTCATCCGTAATACTGCTTCGCACAACAACTAGGTTTCGCTCAACCTGTGACCTCGTGGCAGAGTCCGACGAACGGTACTGGCTCAGGGCAAACTGTAATTTTGTGCGCAGTTCAGGTATCAGATAGATCTTTTTAAAGTCGGCATCCGCAATAACCTGATCGTACGTAAAAAACTCGCGATCGTACTTGTTGTCTTTGAACTGAGTCACCATCGCTGCCTCAAACGCCCACCGCGATGCCATCAGGTCGCCGACCAGTGGAACAGTTTCTGTATTTCCGATCCTTGGGTTCAGTTTATCAAACTTGACCACCACCCCACTCAGGATTAATTGTGGTATCAGCAGAAGCGGAATTAGAATGTAGATCGTGACGGCCGAGTTAAACGAAGATGATATGTTAAGGCCCAGCAGGTTTGCGAAGCATGACGTAGTGAACAGGATGAACCAGTGCTGAAAGAACAGTCCGTTAATTTCCAGGATGGCGTTACCAACGAGCACAAAGGTGGCAGTCTGCAACGCGGAGAGTGTAAAAAGTATTCCAATCTTCGACAAGATGTAACTGCTGCGACTGAGATTGAGGAACTTTTCGCGCTTGAGGATTTTTCGGTCTCGGATAATTTCCTCGGCGCTTACCGTCAGTCCCATAAAAAGCGCTACAATGACACTCATGAATAGGTAGGCAGGAAGATTCAGGTTCTTACTGAAAATGTACTCACCACCGCCGTCCGCGTCTGTCGTGTAGTATTTCACGATAAACGCAAGTATAAATGCCAGTAGCGGTGCCTCAAGCAGATTGATCACCAGGTATTGGCGATTGTGAAGCTTTGCCTGAACATCGCGCATAGCAAAAAGTGCAACCTGTTTTGCCCTTCCCGGAATACTCAGGGTAGAATGGGGAACAGTGGTTACGCGACGTACCGGAGGCGTGCGGTGGAACTTGAGGAATGTTTCATTCCATTGTTCCGCCGGTATCTTGCG
>JBIQJZ010000048.1:0-12817 GCA_044507115.1 Flammeovirgaceae bacterium | reverse complement strand
TGAAGTGCCCGTATTCATTGATGACCTTGCTCTCGATGATGTTGAATATCTGTTCGGGATTGACATTCCCACACTGATAGCATTCTCCCTCATCGCTATTGATAAGATTTATGCGGCGTTTAAAATACGTCACCGCGTCAACCGGGTTCCCGTAATAGATCTGATATCCACCGGTATCGAGGATAAGCAGCTTGTCGAACATCTTGAATATATCTGACGACGGCTGGTGAATGACCGCGAAGACAAGCTTGCCCTTCAGCGACAGTTCTTTCAGGAGATCGATAATATTTTCCGAGTCGCGAGACGATAAACCGCTCGTAGGTTCATCGCAGAACAGAACCGCGGGCTCCCGCAGAAGTTCCAGGCCGATGTTGAGCCGTTTTCGCTGACCTCCGCTGATCGTCTTACGCAACGGCGACCCTACCTTGAGATCGCGTATCTCGGCTAAACCAAGATCTTCCAGCACACGCAACACGAGGGCATCGATCTCTTCCTCCGGACGGTCGGCAAAGCACAGCTTCGCCGCGTAGTACAGGTTCTGATAGACCGTGAGATCTTCGATCAGCAAATCGTCCTGTGGAACAAAGCCGATCACTCCTTTGATTCGATGAGGTTCCTTGTGAATATCGATGCCGTTGATCAGCACCTGTCCCTCCGAAGGCTTTTCAGATCCGTTGAGTACGTGTAGCAACGTCGACTTACCAGCGCCGCTGGCCCCCATCAACGCGATCAGCTTTCCGGATTCTTCCGCCAGGTTGACGCTGCGCAGTCCAAGCTTTCCATTCCTGAATTGATAGCTGATACCAGACGCCTCAAACGTGGTCGGATTTGCTTCGTTGACCTTCTTAAATTCGTTCTGGACCTCACCGTAGTACACCGGGTCATCCTTGTCCCACCGCAGGAGACTGCCTACCGCCAGTACGTTGACCTTTCCCGGCTTTACGGGAACACCGTTGAGGAACACATCAGACGACCCGAGATACTTCAGGAAGTAGATACCCTGTTCCTCCGCATGTAGCACCGCAATGAGTCCGTCGAGGTGTTCACGGGCGAAGTGTTTTGCATGCTTGAATGTCTTGCGTGGAGATGCGTCAACGATGAGCATATCCCTGTGATCGAGCTCTTGCGGATCCTGACCGAGCACAAACGTCTTGACGGAATCTATACGCGCTTGGCTGATCTTGAAACTTTCACCGATCGTATTCACTAGTTCCTCCTCGGCTTCTGAGATATGTCCATCCGCCTGGATAATGCTGACCAGTTCGAGGATGATAATTGTCTTCTGCTTCTGTGTGAGCTCGGGGTTGATCTCCTGGCAGAGTTGACGCGTTCGTTCGACGTCGCTGACTGTAGTCTGAGGGTTGCTCGTTATTTCATCGAAGAAGTTAAGGTATGACTCAACAGCCGAATGGCTCAAATGTTCCTGGAGAAACACTCTGATCTGGTCTCGCTCCTGTCGGGTAACGTCCCCTTGTTTAGCAACAACAGCAAACAATCGCAGAATAGCCCTCAGTAGTGGTTCACTCATAAGCAAGCAGGGTTAGGCTTTTAAAGATAGTGAAAGAATAACTTCCAAATAAAAAAAAGGACTGGCATTTGATACCAGTCCTTCTGAAAGAGTGGAAATAAAACTAGCCCGTAATCCGTTTGCGGATTTTCTCAACGATATTGGTGATACCTTCGAGGTTCTTGTCACTGAGCACCAGGTCGGCCCTGTTGTTCTTGATCTGCTCCTCGATATTGAGATTCTGATAGGTTTGCTCGAGCGCCTTGAAGTCATCTCGGATTCCAGCTACGGTCTCTGTTTGTTCGGAGTTCTCCAGCATCTTAACCATTTCAGATACAGAACCTTTTTGCTCAAGTACTACACGCATGAGCGGCGTAAGAACAAGGTTTCGGTTATCCTCCGGAAGAATATTTTTTGGATACGACTTAATCAGGCCTGTAGCGATGTAAAGTCCTTCGATAAAGCTTCCAGCCACAACCAGCGACGAGAGCTTGTTACGGCTATCGTCTTTCAGGTAGTTCTGGCTTTCCTTGATGGTCCTGTCCAGCAGCGTTGTAAGTGAATCCTTGTTGGAGATGTTTTTCTCAAATTTCTCCAGCAACGCAACGTCAAACGTTCCGATCAGGCCAAGGTCATCTGACAGAGTCTTGCAGGCAGTCAGGTAGTCAATTGCCTCCTGTGTCTTGTCGTACGACGTGAGGTATCCGATATCTGCCGCATACACGCCGAGGTTAAGGGCAGCTTTATCATTTTGCGCAGTATACTGATCTACCTTATCGCGACCGTTCACAAGACTCTGGTTAAACTCTGCACCTGTAGCCTGAAGCATATAGGGAATTTCCGATGGGGGAGGAATATTGTAGGCTACCTCTTCGATCTGGTGCTTCAGTGATTCGCTGGCCTCGTCGAACTCGCGTGAATTCTGATCCTTGTCGCCGCCCGATTGGGAGCAGGATGCCAGAACCACCATGACCGTGGCCATTACTAACACAAACGTGAGTCGCTGTAATTTCATATTGAATTTATTTTGATAGTTGGTTTTCGTGTGACGGCCGGAACAGCTGGCCCAACCGTTGGATGGACTGCGTCTGACAAGAGTACATCATTCTCGATAATAGAAGATTCAATTTTAACACATTTTTCAATCCCGTAAAACCGGCACACTGATATTTTTCCGTCTGACCCGGCATTTTTGATCGGTTTTTCGTAAGTTTGGAGAGACCCTAACCCAATACCAAAATGGTGGACAAAGCCATGCTCATCGACGACAGCGAGATCGATCTGTTTATCCATCGCCGTTTTCTTGAGTTGTGTAATTTCTCGAAAGAGCTCGTTGCCTACCGCTCAGCTGAAAGCGCCCTTAGTTGGCTTAAGAACCTTGACGGAGATGCCCCTCCCAATGTGATTTTCCTCGATCTTAACATGCCGGTTGTCGACGGCTTCCTCTTTCTGAACCTCTTCTCCAGCCTGCCGGAGAACATACGGGACCATTCCAGGATCGTCGTACTCACCAGTTCCGGTAGCGCAGCCGACAGAGAACAGGTGCTGCTCCACAAGAATGTGATCAAGATGATCACCAAACCAATCAAGCAGGCCGATATCGACGCTCTTCGACCACTGATCGCGAACTGACAACCCGCGGACGATCATTTCGCGTTATCCGGCCAATTTCCTGTATTGGGGCGTAAAGCTGTTTCCCGATTCACAGGAATACTTAATTTTGCCCTTTATTTGAGTTGAAACAATGAGCGATTACAGCAAGGAAGAGATCAGACGGATTGAGGATAAATGGCGCAAGGAGTGGGTCCGACGTGATGTGTACAAGGTCTCGGCGTCAGAAAAACCGAAATACTACGTGCTGGATATGTTCCCCTACCCTTCCGGGGCTGGCCTTCACGTGGGTCACCCGCTTGGCTATATCGCTTCGGATATCGTTGCCCGCTACAAGAGACTGAAGGGTTTCAACGTATTACACCCGATGGGATTTGACGCTTTCGGCCTTCCCGCTGAGCAATACGCAATCGAACACGGAATACATCCCGCCAAATCGACGGAGCAAAATATTCAGAACTTCGTCCGCCAAATGTCCAAGATCGGGTTCTCGTACGACTGGAGCCGGGAAATTCGGACGTGTGAACCGAGCTACTACAAATGGACGCAGTGGATTTTTCTTCAAATCTTCGGCAGCTGGTACAATCGCAAAAAAGAGAAGGCGGAACGAATTGAAACACTGATTACGATCTTTGAGTCTTCGGGGAACCGCGAGTACCCGTTCCCGAACATCAAGTATAAACTTCCGGACACCGACAGCACCGTATTTTCCGCGGACGAGTGGCGCTCGTTCACGGAGGAAAGACGCCAGGAGATACTCATGCAATATCGACTGGCCTACCTCGCCTTCACCGACGTAAACTGGTGTGAAGCGCTGGGAACAGTACTGGCCAATGACGAAGTTATCAATGGCGTAAGCTACCGCGGGGGATATCCTGTCGTTAAACGCCAGATGCGCCAGTGGAGTCTGCGGATTACCGAGTACGCTGACCGCCTGCTCAAAGGTCTTGAGCAAGTTGACTTCAGCGAGTCAATGAAAGAGATTCAGCGCAACTGGATCGGCAAGAGCACCGGCGCGCGCATACGTTTCGAGGTCAGGAGCGAGCGATCAGTGATAAAAGACATGGTGGTGTTCACCACGCGTCCCGACACAATCTTCGGCGTTGATTTTATGGTCGTGGCGCCCGAACACGAGATGGTCAAAGATATCACTAGTGAGGCCCAACGCGCCGACGTTGAAAAGTACCTGGCCTACGTCGAGAGCCGATCGGAGGTCGACCGAATGGCTGAAGTAAAGAAGATCACCGGTGCATTCACCGGCGCCTACGCACTCAATCCGTTTAACGGACGGGAGATTCCCATCTGGATCAGTGAATACGTTCTGGCCGGATACGGAACGGGTGCCATCATGGGGGTACCGTGTGGCGATGAGCGCGACCATAAATTCGCGAAGCACTTTAACCTCCCAATCACCAATATCATCGGCGCGCATTACAACGGTGAAGAAGCAAACCCGACATACGACGCAGTTCTGGAAAACTCCGGTTTCCTCGATGGAAAGGTAATGCGCCAAGCCATCGGCATCGTGGTTGACAAGCTGGAAGAACTCGGGGTTGGACAACGCCAGGTAAATTACAAAATGCGCGATGCAGGATGGAGCCGTCAGCGCTACTGGGGTGAGCCCTTTCCGATCGTTTACCGGAAAGACATCCCCTATGCCATGGATGAGGAGGAACTCCCGCTGGAACTTCCTGATTCCAATGATTTCCGTCCTTCCGGCACGGGTGAAGGTCCGTTGGCGAACCTCACGGATTGGGTGCACATCAGCGCAGACGAACGGCGCGATACCAACACGATGCCGACACACGCCGGAGCGGCGTGGTACTTCCTCCGGTTTACCGACCCGCACAACGACAAAGCATTCGCGAGCCGGGAGGCGCTTGACTACTGGGGCCAGGTTGACGTATACATCGGCGGCTCCGAACACGCTGTTGCACACCTGCTCTACGCAAGGCTGTGGGTAAAAATACTGCACGATCTCGGTTACCTGGGTTTTGATGAACCCTTTCGGAAACTGATCAACCAGGGCAAAATAACAGGCGACTCGCGCTTTGTTTACCGCGTCCGCGGGACGAACAAGTTTGTCTCGGCTGGACTGAAAGATCAGTACGAAACCGATCCACTCCATGTGGACATCAGCCTTGTAAACGGGCTCGAACTCAACCTTGAAGCATTCTCCCAGTGGAGACCCGACTTTGCCGGCGCTGAGTTTATTTTGGAAGACGGAAAATATATCTGCGGGGCGGCGATCGAAAAGATGAGCAAGTCGTACTTCAACGTCGTCAACCCGGACGACATAATCGAAAGTTACGGCGCAGACACCCTGCGAATGTACGAGATGTTCCTCGGCCCGCTGGAAGCCTCAAAGCCATGGAATACCAACGGTATCGATGGTGTATTCAAGTTCCTCAGGCGATTCTGGAACCTATTTCACCAACGCAATGGAAGCTTCCACGTCTCTGATGCAGAGCCGACACCTGGTGAACTAAAAATCCTCCACCGCACACTGAAGAAGATCGAGCAAGACATCGACTCCTTCTCCTTTAACACAAGCGTCAGCGAGTTCATGATTTGCGTCAATGAATTGACGTCGCTGAAGACCGATAAACGCGCAGTGCTCGAACCGCTCGTCATCGCGCTGGCACCATTCGCACCACACATCGCGGAAGAGTTATGGGAGCTCCTTGGACACCAGCAAACCATTTTCGATGCGGCATTCCCGGAAGTAAACGAGGAATACCTGAAGGAAAATACTTTTGAGTATCCGATATCCATCAACGGAAAAGTAAGGGCGAAAATGCAGTTTGCGCTGGACATGCCGAAAGAAGACGTTGAAAAAACAGTGCTGGCTTCGGATATTGTACAGAAATGGCTTGACGGCAAGCCTCCGAGGAAAGTTATCGTCGTCCCTGGAAGAATAGTGAACGTCGTTCTGTAAGCGACGAGCAGCGGTCAATCGAGTAATGTTGATTGTCGCCTAACCAAAAAGCAACTATGCGCCACACAAGAATCACCGGCCTCGGTCATTACGTGCCGGACAAGATCATCACTAATGACTACTTGTCAACGGTGATGGACACCAATCACGAATGGATAGTCGAACGCACAGGCATCGAAGAGCGCCGGTGGATAGACCCGGCCAAAGACACAGTCGCCAACATGGCGGCTAAGGCAACGCGAATGGCGCTCGAACGTGCGCGGCTCACGGAGAAGGATATCGACTTCATCGTGCTCGCAACGATAACACCCGACTACTTCTTTCCCGGCTCAGGTGTTCTGCTCGGACGGGAACTCGGCCTTGAAGGGGTTCCCGCGCTAGACATTCGCAACGCTTGCTCAGGGTTCATCTATGCGCTGTCAGTCGCCGACCAGTTCATAAAGAGTGGCATGTATAAGACAATTCTGGTAGTCGGAGCCGAAATACAGTCGACAGCGCTCGACGTTTCCACACGGGGGAGAAACACAGCAGTAATTTTTGGCGACGGGGCCGGCGCAGCGATCCTGCAGCCATCGGACAAGCCTGGCATCCTCTCCACACATCTTCATGCCGACGGAAGGTACGCGGAAGACCTGTACATCAAAGATCCGGGCAGCAGCCGTCCGAATAGCGAGCGACAACCTGACCAGATCAGCGACACCACGACGTTCAAAGTCGTGATGAACGGCAACCAGGTCTTTAAACACGCCGTCGTAAAATTCATGGAGGTGATTGTCGAGGCACTTGAAGCAAATGCCTTGACCAAGGAAGACATCAATCTCCTGGTCCCGCACCAGGCCAACCTGCGGATCAGTCAGTACATACAGGGCAAGCTCGGATTGTCCGACGATCAGGTTTACAATAACATCATGCGGTACGGAAACACAACAGCTGCGTCCATACCGATCGCCATGAGCGAGGCCTGGGCGGAAGGGAAAATCAGAGAAAATGATTTAATTTGTCTTGCCGCGTTTGGCAGTGGTTTTACGTGGGCCTCTGCACTGATCCGGTGGTAACGAAAGCCGCATGAAGACATCGAACTACAATCCCAGTTCTCTCGAAGTAGACTTTGCAAATGCATTGCAGATACTCCGCGATCAAATCCAGGAACATTTGCTGAACAACAAGATCACACACGTCGAGAATCACCTCGGCAAAGACAACCCAATGGTGAAGTTCAGCCTGGTTGACACCGACGGTGATCCGCATGAGATCGTTGTTCGGATCGTCCAGATACCGGATAAATTCTAATCCCGGGGGCGACATGTCTATTCTGATCGTCCTCCTCTGCATTGGCATCCTTGTCCTGCTTATCACCCGGTTCAAAGTCAACGCTTTCCTGGCGTTCCTTCTGATCTCGATACTTGCCGGATTACTTCTCGGTATTGACCCCTCGCGGCTGACAGGATCGATCCAAAAAGGGATCGGTGATATGCTCGGCTCCCTGGTAATTGTCATTGTTGCGGGCGCAATGCTTGGCAAGCTGGTCGCCGAAAGCGGTGGAGCTCAACGCATCGCCACGGGTATGATGTCGCTGTTCGGGGAGCGGTACATCCAATGGGCACTCGTGGCCACTGGTTTCATCATTGGCATTCCGCTTTTTTACAACGTCGGGTTTGTCCTCGTTGTACCACTTATCTTTTCGGTGGTATACCGCTACAAGTTACCTGCCGTCTACATCGGACTTCCCATGCTCGCGTCGCTGTCTGTGACACACGGCTTCCTACCTCCCCATCCATCGCCTACCTACCTCGTCGCACAGTTTGACGCCGATATGGGACAAACCCTTCTGTATGGTATCGTCGTTGCGATACCCACCGTTGTCATCGCCGGACCGGTGTTCGCACGAACCCTTAAGAAGATAGAAACAAAGTTGCCCGAGACCTTTCGACCAAGCCAGATGGAAGAAAGTAAACTTCCCGGTCTATTCAACAGCGTGGTATCTGCCCTGCTGCCAGTCATTCTCCTCACCACTACAACATTACTCAGACCGTATATCCCCCACGAAGGAATCGCGGGGAAAATATTCATCTTTCTCAGCGACCCGGACATGGTCCTTCTTATCTCGCTCGCCATCGCCACGTGGACACTTGGCCTGCGCATGGGTACGAGCATTGGAAAGATCATGGATGTTTACGGCGAAGCCGTCAAAGACATCGCCATGATCCTGCTGATCATGAGTGGCGCGGGAGCGTTAAAACAAATCCTCATCGACAGCGGTGTCAGTCAGGAAATCGGCGTCATGCTCATAGGCATGGACGTACATCCACTTTTGCTGGGATGGTTTATCGCATGCGTCATCCGCGTCTGCGTAGGGTCCGCTACGGTAGCAGGCCTCACCGCCGCCGGGATCGTTATGCCGCTCATGACATCCACGGGCGTCAATCCCAACCTCATGGTGTTGGCGATCGGCGCCGGAAGTCTCATGTTTTCCCATGTAAACGATGGGGGATTCTGGCTGTTTAAAGAATACTTCAACCTGAGCATTAAGGACACACTGCGATCCTGGTCGCTGATGGAAACAATCGTCGCGATTGTCGGTATCACTTGTGTGATGATCCTCAATGCCCTTATTTCCTAATAGCAAATATTATCCATGACTGCCGAACAACGTTTTGCCAAACTTGGCCTTACCTTGCCACCACCGCCAAAACCAGCTGGCGTGTACAAGCCCGTCTTACGCGTCGGGAACCTCATATATGTTTCAGGACACGGACCGGTGAAGGAGGATAGCACACTGATCACCGGGAAGGTTGGTCAGGATATCAACCAAGATGATGGTAAGGCCGCCGCGCAACAGGTCGGCCTGACTATTCTCGCCACATTGAAGGCACAACTTGGAAGCCTTGATCGAATCGCGCGTGTCGTTAAGGTACTGGGCATGGTTAACAGCACTCCCGAATTCGGACAACATCCTTACGTGATCAACGGATGCAGTGAATTGTTCGCGCGCGTTTGGGGTGAAGACAACGGAGTAGGTGTCCGCAGCGCTGTCGGCATGGGATCTCTCCCTGGCAACATTTCAGTGGAAATCGAAGCAATATTTGAATTGACAAGTGATGCCTGACAACTACACCCTTTCAAATGTTTCGGAACTGGATACCCCCGCGCTGGTAGTCTATGAAGACCGCGTTGTAAAGAACATCCGCACCGCGGGATCGATGATCGGCGACCTCGACCGACTACGACCACATGTCAAAACCAACAAATGTGCGGAAGTGGTGCGCCTCATGCAACAGGCCGGCATCAGCAAATTCAAATGCGCTACCATCGCCGAGGCTGAGATGCTAGCCCTTGCGAATGCAAGAGATGTGCTCCTCGCCTATCAGCCCGTCGGTCCTAAGGCGAAACGGTTCCTGGAACTTCAGACGCAATTTCCCGGTACACTGTTCTCCTGCCTCGTCGACAACGAGGCGAGCCTCCGCGATCTCTCCGAGGCGGCACGAGCGACCGGAGCGATCGCCAGAGTATTCATCGACCTCAATGTCGGGATGAACCGAAGCGGTGTCATCCCCGGTGAAAAGGCAATGGCAGTATTCCGGGAAGCCCAGCAGGCGGCGTCCATTTCGTTTATCGGACTCCACGCCTACGACGGGCACCTGAGGGACTCCGATCTGCACGAACGCACGCGAAAATGTGATGATGCATTTCAGGCAGTGGAAAGCATGAGACGCACAATAGCAGAAACGACGAGTATCAAACCAGTGATAGTTGCCGGCGGCACGCCGACGTTTCCCATACACGCCAAACGAAACGATGTAGAAGCGAGTCCCGGGACATTTGTCTTCTGGGACAAGGGATATCAACAGATACTCACCGAGCAGCCCTTTGAGTTTGCAGCGCTTGTCGTCACACGCGTTATCAGCGTACCCAGCGAAACGATACTATGCCTTGACTTAGGACACAAATCAATCGCCTCCGAAAATCCACTACAAAATCGCGTATACCTGCTCGATGCTCCCGGACTGAAACCGATCGGACATAGTGAAGAACACATGGTCTGGGAAAGTCAGACACCACACGGCTATCGACCGGGCCATGTCTTCTACGGAGTCCCTCATCACATTTGTCCGACTGTTGCACAATACGATGAAGCCGCGATCTGTAAAGGGAGAACGCTCGTCGATACCTGGCAAATCCTGTCGAGGAAGCGGCGACTCACAATCTGAACCCTACGGCACAAAGAGACAATGCTATGCTACTAGTTGATGCGCACCTGGACCTCAGCATGAACGCGATGGAATGGAATCGCGATCTGCGAACAACAATCAGCGACATCCGGGGGCGGGAACGCGGCATGACAGACAAACCGGACCGCGGAAACAGCACGGTGTGTTTCCCAGAGTTGCGCCGGGGAAACATCGCGATTGTCGTCGCAACTCAGATCGCGCGATACGTGGCACCTGACAACCCGCTGCCGGGATGGCATTCGCCAGAGCAAGCATGGGCACAAACCCAGGCGCAACTCGCCTGGTATCGCGCCATGGAAGAGGCTGGAGAACTTGTCCAACTGACTTCCTGGAATGAGATCGAACGACACCTGAAACAATGGGAAGCGAATACCTCCGAAAAGAACCCGATAGGATACATTCTCAGCCTCGAGGGAGCCGATTCGATTGTCACCCTCGATCACCTCGAGCGCGCGTACCAATACGGGCTACGAGCACTGGGTCCCGCGCATTACGGTCCAGGACGATATGCCCAGGGCACTGACGCTACCGGGTTCATGGGACGGGAAGGTCGCGCGCTGTTGAAAGAAATGGAGAGACTAAACATCATACTGGACGCCACACATCTCTGCGACGACAGTTTCTGGGAGGCTATGGAGCACTTCTCAGGTGCCGTATGGGCAAGCCACAACAACTGCAGGGCGCTGGTGAATCACAACCGGCAATTCAGCGACGAACAATTGCGCGAGCTGATTTCGCGCGATGCTGTGATTGGCGGAGTACTGGATGCGTGGATGATCGTACCCGACTGGAAACGCGGCGTGTCAACCCCGCGTGAAATGAATTGCGATCTGGACGCCATGATTAATCACATGGATCATATCTGTCAGATCGCGGGTAACGCCCGGCACATTGGGATAGGCTCCGACCTCGACGGTGCCTTTGGCAAGGAGCAAAGTCCCAGTGATATTGAAACTATTGCAGACCTTCAGAAAATACCAGCATTGTTGAAGAAGCGAGGGTACTCCGACGAGGACATCGCCAATGTCTGCCACGGAAACTGGCTGCGATTCCTCAAGCGGGTGCTGTAGGTTTTCGGGCGACCGCTAAGGTTCATGGATTGTCGACTGTGGACAAAAAGTATTACCTTCATCCTGATGAAAAAGAGAATTGTCGTCCTGATGTGTGTGGTTGGAGCGGCTGTAGGACTGTCGTTCACGAGCCCGGCTGATCGCTATTTCGAGATCGCCAAAAACCTGGATATTTTCGCGACGCTCTTCAAGGAGGTCAACGCGCTGTACGTAGACGAAGTCAATCCCAACAAGCTTGTCCGCACGGGTATTGATGCCATGCTGGCGTCACTCGACCCTTACACCAACTACATCCCCGAAGACGAGGTCGAAGATTATCGCACGATGAACACGGGCCAATATGGTGGAATCGGCGCGATAACACGGAACATTGGCAATCGTACCGTTGTAACGATGCTCATCGAAGGATTTGGTGCCCAGAAAGGCGGGTTGCGCATCGGTGATGAGATCATTAAGATCGACGGCGTCGACCTCAGCAAACTTTCCCGCGAAGAAGCCAGTCAGCTCATGAAAGGACAGGTCGGCACAACTGTCAATGTGAGTGTGAAGCGATACGGCGTAGACAGACCGTTGGATCTGCAGTTCCGGCGCGAGAAAGTCAAGGTCAACAACGTTCCGTTCTACGGGATGATTGGCAACGACATAGCTTACATTCATCTTTCCGATTTTACACCCGATGCAGGGAAAGAAGTAAAAAGTGCGTTGACAGACCTCATCGCAAAAGGAGCTAAAGGCGTAGTCCTTGACCTGCGCGGAAACCCCGGTGGGTTGTTGATCGAAGCCGACAACATCACCAATCTTTTCATTCCGAAGGGCAAGCTCGTCGTCAGCACGCGGGGGAAGATACCCGAGAACAATCTCAAGTACGAAACACTCAACAACCCGCTGAATACCGAGATCCCTGTAGCTGTATTGATCAACCGCGGGAGCGCATCCGCGTCGGAGATTGTAGCCGGCACCCTTCAAGACTATGACCGCGGTGTTATCATTGGCGAAAAGTCGTTCGGAAAGGGGCTGGTACAAGTGAGTCGTCCACTGTCCTACAATTCGCAGCTCAAGGTAACGACGGCTAAATATTACACCCCGGCCGGAAGATGCATTCAGGTTCTGGACTACAGTCATCGCCGGGAGGATGGTAGTGTGCTTTCAATCCCAGACTCTATCAAGCAGGCATTTAAAACCGCGAACGGCAGAACAGTCTACGACGGCGGCGGCGTCGATCCGGACATCACGATTGAAAATATCGACGCGCATCCGCTGACGCAGGTATTGCAGGAGAAGGGGCATATCTTCGACTATGTCACAGAGTGGGTACATCGCAACCCCGCACCTGTCAACCCGCGCACCTTCGCATTGAGCGATGCTGATTATCAACAGTTCCTTGCATGGATGAAAAACAGGGATTACTCTTACAAATCCTTTATTGAATACGGGCTACAGCAGCTCACTGAAGAAGCGAAGA
>JBIQJZ010000325.1:0-2901 GCA_044507115.1 Flammeovirgaceae bacterium | reverse complement strand
ATAACCATTGTATCCGACTTACGCTATGAAGAGTTCGGCGACGACCCTGGGCTTTATAAGACCGAGGTATGCCAGATTGATATCGCAACCGGAACTACCGTCAACAAGTTTTTTGCGCACCCAAACAAGTCCTACTTCAACTCGTTCTATCACAACGACCATCTTTACCGGCTGGTTAGGGAAGCACAAATGCCTTATATCCAGGTCTTCCAGATGACAACCGGACAATCCAGGAATACCACTTACCTTTCACCAATCGCCGAGCACAGCAACCGTTCTTCCTACCGGGCGAGATACTCCCAAAAAATCAAGCAGAAAAAACTCAGGAGAGCGACAGCCTGGCCAAACTACATCGTGGCAGAATCCGTACCGGATGGTGTTATGTTAAGAGTTGGGCGGCAAGAGATCTCAGACGTAACGATTTTCGTTCCACTACCACCCGTTACGGCACTGGCGGCGACAATCGCGGTAGCGGCGACCACACTCAGTATTCTTTCGCCACCTGTTGTAGAGGAGGACTATTTCTTCTATCTCAAGGGCGCTCCGAACGCAGGGTTTACGTATGACGACTCCACTACCTCGGTTGATCAACACCTTACGCGGCACTGGCTTTCCACAGAAGACAGTCCTTATCAGCATAGATACCACCTCTATGGTCGTGATTTCGGGTACAGCATTGACCACAGCCGGAAGCTAAAGACGGTGCGGGTCACCAGGGTTGAGGCCAGCAAGTAACGAGACATTCTTTCAAACCTCTCGTCAAAACCCTATTTTTGCGGTCTGAATTCAGACAGATGTCGTTATCAACCAAGTACAATCCAGCCGAAGTCGAGAATAAGTGGTACAGCTACTGGATGGAGCAAGGATTTTTCCATTCCGAGCCGAACCCTGAAAAGGAGCCATATTGCATTGTCATCCCTCCTCCCAATGTGACCGGCGTTCTGCATATGGGGCATATGCTGAACAACACTATCCAGGATGTGCTTGTGCGGAGAGCACGCATGCAAGGGAAAGAGGCGTGCTGGGTTCCAGGTACTGATCACGCATCAATTGCTACGGAAGCAAAAGTAGTTGCCATGCTCCGGGAGCGCGGGATCAAGAAATCGGACCTGACCCGCGACGAATTTCTTCAGTACGCCTGGGAATGGAAGGAAAAATATGGTGGCATCATCCTTCAGCAGCTGAAAAAGCTTGGCGCATCATGCGATTGGGAGCGCACAAAATTCACGATGGATCCGGATTACTATGACGCGGTGATCAACGTCTTTGTCGACTTGTATCGGAAAGGACATATCTATCGCGGGCTTCGCATGGTTAACTGGGACCCGGCTGGTAAGACTGCCCTTTCCGATGACGAGGTGATTCACCGCGAGGTAGCATCGAAGTTGTACTACATACGTTATCGCATCGAGAATACGGACGAGTATCTGACCATCGCCACCGTTCGGCCGGAAACAATCATGGCGGATACGGCTATCTGTGTAAATCCGAACGACGAGCGATACAAGCATCTCCGCGGAAAGCGCGCGATCATTCCCCTGATAGATCGTAGCATTCCGATTGTCGAGGATGAATACGTCGCTATGGATTTTGGAACGGGGTGCCTGAAGGTTACACCCGCTCATGACATGAACGACTACGAACTCGGTGTCAAGCACAAACTGGAAGTACTCGACATTCTCAACGACGATGGTACGCTGAATGAAAAAGCTCGAATCTACATAGGAGAGGATCGCTTCGTCGCACGCAAGAAAATAGCAAAGGAACTGGAAGCGAAGGAGTATCTGGTCAAGACTGAGGACTACACCAGTAACGTGGGCTTCTCGGAACGGACTGACGCTGTCATCGAACCGCGTCTGTCACTTCAGTGGTTTCTCGAAATGAAGGAGATTACGAAGCCGGCTTACGAGAACGTGATGAACGACGAGGTACAACTGATCCCTGCGAAGTTCAAGAACACCTATCGGCACTGGATGGAGAATGTCCGCGACTGGTGCATCTCGCGCCAGTTGTGGTGGGGACACCGGATCCCGGCATGGTATGACAGCGAAGGCAACTACGTTGTCGCACGCACAGCGGAAGAAGCTGAGACAGAGTACGGAAAGAAATTCCCAGGAAAATCTGGCGTTGAGCTGACGCAAGACCCGGATGTAATGGACACATGGTTCTCCAGTTGGTTGTGGCCCATGGCTGTGTTCGATACTTCCATCTTTGCCGATCCGAAGAGTCGGGGAAATGCCGACCTGAACTACTATTATCCAACTAACGACCTGGTCACCGCGCCGGAGATTCTCTTCTTCTGGGTTGCGCGCATGATCATCGCAGGATACGAGTATCGCGGAAAAAAACCGTTTAACAACGTATACCTGACCGGCATTGTGAGAGACAAGCAAGGGCGGAAGATGTCAAAACAACTTGGCAATTCACCTGACCCCCTCGACCTCATCGCGCAATACGGCGCCGACGCCATTCGCACCGGCATGCTCTTCAGCGCGCCCGCCGGTAACGACCTCCTGTACGACGAAAAACTTGTCGAGCAGGGTCGCAACTTTGCTAACAAGATATGGAACGCCTTCCGACTCGTGAATGGATGGACAGTTGAAGAACTGCAATCGCCGGAAGAAAACAACGTTGCCGCCATTTGGTTCAACGCCCAAATGAACGCTTCGCTCGCAGAGATCGAAGATCATTTTTCAAAATACCGAATATCGGACGCCCTTCATTCGCTCTATAAGCTCATCTGGGACGACTTCTGTTCCTGGTATCTCGAGATTGTCAAGCCTGAATTCGGCAAACCGATTGACAAAAGAACGTTTGACGAAACGACGGGCTTCTTCGAAACGCTGCTGAAGGCGCTTCACCCTTTCATGCCCTTCATTACAGAAGAGCTGTGGCATGAAC
>JBIQJZ010000324.1:0-2911 GCA_044507115.1 Flammeovirgaceae bacterium | reverse complement strand
GAGCGTCGATAGTGCTTTGGCAACAGCAGCAGGTTGGAACCGGGTTGCATGCGCAAGCGATCCTTCGACCATCTCCTTCTGAAGATTCTTATTTCCTACAATCCGCTGAATCGCCAAAGCCAGTTCTTCAGAACTGGTCGGATCAACATAAGCGGCATGAGGCCCGGCAGCTTCGGGGAACGGAGCGCGCGAAGAGGTGATCACCGGCACTCTGGATTCAATCGCCTCGACAAGTGGAATACCAAAGCCCTCGAACAAGGACGGATAAATAAAAACCTCCGCTCCCTGATACAGTCCAGGAAAATCGCGAAAGTGAGCGTCATGCAAAAAGATAACCCACTTTTGAAGATGGTGCTTTGAAATGAATGCTGTTATCTCGTCGACATAGGGAGTTTTCCTTCCGACAATCACCAACGGCAGTCTCTCGTCCGTCGGAATATGAAGTAATGATTTCACAATTGTCAAGGCGTTCTTGCGCGTCTCAATGGTTCCCACATTGAGCAAGTATTTGGAAGGGATACCGTAACGTGATTTGATCGCGTCTATCTCGGAAGGGCTGATTGACTCTCTGAAGCTTGGATGACATCCCTGATAAACGATATCAATCCTGGATTTGTCGATACCCAGAAAATCGACTACATCCTCTGCCGTTTGTTTGCTGATGGCAATAATCCGGTCGGCGTTCTTACAAGCATACCTCACCTTAGCCGCATATATCCTGACATCAATCGAATTGTAAAACTCCGGATACCGCATGAACACTAGATCATGAACCGTTACAACTCTCCGAACAGACGCCGGCAGCCTGACAGGAATCTCCTGACTCAAACCATGGAATACATCTAACGCCTTGGCAGATTTTTCGCGGCCGATGCCCCAGGTCCTCCAGATACTTCCGCGAAACATCGCAGACACACCAACGGGATGAACGACATCTACATTCGGCCTGTTTAAGAGTGGCTCAAGCTCCGGACGCGACTGCACCGTCGGAGTGTACAACCGGTAGTGATTATCTGGAAAATATTCGCTTAGCGCATTGATGATAAATCGACTATAGTTGCCCAATCCGGTGAAATTCCTGAAAAACCTCTTTGCATCAAATCCAATAAGCATCTGACAATGTAATAAAGTACTGACTGAATTGGAAAATCCTAGTGCGCAATAATGGCCTTCAGGTAGAACCGCAGGTTAGAGCCTGCTTTAAACCCACGGTGAAAGATTCTCAGGGGAAATCTTTCCGAAACAAGATCCTTGCGGCTATACGTATAGTATTCAAGGACCTGCAGTCCGTTTTGCTTGAACAACTGATTCATTCCATAGAAACCAGGTTCATATATATGCTCGGGGATTTTGTCTTTTGGCCATGCGCCCCGTCTTAACCCGATCCTCTTCAAGAACAATTTGAATTTTTGCGCCCATGAAAACCAGTTTGGTACGTCAATAACCAGCACACCATCCTCTTCCAGTAAAGACATTGCCTTCTGCACCCACTCATTCGGATTGGGCACGTGCTCGATCACGTGACTCATGTTGATGCAACTGAATTTCCTGCCTGGCTCGAACGTTTCAAAACGCTCGGTAAAGACCGGCACTTTCAGTTTCTCCTCGACTATTCTCGCAAGGTTTTTCGAAATCTCAACGGCTATACAAACGGGGTATTTCTTTTTTGCCGAAAAGAGAAACAACCCTACACCGGGTCCTATGTCGAGAACAGCCGTTCTCTTCCGATCGTATCGCAGTATTTCATCTATTTCCTTATCGAATTGCAGCGCGCTTCGCTCGTAATAGCCATCCTCCTGGTATGCCCATCTCCCGTCGGCGTAGTCCTCATAAGCTTCCTCCAGAAACTGCGAATTGTAAACGGGCCTGGGATTCTGATAGACCGTTCGGCATTTCTTACATCTTACATAGGTAAACTTCAGGCGATAGCCGAATCGTTCGTAGAATCTGCTCTCACTGGCGTGACAAACCGGGCAATCTGTGTGTTCCCAGTCAGCGACAGTGTATTCCCCGCTATTGCTCATAACTGATCTAAAATATTATCATGGGCCCTGACAACGAAGTGTTTCTTTAGATTGGTAACACTCGCATCAACCCTGTGCAATATAATGAAAATAGCCCATCGGGTCCCGATGGGCTATCGTTTGATAATCATGATTGACTATTTCTTCGCTTCGTCCTTTTTCTCGGTCGCACGAATTTTGTCGCCCTCCTTCAGTCGGCTGGATACTACAAGGTAAGGTCCGGTAACGACCTGGGTGCTATCGCTGAGTTCGCTCAGTATTTCGATATTGTCGTAGTCACTGATACCAGTTCTCACTTCGATCATCTTGGCCACTCCATTGTCGTTAATGAAGACCACAGTTTTCGGGTCATTTCCCGCTCGGGGTGGTTGGTTTCCCTGGCTAACTGCGGTGTTCTGGCCGGGTTGATTTCCCTCGCCGGGTGCTGGTTGATTTGGATTACGCGTGACAACCGATGCCAGTGGCACAGAGAGTACGTCATCCTTCCTCGTGGTGATGATCTCCGCACTCGCCGTCATACCCGGACGGAATGGAAATCTGTTTCCAGCTTCCACAAGGTCCCTGTACGACGAATCGAGTATCAGGATACGCACCTCGAACTCGGTGATCGCGTCAGCCGATGTTTTGTCCTTCGCCGTGTTGGCGATCAGCGTAACGACACCCTTGAAGGTTTTCTTCGCATTGGCATACGCATCTACATCGATAATTGCCGTATCACCGATAGAGACCCTCACGATATCGTTCTCGTTTACATCAACGCGCACTTCCATAACGTTGAGATCAGCAATCCGCAGCATTTCCGTTCCAGCCATCGTAGCAGTCCCCACAACGCGCTCGCCTTTCTTTACAATCAACTTAGACACAACCTCATCCATAGGGGCCACAAC
>JBIQJZ010000047.1:9548-20032 GCA_044507115.1 Flammeovirgaceae bacterium | reverse complement strand
GGGAGGCTTATTGGCACGGGCGCGAAATGTGCAATGCCTCGCGGGGAAAAGGCCGCAATCCTCGGCACGCCGGATGAACTCCTGACCTTCAACATATGGAAGAACGACTGCGAGTCGACCTTCGGGCGCGAGCAGACGGACGACACTGTTTAAGAGATCTTCGAAGGACAACGTGCGTGTATGTCTCGCTACTTGCCGTCGAGCATCCGGGGGAAGCAGACTATTCACAAAGTACGGTGGGTTGCTGACGATAAGGTCATATACCTTACCGGGAGTGTACTCCTGGATGGAGCACGGGATCACGCGTACTTTTTGTGGCCATGGCGACATCAGGACGTTTTGACGCGCTTGTCGCACGTCTTGCTCATCGATATCGATTGCATCGATCACTGCGCTCTCCGCCGCGCGTTGGGCGAGCATCAACGCAATGACGCCGGAGCCTGTGCCAACATCGAGTAACTGTTTATCGGCCTGGCAAATTGTTACCCAGCTGCCCAGCAATACTGCATCGGTACCCACTTTGTGTGTGCACCACTCATCTGAAACGGCGAACTGCTTAAACTGAAACGGTCTTGAGGCCATCTACCCGGCAAAAATAACCTGCATAGTCGACTTTCGAGGGACCATATTCGGGGATATTTGTTTTATTTGCTGGCGGAGGGCGCGCGTTCATTTGTCGTCCTTTATTCTACTATTGTCCTAGTAAGTATGCCAAGAACAATCAGGTGGGGGATTCTCGGTTGCGGGAAGATCGCCCGAAAATTTGCCAGCGACCTCAGACTGGTAGGCGATGCCGAGTTGACGGCTGTTGCCTCTCGCAGTGGTAACAAGCTAAGCGATTTTGCAGCGGAGTTCAGTCCCGCTTTCTCCTTTAACTCATACGAGGAGTTGGTGGCGTGTAAAGATGTGGACGTGATCTATGTGGCCACACCGCATGGCTTCCATTATGAGCACGTTATGCTCTGCCTGAGGGCGGGGAAAGCAGTACTGTGCGAGAAGGCGTTTGCCCTCAACCTCGCACAGGCGAGGGAAATGATCGAGTTTGCCCGCCAGGAGAAGGTGTTTGTGATGGAGGCCTTCTGGACGAAGTTTCTGCCTCAGTATCAGGAGGTGATGCGGATACTCGAATCCGGGACTATCGGAGATGTGAAAATGATTCAGGCAGATTTCGGTTTTCGCGCATCCGATACACCGGCGCAACGTCTCTACGATCCGTTGCTAGGCGGTGGGTCATTGCTCGACATTGGCATCTATCCGGTGTTCATGGCTCAATCGATTCTTGGAAAGCCAACGCAGGTCCACGCGTTCATTACGCCCTATGACAGCGGAGTCGACGAGCAGTGTGTGATTACCATGAAGTTTCCCGGTGGCGCACTCGCCGTGCTGTCGTCTACCTTCGCTGCAGATACTCCTGTTGAAGCGATGATTGCCGGGCGCGATGGGCGTATCGTCATGCGAAACAGGTTTCACAATGCCACGTCAGCCGTCGAGCTCATTTCGGGAGATAAGATCCAAGTGGTAGACGTACCCCGAGAGGAGGGTTATGGGTATCAATTTGAAGCAAGACATGTTAATGAGTGCCTGCGGAAAGGACTCACCGAGAGTCCGGTGATGACACACGCCGATACGCTGATGTTGATGGAGACGCTGGACCGGATCAGGAAGAGCTGCAACCTGCGATATGACGTTGACCCTTGATCACCTTCTTGATCTTGAGAGTATCTACGTTAAAGTATAAATATCACGTTTAAGTAATCATGAACATGTTAACATTGACTGGCGACCGGACTGCTGTCTTTAACGAGGTTGAGTCTTATCTGAAGCAAAGAGGGTATGCCATTGTTGCCCGCGACTTCAATCGGCCTTGGGGAGGATTCTTTGTGCTTGAGGAAGGTCAGGCCGGTACGTTCGGAGCGGAATTTTTTCCTGGTATCCAAATAGCGCTGCCAACAAACGCGAGTGGAAAGCTGAGTCCGAAAATACTGATGGTTCAACCCGGCAAGCGGTTGTCGTGGCAATATCACCACCGTCGCTCTGAGATTTGGAAGCTCGTCGCTGGCACAGCTGGTGTTGTAACAAGTGCCAGTGATGAGGAAAAAGATGTTCGCCATCTCAAGCCGGGAGATATCATCAGGCTGGAGAAAGGAGAACGTCACCGCCTTATCGGATTAGACGCCTGGGGAATGGTTGCGGAGATATGGCAGCACACGGATCCTGCACACCCCTCCGACGAGGATGATATTGTCAGGTTGCAGGACGATTTCGGGAGGTGAACTTCGAACTTTGAACTCCTAATCCAAAGAGCGCGAAGTCGTATTTAACCGGATCGGAAGGATCGAGCCTGCGAAGGTTCTCGGTGAGTTCAAGTGCTGTTTGCCAATCGGTCCGTGCCCGCCTGATGAGTTTCAGTTTTCGACCGATGCGATCAACGTGAAGGTCACAAGGGCACACCAATTGAGCGGGTGATATCCGGTCCCATAATCCAAAATCAACACCGTTGTTATCACGTCTGACCATCCAGCGCAGATACATGTTAATTCGCTTGCATGTCGACTTCCGCTCCGGCGTCGGAACGTGTTTCTTTGTCCGATGAGGGTGATTCTCCAGGCTGAAGAACAAACGGTGAAATTCCATCAGCCCTTTTTCAATTGTTGGTTCATCACTCGGAACCGCAAACGCGTCCTCGAGCGAATCACTGCGATTGTAGAGGAAACGAAGGGCCTCAATAAAGTAGAGTGCATCCGTACCGTTGAAGGTGCGATGGCGAAAGTCAGCAAAGGGCTTCAGGTCTTTTTCCGAATGATGAAGGATGAAGCGGTAAGGATCGTCGTCCATCCAACTAATCAACTCACGACATTTTCGAATGATTACGGGGCGTTGGCCCCATGCCAGTAGCGCGGCGAAGAGGCCGGCGATCTCGATATCTTGCTTCCTCGAAAAAAGGTGCGGAATACTGATCGGGTCATCGTCGATGAATGCCGGTGTATTGTAAAGCGCTACCGTTTCATCGAGAAATGCCTTGAGATCCTCTATCCGCCCTCGTCGTCGCATGTCACCGTTTCCCAGGAAACTTTCCCGTCATCAAGCTTTTTTCCAAGGTCCGGTAATCGCTACTGTCAACCCGGCCCCTTGAATGTTCACAAAGTACGTCTCTCCGGAAGGAGAGAAAACTCCACCAGCAAACTCGCTCTTGAAGCCAACGTTTTCCGCAAGCTTGTAGTACTCGCCTTCGGGTGTTATGCCGACGACGAATGGAGTCGGGGAGTCTTCGCACAATACCACATCGCCCCATGGGGCTACAGTCAGATTATCGCAGGCCTTAAGAATTTCTTTATCCGGCGATTCTGCAAACAATTCCAGTTTACCGGGTTGATTTTTCTCGCCGGGAGTGCCTTCGGGGATGTAGCGAAAGACCTGGCCGTTGTGAAGGGGTCCGCCGTTAGTGCAGGCGAAGTACACTTCGTTGTTTCCGTACCACATGCCTTCGCCGCGGGCAAAGACCGCCGCACCTTTGTCGTGTCCCTGGTAGCGGAGATCGTCTTCCGGTGACTCCACGTTTTCAATGTCGATCCAGTCGACATCCATTGCCTGGCGCAACGGAAACTTTGGCGATGAAAGGCTATCCCAGTTTCGCGTGTCGAGGCCTTGTTGCTGCCGGACGACTAAGGCCTGCAATTTGCCGCCTTCGAGAAGTTTCCGGCGTTTCTTTGGTATAAACCGATAGATCAGGCTATCACCGCGGTCTTCTGTCAAGTAAACGATCCCTGTCCGTGGATCGACCGCCACCGCCTCGTGATTAAACCGGCCCATCGCCCGGATCGGCAGCGGATCAGCCAGCCCGACCTTTTCCGTTGCCGGAACCTCGAATACATAGCCATGATCTTTTTCAGCGGTGCCTTCGAATGCGCCCGCCTTGAAAGTTGCCTCTTCACAGGTCAGCCACGAGCCCCACGGTGTGGGACCGCCGGCGCAATTGCGCGCTGTTCCGGCGAGACTGAGAAATTCCTTCTCGATCTCTTCGGTTTGTGGGTTGTAAACGAACGTTGTTGTTCCGCCAAGTGAAGGCGATTTTGCATTTCCGTAGTCGTAGAATTTTTCCGCCGGCACGCGGTTCAGCAATTCGTTGTTCTCTCCGAAGGGGCCGTTCTTATAGCGATCAGGATTGTTCTCATGGTTGCGCACAACAATGACTCTACCGTTCTTTCCCTTAAAGGCAGCCATGCCGTCCGGCACGCCGGGTACCAACAGGCCGTCGTCCATCTTGTTGCCCTGGCGGCTGATGATTTTGTATCGGAAGCCCTGTGGCAGATTGAGGATACCGTTTGGATCCTTCATCAATGGCCCGTATCCCTTTGCCCTTCTAAGTGTACCCGCCTGTACCGGCTTTTGTGTCCAGAGATTCAATCCCATGAATCCGAGGGTGGCCATGCTGCTCACCTTGATAAAGTCTCTTCTTGAAGTCATGTGTGAAACAATTTGATTTCTAAAGCTATCAAAAACGTCCGTCAACCGACTGTCTTTTTCCGTCACAAAACCCGCACAATCCGAACAAGTGACGCGCGTGCGGAAATATCTGCCTCTCTTGTGGAAAAATCCTACAGCACTGCAGCGGCACTAGTATTCACGTGAAATTCATAAAACTGTTAGCCAGTGAGTTAGGAAACAGACGCTTTGCGTGGTACGAGGTTGGAAAAATACTGAGTGAAACAGTGATATGTTCAACCAAAATTTAAAACTATGAAAAAGCTATTGTTAGCAGTGTGTTTGATGTTCGGCGCGGCCGCTTTTGTAAATGCACAGGATCAACCGACTCCGGGCCAGACCCAAGAACAGCAGGATCAGCAGCAGATCGCAGTGAGCGAACTCCCTGAGCAGATAACGGCAAAACTTGAAAGTTCCGACTACGCTGGATGGACAGTGGGTAACGCCTACAAGAAAATGGATGATTCCAACCAGGAAATGTTTGTAGTAGAGCTGAGGCAAGGTACTGAGACCAAAAAGGTCAAGTTTGACCGTGATGGTAACGAGATCGACAAAGGCAAACACGATAAGTCTGGTAGATCAAACTATCGTGAAGACGCCGGTCAGATCGAAGAGCCAACTACTCCGGAACAACCTACGCCTGAGCGGCCCTAATCTGGCTGTAAGGTATTAGGACAGTTTCGTTACGATGGCAAATCAGTAAACAACGTTCGGACAACTTAAATAGTAGGCTGAACATAGGAAGGTGTCGCGCAAGCGACACCTTTTTTGTTTGCTTATCCGACAATTAATTTATCGCAATACCGCCCGGGTTGCCTTCAAAATCTTTATTTTTGGCCGCTATGGACTTCCGGGCATTAAAGGAATCACTTGAGGGAGAGTTATTTACAGACGAGACGACACGGAGACTTTACGCCACGGATGCCTCTGCCTATCGCGAAATTCCGATTGCTGTGGCCTTTCCGCGCTCCGGCAACGATATTGTTCGCCTCATCAAGTTTGCTTCCACGTACAACACATCGCTGATCCCGCGTACAGCGGGTACGTCTCTAGCCGGGCAGGTAGTGGGTGGCGGTATCGTCGCCGACATTTCAAAGCATTTTGGAAAAATACTCGAAGTCAACGTTGAAGAGCGCTGGGCGCGGGTAGAGCCCGGAATTGTCCGGGATGACCTCAATCACTACCTTAAGCCTTATGGCTTTTACTTTGCGCCTGAAACCTCTACGGCCAATCGCGCCATGATTGGTGGAATGATCGGAAACAATTCTTGCGGCTCGAACTCGGTAGTTTACGGCAGCACCCGCGAGCACTTGCTGGAAGTCGAGGCTTACCTTTCCGACGGATCGAAGGTTCACTTTCGCTCCCTGTCGAAGGACGAGTTTCTGGATCAGGTCAACAAGGCGGAAGACTCTCTGGAGAACACCCTTTATAAACATACCCATGCGGTGTTGTCCGATCCTGAGAATATCCGGGAGATTGAAGCTCATTTTCCGAAGGATTCAATTCATCGCCGGAACACGGGCTACGCGATTGATTTACTGGCGAGGATGGAGCCTTTCAATCCAGGCGGGCCGGATTTTAATTTCTGCTCGTTGATCGCAGGGTCTGAAGGTACGCTTGCGTTTGTCACTTCTGCTAAGATCCGGCTAACACCGCTCGAGCCACCGCACAAGCGATTGGTTTGCATTCACTGTCACAGTATTGAGGAGGCTCTCCGCGCGAACCTGATTGCGCTCAAGCACCAACCTTCAGCGGTGGAATTGATGGACCACTATGTGTTCGAGGCTACGAAGAGAAATATCGGACAGGCACCCAACCGTTTTTTCATTCAGGGAGACCCTCAGGCCATCCTGGTAGCTGAACTCACGCGCGCGAGCGAAGAGCAGGTGGATGCCGATGCGCATGCGCTGATCGATGAACTCAAGAGTCTGGAGATGGGATATTCCTGGCCGGTCGTCAGTGGGGATGATATTAAAAAGGTGTGGACGCTGCGCAAAGCCGGTCTTGGGCTTTTATCGAATGTGCCAGGTGATGCCAAACCGGTTCCGGTGATCGAAGACACCGCTGTTGATGTTGCCGACCTTCCGGAATACATCGCCGAATTCGGTAAGATTCTCGAGAAGCATGGATTGTACAGCGTGCACTATGCACATGCCGGTTCCGGCGAGCTTCACCTTCGTCCGATAATCGATCTAAAGACCGCCACTGGCGTGGAGTTGTTCCGAACAATCGCCGAAGAGACCGCTCAACTTGTCAAGAAGTACCGCGGTTCCCTGTCGGGAGAGCACGGCGACGGTCGCCTCCGGGGTGAATTTATCCCGCTCATGATCGGCGAGCATAACTACCGGTTGATTAAAGAATTGAAAGGCATCTGGGACCCCCACAACATCTTCAACCCTGGTAAGATCGTCGATACGCCGCCGATGGACACCCATCTGCGGTTTGACCGCGATCAGGAGACGAAGCAATTCGATACCATACTCGATTTCTCCGCGAATCTCGGAATTCTCCGCGCCGCGGAACAGTGTAATGGTTCCGGGGACTGCCGAAAGACTGAACTCAGCGGTGGCACGATGTGTCCGAGTTATATGGCAACACGGCATGAGCGTGACACGACGCGCGCACGTGCGAACATCCTGCGTGAGATGATCACGCGTTCCGACAAAGCAAACCCGTTTGCTCATGAGGAGATCGCGGAGGTCATGGACCTTTGTATTAGCTGCAAGGGTTGCAAATCGGAGTGTCCGTCCAACGTAGATATGGCCAAGCTGAAACAAGAGTGGCAGTATCAGTACTACCGTGAGAAAGGAGTGCCTTTGCGAAGTCGTCTCATCGGGAATTTTGCGCTTGGTATGAAACTCGCCTATGCGATGCCCTGGGCGTACAACCTCATTTTCGGTAACAAGACACTCGGCAACCTCGCAAAACGATTAATCGGTTTTGCTCCGCACCGGAGTATGCCGCATATCTCCCGCATAAGTTGGAGGCAATGGTTTTTCAAAGAGTTCAGACCAACTACAACAAACCCTGACCGGTTTGTTTACCTCTTTATCGATGAGTTGCTGAACTACAATGAAGCAGAGATCGGAATTACAACGGTAAAACTGCTGGATCGGCTCGGTTATGGAATTCGGGTTCTCGACCACCGCGAGTCCGGTAGAAGTTTCTTGTCGAAGGGTTTGTTGCTGCAAGCACGCCGGTTGGCAAAGCGAAACGTAGCGCTATTTAAAGATCACATCACTCGGGAGACACCACTGGTGGGTGTCGAGCCTTCGGCGATTCTCACCTTTCGGGATGAGTACCCAGATCTCCTTCGCGGGGAGGAAAAGGCGGCAGCACAGAGTATCGCCCAACACACGTTGATGATCGAGGAGTTTATCGCCCGCGAGCTGGAGGCAGGGAATATCACGCCTGAGCAGTTTCGCGAACATGGCGCTGTGATCAAGTTACACGGACACTGTCAGCAGAAGGCGATGTCATCGCTAACTCCCACAAAGAAGATACTGACCCGGCTGGGAAACAATCAAGTGCACATTATACCTTCCGGATGCTGCGGCATGGCAGGATCATTCGGTTACGAACGAGAACACTTTGACCTTTCCATGCAAATTGGTGAACTTGTGCTCTTCCCCACAGTGAGAAAACTTTCTCCGGAAGTGATCATCGCTGCGCCAGGCACTAGCTGTCGTCATCAGATTAAGGATGGGACGGCGCGGAAGGCTCTCCATCCCGTGGAAATACTCTGGAACTCACTCGCGGACGGGAAGACTGTGCAACGGACCTCGGTGAATGCTGAACTCAATGCTTGAAACATATGACGGAATAGGAGGATAATCGTCAAGCCTGCGCCTGCGCCTAGATTTCCTTGATGTAAACATTTCTGAACTGAACCAGACTGGGTGGGCTTACCCATTCTCCGTTTCGTTTTGAGCCGTGGTGCTGCAAGCCGATAGGACCTTTTTTCGGAATATCCGGGAGCAAGGCATTTTCGATAACGACAATGCCATTTAACTCTACTGTTAACCGGTCACCCTTCATCGTGATCTTGAAAGTGTTCCACTCGCCGATATTCTTGTCCGCGTTCACCTTCGGTGTAACGCCTCTTCGCACTTCTGGAGGCATGGCTTCGTCCATGCGGTAGCCGTACACCTCGCCGGATCCGATCGGCCAGTTCCAGATGTTAGCCTGGCACTTGCCGACACCCCGCAGAAGGATGCCGGAGTCCGAGTCGGGCACGACCATTGTGATTTCGTTGCCATCGGCATCGCGCTTGTGTAGACCGCTCGGGAGAATGAGTGGAACGCGCGGATTCTTCCAAGGAACTTCCTTGATGCGCCAGTCCACATAGAGGATGAAGTCTCCGTACGCTTTCTGCGACCACACACTCTTGTCACCTTTGGCTTCACTCTCAGCATCGTAGTCGATCACGCCGTCGAGAATTTTCCAATGACCGTTATCTCCTTCGGGTACTTTCCAGTTGGTGAAGTCTTTTCCGTTGAAGAGCGACACAAATCCTTTTGGAACTTCCTGCTTGATCTGCGCACTGACCGCAGAGAAAACAAACAGCATAACGATGGTGAGTGGTTGTCGCATGGATTTCGGGTTTGAGGGTTGTCGAAGTCTGTCAAAGGTACGTCCGCCCGCGCGACATTTCAAGCGCCGGGCGGGGTCTTGATAGGCCAACATTTATTGCTATATTGAGCCATTGGTACGGGAACACGGTCGAAACACGAACCGGCGAGTCCGCTCAAAATCACACGCGAAATTCACTAACAACCTCAACCCAACAACCGATGAGCCAGCAAAATCTAACCACGGAGGATCCCGTACAGGCAAGCACTGATTCCGCGAAACGGCCTTCCAGGCGATTGCTTTCAATCGATGCCCTGCGCGGCTTTGACATGCTGATGATCTCCGGGGCCGGAAGTTTCTTTGTCTTGCTTCACGGCAAGACCGATTGGGCTTGGGTCGATGCCTTGGCGCTGCAGTTTGAGCACCCGCCTTGGAACGGATTTACATTCTACGATTTCATCATGCCCTTGTTCCTTTTTATTGCGGGATTGTCGCTTCCGTTTTCCCTGAACAGGGGACTAGAACTTGGGTTGACGAAGGGACAGCTTTATCGCAAGGCGTTCCGCCGTTTGCTGATATTGATAGCGTTGGGTATTCTCTATAAGAACGCACCGATTCCATTTCTTGAGCCGTCGAAGATCCGGGTCGTCAGCGTGCTCGGGAGAATTGGATTTGCTGGCATGATCGCCACTATTCTTTATCTGAATTTCAGTTTTGTTAAGCGGATCTATTGGATCGGAGGGCTGTTGCTTTTCTACTACGCCTGTTTGTTTTTGGTTCCGGTGCCGGGCTACGGTGCCGGGGATCTCTCATTTGAAGGCAATCTCACGGGATGGATCGACAGAACCTTCCTTCCGGGACGGCTGCATCAGGGTACATATGACGAGTTGGGAATTTTTACCCAACTTCCGGCGCTTTGCCTGACGGTACTAGGCACACTCGCGGGTGACATGCTGCGCAGGGCAGGCGACAGCGACTACAAGAAGTTGACGAACCTCGGGGTGGCTGGTGTCATTTGTCTCGTCATCGCGGCCGTGTGGGCGCAACATTTCCCGATCAACAAGCACTTGTGGTCGAGCTCGTTTATCATGCTCACAGGAGGTATGGCATTCTTAACCTTCGCCTTATTCTATTGGGTGATCGATATCTTACAGATCCGCGGTTGGGCTTTCTTCTTCATGGTGATCGGCATGAATAGTCTTACGATTTACCTGGGCTATCGACTGATCGACTTCAGTTACACATCGCGATTGTTATTCGAAGGGTTGTACATTCATGCCCCTGAAAAGTGGCATGAGGTCTTTCAGACGCTTGGAGCATTGGCCCTTGTGTGGGTGTTCCTCTACGTGCTATACAGACTGAAATTGTTCGTGAAGGTATAGTGATCTTTGCCCTACTTAAGGAGCCGGAAAGTTTTTCGTCGCATCGTC
>JBIQJZ010000047.1:0-9538 GCA_044507115.1 Flammeovirgaceae bacterium | reverse complement strand
GTTCTTCTACGACATCGTCGACGACCAGAACCCAGTCATGCCCATAACCGGAGGAAGGAGTGGAGGAAGGCGGCAGTGAATGCCACGTTCTTCCAATTGGTAAGTACGACCATTTCGGAATGTTAAGTGAAAGCGCGATCCTTCTTACTGGATGTCGTGCGCAAATATTTTTTCGTAGTGAGGAGATGGGTCAAAAATGCCACCGCTCTCATCGTAAAAGGTTTTGTCTGTGATGTAAACACCTTTCTTGGTCTCAACCCACGATCCGGTGGAACGCGGATGATAGCTCATCATTTTCTTCCAATCCTTGTAGTACTGGTGACCGTTGGTCTCCTGTAGTCCGATACCGATGTTTTGAAATGGCGCGAGTCGTGCGGCAACGCATTTATTCCAGTCGACAAGGATCGGATTGACTGTCAGGTCTGCGCAGAAGCAAGGAATGTTTTTCTCGTGGGCCAGTTGCGTAACGCGCATGGTCATACTGAGGGTTTTCGCGATAGCCTTGACGGCGATCGCGCCGTATCCCTGTTCGATTCGCTGGGCAGCATCCTCGACAGTGTGAGCGCTTTCGTCGGCGGCGATCGTTACGCCCATGTCGCCGACATACACGTCGTTACGCTCACCGAAAGGTTCTTCGATGACGGCGATTTGATCGAAGGCCCCGATTTTGCGGGCGTGGTCGAGAAAGCGCTGGAGTGTATCCTTTTCGTCATACCGCTCATTCGCATCAAAGTAATAGGGAATCTTCCCACTCTTGGTATAAGGGGTTTCATAATGTCCGATTGCTTTGTGGACGGCGGTGAGGAACTCAATATCCTTTGCGAGCATCTCTTTTTGAGTACCTGCCGACCCGGTCTTCAGTTTCATAATGAAGTACCCTTCGTCGGCTGCCGCCTTGATTTTTCTTACATCAGCACCGACGCTGAACGATGGCATGCTTCCCACTTTACTGTGGCGGTGGGAAAGCCCCGGTCTGTACCTGGCGGGAATCAAGTCGTCAAACTTCTTGATACCGTTCTCAGCGGCATAGAGCAACCACGCCGCATTGTCTACACAGACCAGCGCGTTAAGCGCAAATGTCGTGCGCAGGTTAGGATTGCCAGTGATCTTCTTACCGTACTCATATACTTCCGGGAGCAGGTCATCGAGCAGCTGATCGGGATTGGTGAACGAATTTCCTTTCATGATCTGGAGGGCCCGTTCACTCATCGCGTACATGAGCGCGTTGCCGCCGTTTGTCGAATGGGCGGCAAAGACGTTTGAATCGGACCACAGAGGACTTTGGCCACCAAGTCCGATCTTGTGTATACCCGATTCTGATTCAAGCCACGCTGCGACCTGCCACCCTTCGGTGATAAAGCTGCCCTTGAACCGGTAGGGATGTAACGCTTCTCTTTCAAAGTTGGAATCTACGTTCCTGACACGGATAGTCTTTTCAGGTTTCATATTCTTTGAATCACCGGAAGCAGTGCCAGGTACATTGCTGAGGGCAAGTGTTCCGATTCCTGCTGCCGTATATCGGACAAAATCTCTTCGGTTGATACTGGGTTTCGTTTTCATGGATGGGTTATACGTGATTTACCAGGGATGTTGTTCAAAGTATACCAGGTCTCGTTAGACCAAAGTGATTGGCCATTTTCGCTTCTCAGTTCTTCCGGAATAACAATATACACAACATGCCGCTCTTTCAAACCTGGTATTCGAAGATCGATTTGTTTCCGGTCGCGCGACACGGCGACCGCCGCTATTTCCAGCTGCGTATGATCCAGTTTGGGGCCACCGTAGGCCGACGTTCCTTCGTAGCGCCACTGCTGCACAATAATGTCGGCGGGGTCAATGCGGGTGGTCTCGTCGAGCGCTTCTGTGAGCCTAATCGCAAACCCATCCGGCGTAGCGCGGACGCTGTGCATTTCGAACGCGGTCTTGCCATTGAAGGAAAGTTTCTGCAAGCCGTATTGCTTTTCTTTCCAACTCCATCCGCCGACCATGCCCACTTCTCCGATGTAAAGTGCGCTGTCCGGTCCCCATCTCAGGCGATTCACGCCGGCTTCAAGGCCTTGAGTGAAGCGGAACACACAGCCTTGGTATTCTCCGTTTACCAGCTCGAGAAAATCGCGTTTGATACCGCCGTGCGTCACGTCCCCGTGTAACATCTGGCCCTTATAGGGGCCGTTGTGAATTAGGATTGGTTCAGTCGGGGAGTTTCCGATTTCGTTCTGGGGAAGCCAGATGGCCGGTGGCGCGATCGGTGGCGGTACGTTCGCGAGTTCCGCGGGAAGGCCCCAGTACATGCCGAGAAATTCGCCCGGCTTCACATGCACCAATTTGTTGGCCGGAGTCCATTCGCCCTGGTTGTCCGTAACAAATAACTGCTCGTCGACTCCGACCCCTATACCGTTTGGTGTGCGCAGTCCGAAATTGACCCATTCGTAGGTCCCGTTCTTGCTGATGCGAATCGTCCGCCCACGGTCAAATTTCTGACGCTCGTGCGACATTAGGCGCATGGCAAGGGATAAGGTCGCATAAAACTCTCCGTCCTTGTGTACAAGGCCAAAGGCAAACTCGTGGAAATCATCCGTTACATCCCAGCTGTTGCAGACGGCTTCGTAGGCATCAATCACATCGTCGCCGTCGAGGTCCTTCAGTCTGGTCAGCTCCTGTTTCTGCAGGACATAGATCTCACCATCAACAACCTCAATCCCGAGTGGCTCTGCCAACCCTGAGGCTATTCGCTTCACGGATATCTTCGCAGTGTCTCCGGTCTCCACGCCATCCAATAAGTAGACGCCTCCTACGACATCCCAGGTTGTTACCAGAAGTCGCCCGTCCGGAAGGAACGCCAATCCGCCGACCTTCGGTCTAAAACTGCTGCTGTGCAGGGTATGCAGATCAAAACTTGGGTGCACGCCTGTCAGGGGCGCGCCAAACCCGGGTTTATGCTCGCGCTCTACCGCCGGTGCGCGGGTTTTTGATGCCGGTACCACGGGTCTGGCATCGGTTGGTCGCAAAGAGAGAATGTATCCGACCATATCGCGGACTTCGCGCTCGGCGAGATTTGGGTGTGCATTCATTGGTGTCGCGCCCCACGCGCCCGCGCCGCCCTCGCGTATTTTTCTCACCAGGTATTGCACAGCCGTTTTTTCATTCGGATACCTGGCGGCGATCTCCTGGAATCCCGGCCCGACTGTCATTCGGTCCATCTCGTGACAGGTCAGGCAATCACTTTTCTCCATCCAGTATCGGCCTTTGTGGTCGTACGATGCTTCACCCGATGGAAGGACCTGCCGAGGTGGCTCGTCGAAATGCACAACACGCGTGACTGATTTGTTATTTACCAGCGAGATCGTGTCGCCGCATGTTACATTCGCAATGTAGGTGTCTTGGGAAATATTTCGCGCGTGGAAGGTTCGGACAAGCCCGGGTCTGTTGTGGCGGTCGCGAACGAAGTCCGGTCGTTCTTCAATCTGAATGGTATCGCCAGCAGCGAGGATGAGTCGGTAATGAAGTTGAATCGCGCCGTCGAGTAAACGGTATCCCCTATAGGACACGACCGGTGCGATTTTCTTTCCACGCTGGCGAACAACCCATTGGCGTGAACCGCTCGAGTCAATCGCATATACCTTCCCCCAACTAGTCGGCTGAACGTTCTTCTTGTCAGTGTACGCGGCTCCTTCCATCAGAACACCTCCTTTCCACACCTTATACAATGTGCACGTCTGCAGATCGTAGGCCGCATACAACGAGGTGTCGAAGGCGAGGGTAAGCATACGAGGTTTTCTATCCAGCACGGACCGGAACGCCCAAGGGTCGAGTGGCCTGTCTTGCTCACTTTTATCCGTGGAGCAGCCACCGTTCAACGCGCATGCTGCGATGGCGATCAGGAAGGTCCAGAAGTAAGGAATTCTGGGGGTTGTAGTACTGCTTGGAGTCATATTCAGAGGTGGTCTTACGCGGCCTTCCAGGTGTCGCGCAACCATTGAAGATCGCGTCGCATCGCTGCGTACACGACTTGTTTGTCAACGTTGATGCTGGTCTCGCCGCGTTCGGCCCCGCCGAGCGGATACTCGAAATGCATCGACACGGGGACATTGATTCCGTACTCCTTCAATTGCGTGAAATATTTCTTGAAATCCACCATGCCTTCACCCAAGGGAACGTTCTGAACGACATATACACCATCCTTCTTCGCCCAGACGAAGTCCTTGATGGCGATTGTCTTGATCTCGGGACGGATTAGCCGCAAGCCGTTCTGCCACGACAAACCACCCTCCACCATCGCGTGTCGGATATCGTACTGCACCCCCATGGATGTTTTATCCGCTTTCTGAACCATGTCGTATAACTCCCAGATAGAGGCGCCCGCGCGGAGTCCGGCATGATTCTGATATGCCCCGACGATACCGATCTGCTTGTTCAGCAAACTGAGATCCCGAATGATTTGCTGAAATTCTGCAACGGCGTCCGGAATGTTCTTGTCCTTGGGATAGGCCAGCCATGTCATGCGATAGAAACGCACTCCGTTGGCGGCGGCAGTCTCCAGTACTTTTCTATCCGAGGCGTTGCTGGCATTGCCTACTGCCGTGGTCATCATTGTATGCGCGAGTCCGGCCTTGCGGATTGCCGCTATCGCTTTTGGCAGGTCTGTTTCGACGCGCTCCGGTAAGACGTGTCCCTTTGGTCTGACGGTAAGGTCGACGCCATCGAATCCGATATCCCGAGCCACGGCTGCCATGTCCTGGTAATCCAGGAACTGCAAGTGCTTGGAAAAGACATGAACCTTCAGCGGTTGGGTTGCGGATGCGGGTACCCGGGCGTTGACCTGGCCGCCGAGAAATGGAACGAACGTCCCGGCGAGAATCGACTTTCTGATAAATGATCTTCTGGATTCCATTGCTTCCGTATTGAATTGGTGTGTGGCGTTGTATCTGGTAAATGCTCGCAGCTATACTACTTCTGCTTCACGGAGTAGTTGCTGTTACCCCACAACCGTGAGACCTGTCCTGTCTTCTCATCGCGTTCGAAGCGTATCTCTTCGCCGAGATCATCATTGCGGCGAATCCGGCGGAACACATCACCGCTGACGTGGTGAAGCAGGGTCATATCTTCCAGCGGATTCTCCGACGGCAGGTCCAGGATGGCCAGGTTTCCATACCATGTCACCACTTTCTTTTCGGAACCCCACGGCTGCGCACTGTATATCCCGGTATACTGCTCGAGATCGATGCTGCTGGCCGGGTTCTTCTTTTCCTTCCTTCCTTTCAGAAAGATCTGTCGCATCTTGCTCGCGTACTTCCACGGATTTTCCATCGTGTTGATCATCACGATGAATGCAAGCTTTTCGTCAGGCTCCATCAGAAGGAGGGTCCGGTACCCGGGGCAGGAACCCCAGTGACCAACGAGTGTCTTGCCGCTGTTTTGGAAAACGGTAAAACCCAGGCCCCAATGCACTTTCCAATCGGGGTCTGCCCAATGAACGCGTTGCATTTCTTTTAGCGTTGCGGATTTCAGGATCTCTTTTCCGCCATTACTCAAGAGTCTGAACTGCCACGAAGCAAACTGTGCGAGATCCAGTACTGTTGAGGAATACCCGGCTGCTGCCTGGATTCCTTTTGTGTCAAACAAAGGTACAAGATCGCGTGTACCCTCCCGGTTGATTGAAGCGTATCCGGTTGCCAGTTTGGTACCCCAAAGCTCCTCCGGCAATCGCGGGAAGGTATTCGTCAGCCGGAGTGGCTTAAGGATGTGCTCTTGTACGTAAACTTCAAACGAGTCGCCGGACAATTTTTCGACTACCTCACCCAACAGCGCCATGCCGAGGTTACTATATTGAAAATACGTGGAGGCGGGGTACAGCGTCTCCTGTTGATCAAGTTTTTCTGCCAGCTGTTCACTACTGGGGAATTTGAAGTCCGGTGCCGACCAATAGGGAAAATCTGCCTCCCGTGGCAAACCGGAAGAGTGTGTCAGCAGACTTCGAATGGTGATGGGGCCGCTGTCGGAAAACTGTTGCCGTATGTGTCGTTCCGGGAGTATCGTCGCGAGCGAATCGTCAAGTCTGAGTTTGCCCTGCTCATACAGTTGCATGATCGCTATGGATGTGAACAACTTGGTGATTGAGCAGATGCTGTAAATCGTCTGTGGGGTTGCCGGTGTTTTTTTTTTGATGTCGGCAAGTCCATATCCCTTGCTCCAGATCACCTCCTGGTCGGCCACAATAGCTACAGATATTCCGGGAAGGCGATCATAAACCTGTTGTGCTTCGAGCCATGCATCGATATAGCGCACCGCGTCCGATGGCGCTTCCCTGGCTTCATTCTGGCCTTGCGCCGCAACTACGGCAAAGCAAAAGACGAGTAATAATAGCCGGAATTTCATACAAAAATGGACACCTAATATTTTGGAAAGATAGGGGATTTTTAGGTAAAGGGCGTGCCATTCACCTGCACGGCTCGCCTTCTATCCCAATTTCCGTGGTTGCTCCAACATCTTCGTGACTTACTCCACGTAAACTCGCGAAATGATTTATGTCGGGCACTTCCTGCACTTATGTATTTTTCACGCTAGCCGCTTCGGCGTCATCTCTCGCCGATAATTTTGAGATCATCAGGAAAGCGCGTGGTTGACGAGTTGATGAAGGGCAAAGTAGATGACGCCGGTGTTGCGGGCATTCTCAGTCACATGGTTCCGTGGCAGCTTCCATGGGGGATACAAGCAAGGTGTTATTCGGCGTCCAGGTAATAGAGGGCGTTATTCGTTGTAAAGAGCATACGTTCTCCATCAGCAGACCACTCGATCCCGGAATTCGCGGCTGGATTCGTTCCCCTTCTTCCGGTTAGTTGCTTCAACGTTCTCGTTTGCAAATTCATGGTCCAGATCTCATAACTTCCGGAACGGTCACTAAGGAAAGCGATGGAATTGCCATCGGGTGAGTATGTCGGACGGACATCGTTCCAGGATGAGTTGATCAAGGCAACGGGCGTTCCTCCTCCATCCGACGATATTGTGTAGATGGCTGATTTATAGCCGTGTGCTAAAGGGGCCAATCTTTCAAATGCAATATTCTTTCCGTCGTGCGACCAACTCAATGAGCCGGGTGAGCGGTCGTCGATGATTCCGAGATGGTCGCGGTCGCCGAAATCAGACGTGAGCTGAACCGGGTCGCCGCCTTCAGATGACACTTTCCAAATATTGTACTCATTGCCTTTCGCCCGATCAGACAGAAACGCAATCCAATTGCCATCAGGAGACCAGGATGGCCGGAAGTTGACCGAATTCCCTTCAGTCAATCGCGAACTCTCGTCGTCGGCAATGTGGTATAATGCCAGATGTGTAGGTAGATAACCCGGCGTCATGGCAATTTCTCCGTGACTTGTCTGGTACGCAATGGCATCTCCGGCAGGCGACCAGGCAGGATTGCTGGCGTTAATTTCAACAAGATGACCAGTACCCGCTTCTGGCGAACTGTAGAATAGTGATCGGGCGGAGTTCTTACCCTCGTTCCAACTATGGTCACTTATATACGCAACGGCCTCCTGGTCTGGCGACCAGGCTCCTTGATAAACGTCGTTGCCGACCTGCTCTAATGCCGGAAGGACATTTTCGGAAGGGCCGGGGATCGTCATGACAATGCGCGACCTGGTGTATCGCCTTCCCGACAGAATTGCTTTGATGGCGAAATAGTAGGGTTTGCCGTTTTCCAGGTTGTCGATAGTAAACTCAAAGTCGTACAGATTTGCGCCGAAGACGGAGTAAGAGGTTAGCGCTGAGGTGTCGCTGTCTGAGTACAGGATTTCGAAATGATCAGGTGATAATTGCGGGCAGGAGCAAGTTCCACAATACAGGCAGGCAGGTCTTCCCCACGACAGCGTTACGGCGCCGTCACTTCGCTCGCTGATAAGGTATGGCGTATAGAGGCCATTTGGATCCCGCTCCAGTTCTTCTATTGGATCGTTCGGGCCGCAGGAGACGAGCACCAGGGCTAAGGAGAATGCAGTGAATGATTTTCTCATGGTCGGTTACCACATAGACACGAGAATCACGGAATAGGTTGGTGCACCTCAATTCATCTTGTTGCGCAGTTGTGTCGCCCAAGAGTAATATTTTCTGTTTACGAGTGTATTATTTAAAACCATTCTAAATTACTATTTTTCGTCAAGACAGTCGCTTTCTTCTTTACTTTCGCCACCGGATTTTTACCGTCGATGGTGATGTACATCAGCGCTACTCTGAATGCTGTCAGTGGGTTCAAAAAAAGCTCTCGAGGGGTAAATAAATTTGAAAAAATGCATTCCAATAGTAGATTTGTGCGCACTTGTTTTGGAAAACGGACACTCATTTGACATGACTATAAATTACCATTGCTCCGCTCGTAAGTCCTTTATCTTTTCCATAGTCCTCGCATTTTTCAGTCTATCAACCTTTGCTCAAGAGATTCCTTCCGACGACGCTTCTATCGCTGCCGGAAAACAATTGTTTGATACAAACTGTAAGACTTGTCACCGCGTTGACTCGAAATTAATCGGGCCTCCACTTGGAGGAGTTGAGGAAAGAGCTCCATCCATTAAGTGGATTTAGGATTTTGTGCACAACTCGTCAGCCGTAATTGCCAGCGGCGACCCGTACGCTGTACGCCTTTTTAACGAGTATAATAAGGTGTTGATGACTTCATTCTCATCTCTTTCGAATGAAGATATTCTGAATATTCTCGGGTACGTAAAAGCAGAGCATGAGAAGCCCGCGGCTGCTGCGGCTCAGCCTGGCCAACCCGTTGCGGGACAGGCGGATGGCGGGGCTCCGCAATACCTGAATCTCATCCTCAGCGGGATGGTGATCATTTTGATATTGCTCATCGTAATCCTGCTGTTCCTGATCTCGGCGATCAAACGCTTCCTGGATACCAAAGACCTTACCGATGAGCAAAAAGAGGTTGTCCATTCACCTGTTACGTTCGGAAGTGTCACGCGCAGCCGAGGGTTTATTTTTGTTGTCGCGTTTGTTGTCGCGGCGCTTGGATTTAAGGCGGTGATCAACGCGCTTTTCTCGGTAGGTGTTCAAAAAGGATATGCTCCGGAGCAACCCATCGCTTTTTCTCACAAGATTCATGCTGGTCAATACGAGATTGACTGCCAGTATTGCCATACAGGTGCCGCGATCGGAAAGAACGCCACTATCCCGTCCGTCAACGTCTGTATGAATTGCCACAATCAGATCAAGAGTGGTACGCTCACGGGTGAAACCGAGATCGGAAAAATTCTGCGGGCATATAATGAGAATAGACCCATCGAATGGGTACGGGTGCACAACCTACCCGACCTTGCATACTTTAATCACTCGCAGCACGTCACGGTTGGTGATGTCGAGTGCGAAACCTGTCACGGCCCGATCCAGGAGATGGATGTCGTCCGCCAGCATTCCTTGCTGACGATGGGGTGGTGTATCGATTGCCACCGGACTACGCAGGTCAACGCTCAGGGAAATGAGTATTACGACAAGTTATTGGAGGTACACGAAGGATCAGGAAAAGCGGGGATGACTGTCG
>JBIQJZ010000323.1:0-2918 GCA_044507115.1 Flammeovirgaceae bacterium | reverse complement strand
CGGATGTCACTGTCCCGATCTCATTACCTCCGCCATCCTTGATCAGATACCCATGGCGAGGAATGCCCTTGTCGAGCATGCGGAAGCCGATGAGTTTCTTGGTCACCCCTTCCTCCTTCTGCTTCCTGAGATTAGCAGAATTCGTAAATTCCTTTGTAAACTTTGTTATCCAAGAGAGTCCAGCCTCAAGCGGTGATGTTGTGTCATCAATATCATTTCCGTAGAGACAGAATCCCATCTCGAGTCTCAGCGTATCGCGGGCTCCGAGGCCGATTGGCTTAATATTGAATTCTTTACCCGCCTCGAACACCGCATCCCATACCTTTCGTGCTGACTCCTTGGCGACGTATAACTCGAACCCTCCCGCGCCGGTGTACCCGGTGTTAGATATGATGACATTTTCCACGCCCGCGAAAGTGTCGATGGTAAAATGGTAGTATTTGATTGAGGCGAGATCGACCTTCGTCAGCTTCTGGAGCACGGCGGTTGCCTTAGGGCCCTGAACCGCGAAGAGGCATATGTCGTCGGAAAGATTTTGCATCTCGGCGCCTTTCGTGTTGAATCGCTGGAACCAGTTCCAGTCTTTCTCAATGTTCGAGGCATTGACCACTATGAAATAATCCTGCTCTTTTATTCGGTAGATGATCAGGTCGTCAACTATTCCCCCGGTTTCGTTCGGAAGGCACGAGTATTGGGCCTGGCCGTCGACGAGCTTGGAAGCATCGTTAGATGCGACACGCTGGATCAGGTCGAGTGCGTTGGGACCGGTAATGCGGAACTCTCCCATGTGGGAAACATCAAAGACGCCGACCCCATTTCGCACCGTCATGTGTTCTTCGATATCCGACGAGTACCTGACCGGCATGTTATAGCCTGCGAAGGGCACCATTTTCGCCCCAAGTTCCTGGTGAAGATCGTCTAGTGGAATGTGTTTCAGTTGCTCCATGTAGCTTTTTAATAGCCACAAAGGTAAGGGATTTTTCTGGATCGTGGCCGGTGGCGCCTGGCCGGGATGCTACCTGGAAGAGTCTTACTCTTTCAGCGCCTCCATGATATCACTTTTCACCTTTTCGATCTTGAGAAGTTCTGCTTGCAAATACGCGCGACTGCTGTCCTCATCCTGGCCTTCCGGAAAGGGATCGAATTCCCGCATCCAAATCATCATTTGATCGCTAGCGGCATCAATCTGCGCTATTTTCTTAATGACCTCTTCTTTTTGAAGGGTATCCAACTCCGCTGTGTCAAGCTTCTGTTGCAAGGATAGCTTGATCTTATACAGGTCGTTCATGCGCGGCATCACCTCGTCGTGGATTCTCATTACCTCATTGTACAACGCCTTGTTCGGGTTCTCACAAGAGAACAGACACAACAACACGCTGACCGCGCAGATCCTTATAAGTGAGTTCATAGTAGGTTGAGCGCCGACCCTGACAGTCGCGCTATTTGCTTAATACCGGAAGTTGACCAACCAGCGCAACCAGGTCCTCGTTGTTTACCTGTTTTTTCTCGTCAGCTACGACAAGAAAATGCTGATAAATCTGATCCAGCTCCGCTTTGTTCGGTTGGTATCCCAATAGTTCCAGGCGGTGTTTCAGAGCCGCGCGGCCGCTGCGCGCCGTCAGTACGATTGAGGAACTCGGTACACCAACATCTTCGGGATTGATAATTTCGTAGTTTTCGGAATTCTTAAGAAATCCGTCTTGATGGATGCCAGACGAATGCGCGAACGCGTTGGCCCCGACGATTGCTTTGTTCGGTTGCACAGGCATACGCATCATTTCCGACACCATGTTGCTGATGGCGAATATTTTCTCGGACTTGATGTCTGTGTGAAGGCCGAGATCTTTGTGGGTCTTGATGATCATGGCAATCTCTTCAAGAGAAGTGTTGCCAGCGCGCTCGCCGATTCCGTTGATTGTTACTTCAGCTTGGCGCGCACCGTTGATCAACCCGGAAATTGTGTTCGCGGTGGCCATCCCGAGATCGTTGTGGCAGTGTACCGAGATGATTGCCTTGTCGATGTTCTTGACATTTTCACACAAGTACTGGATACGTTTTCCGTACATATGGGGCAAACAGTAACCGGTGGTGTCAGGGATATTTACAACGTCTGCACCAGCGTCGATCACTGCTTCGACCATTTGTGCCAGGAATTCGAGGTCGGCACGGCCCGCGTCTTCGGCGAAAAATTCAACTTCGACACCCTTGGACTTGGCATAACTGACGGCCCAGACGCCCTGTTCTAAAACCTTCTCACGCGTGGTGTTAAACTTGTGTTTGATATGAATATCTGATGATCCGATGCCCGTGTGGATCCGGCCGCGTTTGGCGTAACGAAGAGCCTCAGCAGCGACATCAATATCATCCTTCTTTGATCGGGTCAGTGCGCAGACTTTTACATTCTTTACCGCCTTGGATATCTCGATCACGGAAAGGAAATCCCCAGGGCTGGAGATAGGGAAGCCGGCTTCAATAACATCGACCCCAAGTGCTTCGAGTTCACGAGCAATGATAACCTTCTCGTCAGTCGAGAGCTGGCATCCAGGCACTTGTTCGCCATCGCGAAGCGTGGTGTCGAAGATTTCGATTTTTTGGCTCATGATGTTGTGTTTGAAGTTAGTTATTGGCCGCTACTGTAGCTACCATCCGGACCTGATTGCAGATGACGTTACCCATCACCTCTGTTCCGAGTATCTTTTCATGTGGCGTATTCGCGTCTGCGATATCTCTTGTGCGATAGCCCTCCTGCAGCGTCTTTTCGACAGCCCGGATAACCGCGTTTGACTCGTCCTTCAAACCGAAGGAGATGTCAAGCATCAGCGCAGCTGACAGGATCGAAGCTAACGGATTGGCTATACCTTTACCAGTAATGTCGTGAGCACTTCCGTGTATTGGCTCGTAAAGACCAACCGTATCAC
>JBIQJZ010000322.1:518-2924 GCA_044507115.1 Flammeovirgaceae bacterium | reverse complement strand
CCGATAAATTACTACACCCCCACTCACCACTCACCACTCACTACTCACCACTCACCAAAAGAATTTCTCCTCCCACCTCTATAAATCTACCATGAAAAATAGTACTTTCTCGCTTCAAACCTCAACCCTATGCAACAAACTATTGCCACTGATGTATTTCTCCCCTTGGCGCTGGGCATTATTATGCTTGGCCTCGGCTTGTCGTTGACGCTCGAAGATTTCAAGCGCGTCGCCAGATATCCGAAAGCGGTGACGGTTGCCCTGATATGTCAAATGTTTCTGCTTCCTGTCATCTGCTTCTTCCTCGTTAAACTCAGCGGGCTGAGCCCGGAACTCGGCGTTGGCCTGATGTTGCTGGCGGCGTCGCCTGGTGGGCCCACGGCGAACCTCTACAGTCACTTATCCAAAGGAGATGTGGCACTGAACATTTCGCTGACGGCCGTGAACAGTTTGTTGACCTTGTTTACGCTTCCCCTTATCGTGAACTTCTCGCTCGGATATTTCCTGGATTCAGACCAATACGTTCCGATGCAATTCAAGAAAATTGTGGAGGTATTCGCCGTCGTGTTAGTACCAGTAGCTCTCGGAATGCTCATCAAGAGCAAAGCTCCCGGGTTTGCCAGCAGAATGGATAAGCCCGTGAAGATCGCTTCTGCAATCGTCCTGGTTATCATCATTGCCTCCATCACCATACGCGAAAGGCAGATGCTGATGGACTACGCAGGAATACTAGGAGCCCCTGTACTTCTTTTCAATATACTGAGCATGGCGGTCGGGTACTACATACCGCGTTTAGTCAACGTAGAAAAACGACAAGCGATCGCTATCGGTATGGAGATCGGCATTCACAACGGCACCCTGGCGATTTACATTGCACTGAGTGTAATCGGAAGTTCCGCGATGTCTGTCCCTCCCGCCATCTACAGCATTCTCATGTTTTTCACAGCTGCCGCCTTTGGATTCTGGGTCAGCAGGGAAAAGAAAGGATAAGGAATCCGTCACCACCTATCTAAAAAAAAAGAGGAGGGTGATCCCCTCCTCTTTTTTTATTGCTCAACATGCAAGCCGATCAATACGGTTTGTTCGTTCCTTGCAAGAGCCACATTTTGGACCATGCGCTGTTTTCGCTATCCGACCCGTTAAACGCAGTCTTCTGCAGTTTCGCGATGGCCGCCGCCGCGTTGGTTGGATTGCGGGAAATCTCATCAGCGAAGTGATAGTAAAAACGCAGGGGCAATGCCTGTCTCTTTGCAGCTTCACCTGTCTCAAGGTCAGGCAGGCCTGTGCGGCGATAATCAAACCATGACTCTGCCGCAGCTGTCCAGCTGGCGATCCATTTTTGCTCAATAATGCTTTCCAGACCGGAATATGGAGCGTTTGCGATGAACGTATTAAACTGATTCCCCACGCCCCATGCGTTCAACGACTGACGGATACCTTCCGCGTAATGATCAGCCGGATCACCCGGAGCCCACCCGTAAAGCGCTCCCTCCGCGAGAATAAAATTCACTTCCGCCGCCGACATCAATCTCATCAGCAGGAGAGGTCCGCTTGCTTGCGCATACATACTGTGCAAGTTGGATGCGTGCGGGTTAAATGCTCCTTGCTCAAGATTAGGATTGAGGTTGTACTGCGCAGCTGCGAAAACAGAGGGAGGTATACCCACGTACTCAGGATGAAGGTCAATGCCTACACCCCAAGCCTCTTCGTACTCATCCACGATGTCCTGGGAGACTTCACGTTTACCATTGACGATCTGGTCAACCCCCGTACCTGCGACGATCACCAGGGGATACTGAATCTTATTAGCCCAGACAGCAAGTCGGGGATCACTATGGGCAAGCATGACATCCACGAGCGTCTTGCTCATTTTCGTCCGCTGGTAGTTGCCAACGGGATCCGGATTGAAAACAGTATTGCTCGGCCAGGAATCGGAAGGTGATGATCCGACGTATGAAAGAGTCGCATCATCAGCTGCAGAGGTGATCAATGGATACACGTCGGGATTCGACGAGATATTCTCGATACCATCTTCGGCAATACCGGGTTCCTTCGCGGACAGCCTCATATAGTAACGGAGTGCAAGGGAGTTGGCAAACTTGCGCCACTTCGTCACATCGCCTTCGTACAGGAGGTCCTGCGTGGCGCTCACGTTTTCGTATTCTAAGTTACTTTTTGACAAAAGTGTGTTCGCAAGTTCCAGGTCTTCCAGTATGCCGAGATAAATGTTGCGTTGAGGTTCGAACGCCGGCTTGAAGAAAGCCTCGCTTTCCTCGGCCCTCAGAGCTTCGGAATAAGGAGCATCACCCCACAGGTCAGTAATCAGTCCAAATGTATAGGCCTTGAGAACAAGTCCTACGCCCTGATGGAATTCATAGTTCCCCTCAACCGCTTTCTTGTAAAATT
>JBIQJZ010000322.1:0-508 GCA_044507115.1 Flammeovirgaceae bacterium | reverse complement strand
CGTCAGCATTCCGCAGAATACCGTAGTAGCTGGTCCAGCTTTTTGACGAGACATCCCAGTCATAGTCATTGTGGCCGCTTTGCCAGCCAGTCTTCTGAGTGTGCTGCATCACACCCGCGATATCGCCAAAGCCCAAATTTACAACGTGTTGACCGAGGTCCGTAAGGATGGTGGGAAGGAGTAAATTCAGGTTGGTCACTTCCGGCGCAGGTCCGTTGGGGTTGATGTTCAGTTCGTCCAGGTCGTGGCATGAACTGATCATGAACACTGTCGCCAATACAATTGTGAGTTTTATCTTGAACCTTTTCATGATTTTGATCTTAACGGTTTAGAACGTAAAGCCCAGTTTAAATCCGATAGGCACAACCCAAGGGTTGACGTTGTATCGTTCGACGCCTTGAATAAGGCGGCCACCTTCGGGTTGATAAGCACGCTCGGGATCTACTCCCGTATCTGCGTCCTTCGCCCACAACATAATGTTGCGACTGTACAGCGAGAAATTAACATT
>JBIQJZ010000046.1:0-20152 GCA_044507115.1 Flammeovirgaceae bacterium | reverse complement strand
GGCGGCCGCGCAAAAAGCGGGACTTTACCTTCGTGACGACGAAATACTCCTGCTGCACAGCACCAAATGAACGAAAGTATCGCTCAACATCGCGTATCATTGACCCTTCAAAATCGAAAGTTTTTCCGGTCGACGCTGCAAACTGAATTGCCTGGTCGAACAGCAAGGTCATCGCGCCGCTGCTCTTGAATTGTTCATCTACACCTCCTGCCATGTAATACACCCGGCAAGCATCCCAAACAATGAACATTCCGGCGTGCAGGTTCTCATTGGAGTCGAGTGCGAGCAATATGGAGCAGCAACCACGTGACAAGCAGGCTTGGACAAGACTTTTGAACAGCGTGGCGTCGTAGGGATTGCTTAGTCCCTTTCGTGAAAACGTCGCTGAGACTATTGCAAGCAGCGAGTCGAAGTTGTCACTATGAACCACCCGGACAACGCCCCCCGCTTTTTTTATATTTCTCCGAACGTTCTCATTATAGCCAGCGCGAACCTCATCCATCGCGGCAACGGCCGGAATCACATATGTGTAGCGTGTCGATTGTGTATATCCTTTCCAATAAAATGGGAGCCAATTCCTGGATGTGGGGTGCCAGTTTTGATTGTAGTAATCGTGTGGTCTCAACGTCCTCTCTAAGGCGTCGAGAATGTCCATCTGTTTTCCAGGCTCAAGGTGCCCCCCACGGACGAAGTACGGACCCTGGTAGATCGCGAAAGCTGGCTGACGGATCAGCGTGTACCGAAGAGACGCCAGCGAATATGGCATGCATGCAAGGATGCGATCATCCTCCCGATAGTAAGATACCTCCCATTGCCCACCAGTGACAATGTCGAGATAAAACGGCTGGTAGAAGATTGGCAACTCTTCCGGTAGATGTTCGCAGTAGTATTCGCGGGATGTTTCGACTCTCATACTCGCGGGGGCATGGTAAGTACTGCATGAAAACGGTAATGATACTCAACCACGGATGCACCGTATATCTCGACATCAAAGGAATGCTTTGCTCCGCATTGCAGAACTTCCTCGATACTGAACCAATTTCCAATGCCGTCATCGTATTTCCGAAAGCCGTTCCGAACACGGAACCAGACAATCTTCGCCCACAGTCCCGGAAGGCCTTTCAGGAAGCGAAAAAAAGGAATGCGATCCTGGTGCTTATAAAAACCAAGAAGAAACAAGGTGCGGCAGTTTGTGTTCGGAATGTTCAGCAACACAACTTTACCACCGGGATTTAGCACTCGTGCACATGACGCCACAAACCGGTCGAGTTCATCTCGGCTCAGATACTGTACAACACCATTTGAGTAGACTGCGTCCACGGGCTCGGGACAGTAGGATGCGATCGCCGTGATATTATCAGAAAAAAGACTGACGTGCGTATGTTGGCGTTCCGCCATTCGCGCACGTGCTTTCGCCAGCATCGACTCAGAGTAGTCAATAGCGATGACCTTCGGGAAATCACCTGCGATGCGCGCGAGCACCTCTCCACTTCCGCAACCGGCGTCGACCACAGATCGAGCACCTGAAAGAAATGCACGTATTTCGGCGGCATACCTGTCGAACCATCTCGCGGACGAGTGCGCGTGCGCCGGTGAGTCCATCGCTTCCCAAAACTTTTTGTAGTCAGCGCTTTCCATTTTTGTTTGCAGTTAATTCGCGGACAATTTCCCCGTACCGTCGTCCGACAGCCTCGGGCGAAAACCGTTGGCGCGCCGCACGCGAGACGTTTCTTCGGTCAAACGTCAACGTGAATGCTTCTCTAAGCGCGGCAGCCCATGCATCAACCGAATTTTCCGGCACCAGAATCCCGTTCGTACTGTCCACAAGATCAGGAACTCCCCCGACCGCGGACGCAATTACAGGTGCTCCGCAGCACATAGCCTCAGCACATACCACCGAAAACGTTTCGTAGTCGCTCGCATGTGCAAAGAAGGAGCATGCCTGCATTTCCCTCGCCGCTTCCTCATGTGTCAGCTTTCCGAGGAAAGTCACGACCGAACTCATGGCGAGTTCAGCAACCTGGGACCTTAGCGCGTCGTCGTAAGGACCATACCCTCCGATCCGGAGGGTGAAGATGAATCCCTCTTTCCGAATCGCATCCAATGCGTCAACAATCACTGCAGGTAACTTAGGAAACTGCCAACATCCTAACATAAAGAACTGCGTCGGCTGAACGGATTCACCCCCAAGTTCCCGAAAGATCCGATCGTTCACAACATTTGGCAAAACGTAAGATGGAGACAAAGAAACACCGGCAAAACGCTCAATGTCGCGCGCCAGCGACTTCGAAACGGTGATCACAGGAAGACCCTGCGAGAATATTCGCTTGATGCGAACAAGTTCTTTGGATACACCAAAGTTAAAATGATAAGCACTCCAGTGTTCTGTAATGACCGCTGGAATTCGGATCCACCTCCTGAACCAGTGAAATGAAGTCAACAATGGGTAAGCAATGTGAAAATTGACAAGACTGTATTTCGAAAGATCGTAACGCAAAACGAGGAAATAAAACAGCGCCAGCGAAGTCAGCACCTCTTTCAGAAACCAGGACCGCAAGGGAGCTTGAAAAATCCAAAGGCGTTCGCGGTCCGATACCGCGGCATGAACGACCTTGAGGTCACCGTACCGTATCTGAATGAGAAGGACATCGGATGGACAGTGCGGATGAAGTGCATCGATCTGCTGACGGATAAATGTTCCCTCGATGGTGTCGATCGGATTCGGATACCAGTTAACTACATGCAATACACGAGGCTGGTTCTTCATTGCGACACGGGTTCCAATCCACATTCCGGATAGTGGCTACAAAAGCTGTTCTGACGCCACCAACTATTCATTTGCTCGCCAGTCGCGAACCAGGCGCCTGCGTCACGGCAATATCTGAGGGTAGACTCAAACACATTTCTCCACGGCCTGAACAGGTAATCGTTATGCCACAACAATGTAAAGACGCCATTGACCCGACGCACCTTATCCACGGTATCCTTAATTGCGTCGAACGCCTTTTTTTCGTCGTACCTTAGGTAATACATCAGCGTAGCATCCATAACTAAAAGGGGAATCTCCAAGACGTCACAATACCGTTGCTGGTTTCGAAGATATGGAAAGAATGGATAGCACATTCCATTGCGAAAAGCTGGCATGTCGGGAAATCCGTAAGTAGAATCATACTTGAAACCATTCCTTTCCAGAGAAAGCCAGGTGTCTGGCACAATGAACTTCAGGAAATGATTCCGGTATCCGCCGACGGAACGGCTCAGCGCACTTTCTAATCGCAGTTTTTCTTCGGCCATCCTGCCGGTGTCGCAAAATGCATCGTGTCCCCCATGTAAGCCGATTTCGCAACCCGTGTCCACCACTTGCTTTATTATATCGGACACTTCTTCGAGGTGGTAATTAAAATCCCTGTCACCTTCAGAAAGTGCCAAAAAGTTAAAAGTTGACACAACGCCTAGCCGGTGTTCAATTTTCAACAACTTGTCGATGTTGTAGTTTAGATTCCTGCGATCGCGATATTGCCAGGCTTGTCTCAATCGGAGATTTATCAACTCCATCGTTGCAAGCTTGGCGCGTTGGTACGAACTCAGCGTTGGTCGCACCAAATTGTCAACGTCGTGAGATACACACACTGCAAAACTGCCCCCATTTGGATAATGCGGGCGGAAGCCATTCCCAAACAAAACTTGCGACACCGTCGGATCCGATACAAGCGAAGCAGTTCGCGTGGTGTACAACACGCGACCGTCTGGCGGGGGAACAAGGGTTGCCTCTTCCGCTCCGCTAAATATATTCCACAAATCAGTCTTCCTCATCATAGTCGTTGCGCACCGCGCAGTGTACTTAACAGATATGTCCTGGCAACATACAGGAACTCGCGGTAGTTGACGAATTTCCACGGGTTCGCAGCGATAGCCTTTGCAGCATACCAAAACGCGTTTTGCCAGAACCGAAAGTAAACGTTCAGTGATGTCCCTTTGCGATAAAGTAAGGACGGGTCATCGAGATACGGTTGTTTGATGCGACTAAGGAGTTTCTCATACGCCACAAGGTCACCTCGCATAAGGCAGTCCTGCCCGGTGAGCCTGCGCTCCTCGGCAAGCAACTGCAGGACCTTCAGCCCCTCGAATCTCAGAAAGTCAAAATTTCTCTTGGTTATCCCTTGCGGCGACAGGCGATAGTAGTAGAGGCGCTGTTCGAGGTTCTTCACGGGGTACTTCTCGGCGATTCGCATGGACAGGTCTACATCCTCCTTGTTATGGAAGTTGCGATACAGTCCGCCAATTTCCTCCAGAATATCTCGGCGTAAGATCATCGTAGGACCGTGAAACTGACTGTCACTCCGGATGAGTGTCCGCAGTCTATCCGGATCAGACTCAAGATCGATCTCCCGGACAACTGAACCCGACTGATCAATCTCATAAAACCAGGTTCCGCACATTGCGAATTCAGGGTGTGCTTCAAGGAACAAAATCTGTCGTTGAAAGCGGTCAGGTGACGAGTAATCGTCCGAGTCGTGCACGGTTACATACTTTCCCCGGCTTTGGCTCAGCGCATCATTGCAGACCGCAACCTTTCCGATATTGCTTTTGTTGGCGAATACGCGGATGCGAGAATCCTGGAACCCGCGTGCTACTGCTAAGCTTTCATCAGTCGAGCCATCGTCGACAATCAACAACTCGAAATCGGAGAACGTCTGCGTCAGCACGCTTTCGATGGCTTGCGCTACATACCGCGCCGTATTGAACACCGGCATGATTACTGTCAACGAAGGACTATTTTGCAGCATAGATCATTCCCACTCTGGTCGATGCGTGTTGAAAAAATGATGTATATCCCGCCTGTCGCAGGGAGGCCAGGAGCAATTCAGGGCCACGCTCATGCCATTCGATCATGATCGTGCTGAACTCGCCGAGCAGACCGCGTTCTGCCAGGTCTTCAACTATTCCATACTCGGAACCTTCGCAATCAAGTTTCAACACGAGATGTGAATCACCGCATTTTGCGATCACGTCGGCAAGGACTGTTGACGCGCGCTTCAGTGCGATGCGCTGATTCTCAACTTCCGTGGTTGCAGCGCGAATAAGAGCAGTGCCGTGAATTCCCACCTGTCCCTTGTTCGCGTAGTCGTATGCGACATCCAGTGTCTCATCCTTTGGTCCAAGTCCAATATTTGCTGTGACAATCTTACCAGCAAGTTCCGGGTTGAGTTCAATGTTCTGAACAGCTTGCCGATATGTTGGCTCAAATGGCTCAAATGAAAAAACGTTCGAAACGTACGATTGCGAAGCGAAGTACAGACTCGCGACGCCCACATTCATACCGACATCAATAACCGAGCAAGGGCTTTGCACGTCAAACCCATAAACGCCGCGGAAGAAAACTTCGTGAACAATAAAAATCTCCTCGGCAGTCTTAAGCGAGAGCGTGACCCCGCCAACTGTAATCAACAAAAGGTTATCGCGGAGGTAAAACTGAGCGCTCTTCTCGTGCAATTCAACAGCTAGTCTATAAGCGTCAAGGAGAAATCCGAAGGATCGCCTGGGAATCGTCAGCGACAGTCGATTTAGTGTGAGCGTATCCTGGCGTAAGGCAAAATCCGCCGGAAATTCATGGCGAAGATGAAACACAGTTCGTTCCCACGAGTATGTGATAAGGCGGCTGCGAAATTTCCGAACCAAACGATGGATCACCTGACCGTTCCTCATAGTTGTCATTCAATGTGAAAACTATTTCTGAATTCCAAGTAGCCACGGTGTCTCGTCGAAAATGGTACGTATTCGCTATCCAATCTTTTTACCTCGAACGAAGCGATATTCAAAAAGTCTCCGCGGCACAAAGCGGAAGCCAGGTAGAGGCCGCAATGGTAGGTTCCTTCCATCAGTGGAAGATCCGTCAGTCGACCGCGGACTGTAAATTTCCGTTGTAACGCGGATGTCTTCTCGAGATCGCGATGCCGGAGGTCAACAATACCAACGCGTTCGTTGAGGTGATTGTAGATTAATATCACGAGTTCGGTAAAGATATTCGAAGCATCACTCGCGAGGGTGAGATTATATTCAAGGTCATCGAAGACCGACACAGCCGCGCGGGAAAGCTCAAACATTTTCACCATTACACCTCCCCCTAGCGATATATTCTCCACACGCCAACGCGAACGGTCAGCATCAGTACCGACGTAGCGATCAACGACACCTGTCACCGCGCCTTTGCTCACAATTTTTCCGTGATCGAGTAACAGCGCTGTTGAACAAAGGTGCTCCACCGCCGCGAGGTTGTGACTCACAAAAAGAATTGTCCGTCCCTCCTTTTTGCTTACCTCGTCCATCTTGCCGAGGCATTTTCGTTGAAACTCCGCGTCGCCGACCGCGAGAACCTCGTCGATGATCATGATTTCGGGTTCAAGATGTGCGGCGACCGAAAAAGCCAGTCGCACCCGCATTCCGGAACTGTAGTGCTTCACCGGGGTATCGAGAAAATCGGAGACTCCACTAAAAGCGACTATCTCGTCAAACCGTCGCCTGATCTCCGCGCGGCGCATGCCGAGTATAGTTCCATTGAGAAATATGTTCTCCCGACCAGTCAATTCCATATGAAAGCCCGTACCAACTTCCAGCAGCGACGAGACACGGCCATCGATCTCAAATCTTCCTGCATCCGGATGCGTGATCCTCGACAGAATTCTCAGCAGCGTGCTCTTTCCCGCGCCATTTCGGCCGATGATACCGAGAACGTCACCTCGGTTAACGTCGAAACTCACATCCCGCAACGCCCAAAATTCCTCCCCTCGACTTGCCGGCGCAGTAACGCGCGCAATAGTGTGACGAAGCGTCTCACGCAGGTCCGCGCTCCGCTGATGTCCCAGCATATATCGCTTGCCGAGGTTCTCCACACGCAATACTGATGCACTCATACAATGTCAGCCATGACGCGCTCAACTCGTTTAAAGTAATACAGCCCGGTCACAAACAGCACGATCACCATCGCAAAAGAAATCAGCGACGTATCGTGCATAGTTCCCTCGCCGAATATCGACCATCTGAAGCCCTCAACAATCCCCGCCATCGGATTCAGATAGAAGAGGAAGACGCCTGTGTCGGAAAGACTTCCGATAACGACCTCACCTGGATAAGCGATCGGCGTAACATACAATCCGATCTGCACCAGGAAGGGCGTGACATGTTGAAAATCCCGGAAACGAATACTCAAGGCACTAAGCCATATCCCAACAGCCAGTGCACAGATGATCAACAACCCGAGGAACAGCGGAAGAATAACTATCCTCGACGACACGGGCACATCATATATGATGACCAGTAAAGTCAACAGCAAGAGAGCAATGGCAAGATCCACCAAACCGACAACGGCCTTCGACAGCGGGATAATCAGACGCGGAAAGTAAATCTTCTTGACCATGTCCTGCGCGACGATGATCGAATTACCCGATTGATTCATCACAAAAGAGAAGTATGTCCACGCCACCATTCCGCACAAAGCAAAAACCGGATACGGGATGCTGCCCGTGTCGACTCGCACGAACCGACCAAAGACAAGGGTGAAAATCACGAGAGTCGCCAGCGGTTGGATCACCGCCCAGGTAAGACCGAGGAAAGTCTGCGCGTAGCGCACCCTGAAGTCGCGATACGCCAGGATCGCAAACAGATCCCGGTAGGCCAGCAATTCCTTTAAGTTCAGCGAAAAGCTGCTTTTATTTGCATCAACGACAATCCTGGCCATCGTGAAAAAAATTCTGTTTATCTGTCCTTACCCCACAGGCCAGGCCCCGTCGCAACGCTTTCGCTTTGAACAATACATTCAACATCTCGAAGAAAACGGCTTTGGTATTACCGTGAGACCATTCTTTACTCAAAGTGCATACGCCACATTCCAACAAAGTGGGCGCTTACTGTCAAAAATACGCGCTATTACTGAGAGTTTCCTTCGGCGAATCACACTTTTATTTGAAGCGCAGTCGTACGATCTCATCTTTGTTCACCGCGAAGCTGCGCCAGTCGGACCTCCGGTAATCGAGTGGTGGCTTGCGAAGATCGCCAAGAAGAAGGTGGTGTATGATTTTGATGATGCAATATGGCTGACGGACAAGCAAAACGAATCTCCAATTGCAGCATTGTTTCGCTGGCGCCAAAAAGTGAGTTCAATCTGCCGATGGAGTCATCGCGTGTGCTGTGGGAATCAGTACCTGGCAGATTACGCGCGACGATTCAATTCGCAAGTCGTGATCATACCAACCACGATCGATACCGGTGCCGCAGGCATGCAACACACGCCATCACGCGACAACAACGGCAAGATCACCATTGGATGGACCGGTTCGCGAACAACTCTTAAGTATCTCGAAGCGATTGTGGAAGTTCTGCAGTCAATCGAGAAGACCTGCGACGATGTCGAAACTGTCGTGATTGCGGACAGAAACCCCGAACTGCCACTGAAGCGCTTTCGATTTATTCCATGGAGTCCGACGACAGAGATCGCCGACGTAGCGCAATTGCATATCGGCGTCATGCCGCTACCCGACGATGAATGGGCAAAGGGCAAATGTGGCTTTAAGGCTCTTCAATATATGGCACTCGCCATACCCGCGCTCGTGTCTCCTGTGGGAGTCAATACCGAGATCGTCACACACGGCCGCGAAGGATATTGGTGTCGCAATGACGCAGAATGGGAAGAAAATCTGAGACGACTGATAGCCGACCCGCACCTCAGGGAAGAGATGGGAAGTGCCGGTAGACAGGTGGTTATCGATCGCTACTCCACGTCCGCGAATAGTTCGCGATTCCTATCTCTCTTCCAATAAGTATGGATAACCCCTAAGGCTAGCACAAAATAAGGCATCATCGGAATCTTGTAACGCGAAAGGGTTCCGAAGTTAAACGTCGACACGCCCACGGCGAACCCGAATACAAGGGCGAAAGCAAGGCAAAAAAGAGCGTCGGGACGCAAGACATATCGAAATATTCGCCCCTTCACCTTCCAGATAAGATGAAGAGTGAGAAGAAGCAGTACCAAACCCTCAAGCGAGGATAGCAACATCAGCGGATTCGTCACTTCCCAAGGATACGGGCGATACAAAGTCGTATTAAGTGCCTGAGGGGCGAGACTCAGCATGGACTGCCATGAGCCGTCCAATTGCCCCAGGGTATACCCCGAGCCTTCCCCGGTGCGCGCACCCCATCCGTAGCGAATGTCGTAGGCAGTAATACGCGCGGTCTGCGCGAGACTGCCTACGTTGTAGCGCACATCGTCCTCCGCAACTTTTGTCACCGCATAGTAAGAAAGGAAAGAGGCAACAACCAGGGTCAGGGGAGCAACCACCAATCTCGACATCACCGAGGGGATCCTCCATAGATAGCTTGCAACTGCCCAGAAAAGCAGCGCCGGAAGAAAACACAGCAGAATGTACTTCTTGATTGAGAAAATTACCCAAAACGAGAACAGCACCAGGACAATGGACCCAGGGCGGACCCTTCTCTGGATAACAACACGATGAAATCCGAATGTCGCAGCACCCAGTGCCGCCAACGTGATAGTATCTTTAAAAATACCCGATCCCCAGAAAACCACGGAAGGAACAAAAAGCACTGCAAACGCTATCCAGCGATGGGAAGACGGGTAAAGACTGTACATTGTCAAATACAACATCCACCCACCCGCAAAAGCAATAACAGCGAATAGCACGGCAGTTGCCGAGTAGGAAGAGAACGTCAGCAAGTCCAGGATCGCGGCAATCCGAATGACAAAGAACGACTGTGGGTCGTTCCAATACCATATCCGACTGGCGGTATCCCAGATCCCCGGGCCGTACTCGCCATTCACAAAAAGTAGTCGAAACCCGTTCAGCGGCGACTCGATAATCGCTTCCCACAGCGGTCGGCTCCCGTGCGTGTGGTATGCAAACGTGTCACCCCCGTCGTAGTAAAACTGATAGACACATCCGACGGCTAGTGCACCCAACACCCGGGCAGTCAACGCCGGAAAGAAATATCTGCGGGTGACGTCGTCGCTCACCCAGGGGCGCACGACATACGCGATCGCGTATACCAGAAAAAGAATGATCGGCGTGACTATGAGGTCGCGAGCTTCCATCAGTCTCCTTTTTCAAGTCGCTTGAGCTTGCGCTTTGCATCCTTGAAAGCTTCGTCCTTTCGGCCCGCCTGCTTTCTCGCCATCTGAAAGTATCGCTTGGCCTCGGCTTTTTCACCCTGAGCCTGATGTATCTCACCCAGGGCGATCAGTGAGTACAGGTAATAACCGGAGTCCACTGCTCCTATTTCCTCCGCGAACTTCGTACACAACTCGTAGTACTTGCGTGCATCCGCCAGATTCTTTTTCGCTTCGTAGATCTGTCCAAGGAAGAAAGCGGCATACCGGCCGCTGGTGGCTTCATAGCCCGTCATCCCGCTATCGATTCTGGTGAGGATATCAAGGCAGAGTGGCTCCGCTTCCGCGTAGCGACCAACCGAATACAGCATCCGCGCGTAATACCGGTGAAAGTAGGGATTGTTTGGATAGCTCTCGTGGAGGTACTCACTGATCTGAAGCGCCTGGAATCGGTCGTTCTCATAACTATTCAGAATCCGCATCAGCCAGACCATGGCTTCCGTGCGGGTGTAGAATGCATTGTAGGATACCTCCTTCAGTTGTTGCAAGCCCAACTGTTTATCGCCCTTCCGGAAAAACCAAAGCAGCGGCCGCAGAGCAGGATAATTTTCAGGAACCCACACCGAGAAGTAGTTGTAGAGTGCATCTCCAAACACCAACTCCGGACTCAAATGGTGATTCCCACGGCCTTCTTCCAGGTAGTCCAGCGCACTCTTTCCTACAGATGCCGCTTTGCGCCAGTTCTTTCGTTCTTCATCCGAATAAAGCCTTCCCTTGAAACCGTAGGCCGCCGCGAGAAAAAAGGCAGCCTCCGCCTTGTATGCCGGAAATTCCTTATAGAGGCGTTCTGCCACCTGTATGGTCGTGTCCATGTAGGCAAGGAAGGACTCGTCGTACGCAGTGTTCTTCGTGTTCGGCATGATCTTCCACCAATCGCTCAATCCCATTAGGAAGTAGGGCAACGGATGCCATCCGTACCGCGTCTTAAGACTTAAAAACTCTGCCTCTGCAGCTTCAAATCTGAAGTTATAAAGATCGTTGAGGCTCTGCGTGCACTCGAGTTGAACATCCTTGTCGGCGAGCAGAATGATGGTTGTGTCCCGGCTGTCATTTTCCTGCGCAAAGGCAACCGGGGATAAAAAAAAAGCGGCAACGAGGGCTGCGCCCGGAACAACGCGAAACTTGCCTAACCTCTTATATTTGCCTGAAAACCTCATAAACCGTAACACACTCCCGCTTGCTGAATTCTTCACCTGAAAACGAAAGCGAAACTAAGTCATTATTTGCTGCCGACAAAAAGCTGCTATTCATTCTACTGTGCCTGTGCACGCTGGCATTATTGTTCATTAAAATCTCGTTTATCGAGAATGAAACTGCAGCATTTGAATTCTTACAGGATCGTCCGGAGGGCGCCATTCTCCGGATCATCAACGGACTAAAATACATCTCAATTCCACTCGTGTACCTGTGGAAGTTTACAGTGATCGCATTTGTTATTTGGGTGGGTTGTTTCATGTTTGGCTACCGTGTCACATATGCGCAGTGCTGGGGCGTGGCATTAGGAGCTGAATTTGTTTTCCTCATCCCTGAAGTACTTAAGATCATTTGGTTCATGGCTGTCGAGACCGACCCCGGGTATCACGATATCCGCGCTTTCTACCCGCTTTCGCTCATGCACTTCTTCGACTATTACTCGCTTGACCGGCGATGGGCATATCCTTTGCGCGCTTTGAACGTATTTGAAGTTATCTACTGGTTCGTCCTGGTGGCGGGTATTCATCACCATGCTCGAAAAGAGAAGAGAATCGTTTGGTGGATTGTCATCGGCTCGTACGTCCTGCTGTTTTTCCTATGGCTGGTGTTCTACGTGATTGTATATAAATAGAACCCAAAGGGGCGAGCGATTGCAAATCAGTCGCTGATGCTGCTCGTTATCTGGTTCAGAAGAGATCCAAACCGCCTGTCCGGGCCCACTGGCGGTTTTTGGCCGACCTAACTCGTTTGGACCATAAAAAGGCCAAAAATCTGGATATTCCTCTTTATTTTCGCGGCTTGGGCTTAGAATGACAGAACATGAACCACAATTTTCAAAAGATCAATAACCTGACAGGTTGGGCGGTCTTCACCATCGCACTAGCAGTATACTGGATGACGATGGAACCCACTGCCAGTTACTGGGACTGCGGAGAATTCATCGCTGTGTCGTACAAGCTCGAAGTTCCTCACCCGCCTGGCGCGCCGCTCTTCCTGCTGATTGGCAGAATGTTTTCGTTCCTTGCGCTCGGAGACACTTCGCTGGTTGCTTATTGGATAAATTTCCTCAGCGTTCTCGCAGGTGCGTTTACATCCCTCTTCCTGTTTTGGTCGGTCGTCCTCTTCGGTCGCAAGCTGATGAAGATACGGACCGCGGAGGAACTCACTATTGACCGCACATGGGTGTTGATGGGTGCCGGTATTGTCGGCTCACTTGCATTCACGTTCTCAGACTCGGCGTGGTTCTCCAACGTCGAGGCCGAAGTTTACGCCATGTCGTCTTTCTTCACAGCCTTTGTTGTGTGGGCGATGCTGAAATGGGATCTCATCGAAGATGAGTCGAAAGCGAATCGATGGCTCATCCTGATCTTCTATATGATGGGACTGTCCATCGGCGTGCACTTATTGAATCTTGTGACGATCCCTGCCCTTGCGTTAATCTACTATTTCAAGAAACATGAGCCGGGGACCTGGGGTATCGTGGCAACAATGATCATCAGCCTCTTCATCATTTTCTTTATTAACAACATCATTATCCCGGGACTTCCTACGATCGCCGGCAATTTCGAGATCTTCTTCGTCAACAGCCTGGGGCTCCCGTTTGAATCTGGCATTATCTTCTTCTCAATACTCTTGATCGGTGCCTTGGTCTATGGGATCTACTACTCACAAAAGCACAACAAAGTTGTGCTGAACACTTTCCTGTTGTCGACGACATTTATTCTCATCGGCTACTCGTCCTATGCAATGATCGTAATCCGTGCTAACCAGAATCCGCCGATCAATGAGAACGATCCCTCAGATGTTATGAGTTTCGTGAGATACCTGAAACGCGAGCAATACGGAAGCAGACCCCTGTTATACGGACAATACTTTACAGCGGAAGTGACCGGATACGACGAAGGGCAGCCGATTTATGTAAAAGGTAAAGACAAATATGAAGTTAGCGACCGCCGGATTTCATATAAATACTCGGAACGCGATCAGACTCTGCTGCCACGGATCTGGAGCACCGATCGGCAACATCAGCAGATTTATCGCGAGCTCCTGAATCTACCCGAAGGAGAAAAGCCGAAGTTCTTCCGCGACAATATTTACTACATGCTCACCCACCAGATCGGACATATGTATGTCCGGTATTTCATGTTCAACTTCGCAGGGCGTGAAAGCGACAACCAGAACGCGGGATGGCTCGGACCACGTCAATGGTTTGAGAAAATTCCCGATTCGCTCGCCTCAAACAAAGGGCGGAATAACTTCTTTATGATTCCACTCGTTCTCGGTTTTGTCGGGATGTTCTACCAGTCTTTTCACAACACCAGGAGCTTCTCCGTCGTGGCCCTACTGTTTGTGCTCACCGGCGTGGCACTGGTCATCTACCTGAACTCACCACCGACAGAACCTCGGGAGCGCGACTATATCTATACGGGTTCGTACTACGCCTTCAGCTTCTGGATTGGATTCGCGGTGATCGCCATCGCCGACTCCCTCGCAAAAGCAACGCGTAGCCTGAAGACCGCAGGCATTATCGCCACGCTCATATGCCTTACCGCCCCGGCGCTGATGGCAAAAGATGGATGGGATGACCACGATCGTTCAGACCGATATTTTTCGGTTGACTCCGCTACCAACTATCTGAATTCGTGCGCTCCGAACAGCATACTCTTCACCGGGGGTGATAATGATACCTTCCCGCTCTGGTACGCACAGGAGGTAGAAGGCGTACGCACAGACGTACGCGTAGTTGTATTGAGCTACTACAACACCGACTGGTATATTAAACAGACGATGCGTCAGACGTACGAGTCGGAGCCGTTCCCCTATACACTCACACCCGAAAACTACCGACAGGGCGGCCCGAACGACTACCTGCCATTCTACGATGCGAAGATCAATTCAGTTGAGTTGCCTCAGTATCTCGAGTTGCTGAAACGCGATCACAAAGGACTGCGGATGTTTGCATCGGCGAACGCTATCCCTACACGAGAATTGATTCTCAAGGTCGATGTAGAAAAAGTTCGATCTCTGGGAATCGTACCTCCCGAACTCGATAGCCTGATCGTGCCGGAGATGCGCCTCCGTCTGCGCGGAAACGGACTTGAGAAGAAAGACCTCGCTATGCTCGACGTGCTGTCAACTGCCAACTGGGAGCGACCGCTCTACGTCAACAACACCTCGCTGTCGCAGTTCAACGTTGATCTTTCCCCGTATGTGGTACAGGAGGGAAATGCATATCGCATATTACCAGTGCTGAATCCCGATCCGGAAGAAGAATTGGTCGACACGAACCTGAGCTACAAGAATGTGATGGAGCACTTCCAGTTTAGAGGACTGGACGACCCGACTGTCTACTATTCTCCCGATTACCGCAGCTTTGTCCAGAATCACAGAAGTAGCCTCAATTCACTGGCTGCCGCGCTGATCACGCGCGGCGACACCACGCGCGGAAAAGAAGTACTGTTGTACAGCATAGCAAAAATGCCTGACCACGGAGTGCCATACGACTATACGAGTCCACAGACCGTAGAACTGTTGATGGCAGTTGGTGCGAGAGAAGAGGCACTGGCCATTACAAACATTGTCAGCCAACGCTCGGACGAGCTAGCGGACTACTATGTCAGGAAAAGGGAGTTCGGTCGCGATCTTCAAATTCCGATCGTACTGCTCGGCCAGTTGCAACGTGTCATGTTTGAATACGGTGAGACAGAAACCGCGGAGAGATTAGAAGCTCTGTACGATCGGCACTACGCAGCATTCCGAAATCAGAGCAGGTTCTAGGGTCGGACTTTGGGTACTGGGTGCCGGGTTCCAGGTTCTGGGTACCTGATACCCCAGAACCCGGAACCTGGCGCCCGGCGCGCGCCTGATGCTACAGATGGATCACTTCGCCGTATGCTGCGGCGGTGGCTTCCATGATGGCCTCGCTCATGGTCGGGTGCGGATGCACGGACTTGATAATCTCGTGGCCTGTGGTCTCCAGGTTTCTGGCGACAACTACTTCCGCAATCATTTCGGTCACATTTGCGCCGATAAAATGAGCGCCAAGCCATTCCCCGTACTTGGCATCAAATATCACTTTGACAAACCCGTCGGTCGCGCCGGCAGCTTTCGCCTTGCCCGAAGCACTGAACGGGAACCTTCCGACCTTGATTTCATAACCCGCCTTCCGCGCAGCCTCTTCTGTGTAACCCACCGAGGCGATTTCAGGTGAGCTGTACGTACAGCCCGGCAGGTTGTTGTAGTCAAGTGGACGCGGGTCCTTGCCAGCGATCTTCTCAACGCAGATAATACCCTCTGCGGAAGCAACGTGAGCGAGAGCAGGTCCTTTAACGATGTCGCCAATCGCGTATACTCCGGCGACATTTGTTTTATAGAAGTCGTCGACGACAACTTTTCCTTTGTCGGTTTTCACACCAACCTCTTCCAGCCCGATGCCTTCGAGGTTAGTTGAAATGCCTACAGCGGAGAGGACAATATCAGCCTCGATCTTAATTTCCCCTCCGGGAGTCTTGACTGTTGCAACGCAACCTTTGCCTGAGGTGTCAACTTTCGTTACTTCGGAACTCGTGTGAATTGTCATTCCAGCTTTCTTAAAAGACTTTTCGAGTGCCTTCGACACCTCCTCATCTTCTACCGGAACAATTCGGGGCAGGAACTCGACGATGGTCACCTCTGACCCAATCATTTTGTAGAAGTACGCAAACTCAACGCCAATTGCGCCGGAGCCCACAACGAGCAACTTTTTGGGAACACTCTGTAACATCATCGCTTCGCGATAGCCGATGATCTTCTTGCCATCGATCTTCATGGACGGCAACTCACGCGAACGACCTCCCGTAGCAATGATCGTGTGCTTACCCTCATAGTCAGTTTTCTTGCCAGCCTTGTCAGTCACCTCAACTTTTCCACCCTTCTTGATCTTGCCAGCTCCTTCGATAAGGTCAATCTTGTTCTTCTTGAAAAGAAACTGAACACCTTTGCTGTTACTGGCAGCGACATCGCGGCTGCGCTTTACCATACCCGGAAGGTCTGCCTTGGCATCCTTGATTTCTATGCCGTAATCCTTCGCATGGCTGATGTATTCAAACACATTCGCGCTCTTCAACAACGCCTTAGTGGGGATACATCCCCAATTGAGACAGATGCCACCTATTTCAGCCTTCTCAACAACAGCTACTTTCATACCGAGTTGAGAAGCGCGAATTGCAGCGACATATCCCCCGGGGCCGCTTCCGATTACGATCAGATCATATTTAGACATAGGGTATTATTTAAATTTGCTGCCAAAGATAAACGGTGCAGGGGGGAATAAAAAGCGTGGGTGGGGAGACGTGAGTGGTGAGTGGTGAGTCGTCAGTCGTGAATCGTGAGTACGGGGCGGTGCGCGTCGCCCCAATGTCTTTTCTGGCTTTTTTGCCGCAAATAGCGTCCTTAAAGCCTGCTAGCGAAGCAACAGAGTGGAATCCTCTCCACTCCACTCACGACTCACTACTCACGACTCACTACTCACGACTCACGAAAAAAACCCTATTTTTGTCTCTGAGCTGAACTCTTTTATCGAAACCAAACTCAATGAACTTACTCAAGGGAAAAAATGCGCTCGTTACGGGGGCGTCAAAAGGAATTGGAAGGGCTATTGCCATACGATTTGCCGAGCAGGGTGCGAACGTCGCATTCACCTATCTGTCCAGTGTCGAACAAGGTCAGGCGCTCGAAAGCGAACTCGCAGCAAAAGGGATCAAGGCAAAAGGGTATCGCTCCGATGCATCCGATTTTGCACAAGCGGATAAGTTGATCAACGATGTTATCGCAGACTTTGGATCGATCGATATCCTTGTCAACAACGCGGGGATTACGATGGACAATCTCTTGCTGCGCATGACAGAAGAGGCTTGGGACCGCGTCATGAACGTAAACCTGAAATCGTGTTTTAACACCGTAAAGGCGGCGACGAAACCGATGATGAAACAAAAGAGTGGTTCGATTATCAACATGACTTCCGTCGTCGGAATCAAAGGCAATGCCGGCCAGGCTAACTACGCGGCGTCAAAATCCGGCATCATCGGCTTTACCAAATCAGTCGCACTCGAGATCGGATCACGCGGAATACGGTGCAATGCCATCGCTCCAGGGTTTATCGAAACCGAGATGACAGACAAACTCGACGAAAAAACCATTCAGATCTGGCGCGACGCAATTCCGCTGAAAAGAGGAGGCAAACCCGAAGATGTCGCCGATGCCTGCGTTTTCCTGGCCTGCGACATGTCATCGTATATCACGGGACAAGTCATCCAGGTGGATGGCGGAATGTTAACCTGATTTGATTGCGGACAGCTGCACAGCAAACGATTTAGAAGCCTTTCTCGTACGAAATTTCCAGGCCGAAACCTAACATCTGTCAGCGACAGACAGAAAAATAATTCCGTCTGCGTTTGGAAACCATTACTTCAGGCTCTACGTTTGCAGTAGCAAAGTCGCAAAAGCATACCGCTTTACCGATTTATAAAGAAGCGCGGAGAGACAGGCTCTGTGAAGCGCTAGCAACCCTCCTCCTATTCCAGGGAAGAAAAGGTGCTAAATCCTGACTCTGATTCGGAAAGTCCGGATCGGGATATATAAACCGATTGATTAATGAAAAACATCGTCGACAATCTCCGGTACGCACTGTGCGCCGCCAGCGTGCAGAGTCCCTCCCATCCATTATCCGCAGGATCTTTCCTCTCCGGAAATGATTGCATCAGCATGCGCTGCTGTTGTCAGCCTTGTTGCCGTTAGTTCCCCGGCGCAGCGCCTCCGGCAACAAGATAGCTTATGACCTTGTCAGGTGACAGGCACGGTTACAGCTATATACACCCTCTTTCAAAAATCTATAGACAACAACCGATACCATATAAACTAATCAAGCCATGTCCAACTTAAGATTTGAAACACTCCAAGTACATGCAGGTCAAGAAATCGATCCTAGCACCGGCGCCCGCGCTGTACCGATTTATCAGACCACGTCATTCGCTTTTAAAAGCTCGGAACACGGAGCTAACCTGTTTGCACTTCGGGAATTTGGCAACATCTACACGCGCATCATGAACCCGACGACGGATGTCTTCGAAAAGCGCGTGGCAGCTCTGGAAGGCGGAGTAGCAGCGCTTGCCGTCGCTTCCGGGCAGTCAGCACAATTTATCGCCCTTAACAATATCCTTCAGTCGGGTGAAAACTTTGTGACCGCACCGTTTCTGTACGGTGGAACTTACAACCAATTCAAAGTCTCGTTCAAGCGTCTTGGTATTGACGCACGCTTTGCGGCAGACGACAAGCCAGCCTCATTCGAGAAACTCATCGACGACAAAACAAAAGCGATCTACCTCGAAACGATCGGAAATCCGGGCTTTACCGTACCCGACTTCGAAGCAATCGGCGCACTCGCAAGGAAACATGACCTCCCTCTGATCGTAGACAATACCTTCGCGGCAGCAGGCTATCTGTGCCGCCCGATTGAGTACGGTGCGAACGTAGTTGTTCAGGCGGCTACCAAATGGATCGGCGGCCACGGAACTTCTATCGGTGGTGTCATCGTAGACGGCGGCAATTACAATTGGGGCAATGGTAAGTTCCCGCAATTCTCCGAACCTTCGGAAGGTTATCACGGAATGAAATTCTGGGAAGTATTCGGCGAAAACAATCCGCTTGGGTTGCCTAACATTGCCTTTATCATCCGCGCCCGCGTTGAAGGCCTGCGCGACTTCGGCCCCGCTCTAAGCCCATTCAACTCATTCCTGTTCCTACAAGGGCTTGAAACACTCTCGTTGCGTGTACAACGCACCGTCGACAACGCTCTTGAACTTGCAAAATGGCTTGAGAAGCATCAGCTGGTCGAGAGCGTAAACTATCCGGGATTGGAAAGCAGCGCTTATCACAAGCTCGCTAAGAAATACCTCCGCAACGGGTTTGGAGGTGTGTTGTCATTTACCCTGAAAGGTTCGAAGGAACACACTACTAAGGTCGTTGACAACCTGAAGCTCGTAAGTCACCTGGCAAACGTCGGCGATACGAAGACGTTGATCATTCAACCTTCCGCGACCACGCACCAGCAACTCACAGACGCCGAACAACTCGCGGCGGGAGTATTGCCCAACCAGCTTCGTGTGTCTCTCGGTATCGAACATATCGACGACATCAAAGCAGACTTCCAACAAGCTTTTGAGAAAGTGTTCCAAGGGGAACTCGTTGTATAATTATTATTGTTGCGCGGATCGAGAATATGCTCAAGACGGATCACACTTTTCACTATAACGAGCAATTTGAACTGGAATCGGGGGAGAAACTCTCCTCCTTCCAGCTTAAATTCACCACCGTCGGAAATCTGAACGACGATCGCACCAATGTTGTGTGGATCTGTCACGCACTGACCGGCAGTTCTGATTTCACTGATTGGTGGGCTGGATTGTTTTCTCCAGACGGTCCATTCGATCCCACGCGTTATTTCATTATCTGCGCAAATATGCTTGGGGGTTGCTATGGGTCCACCGGGCCCCTCAGCAACAACCCGGAGTATGGACGCCCGTATTATCACGACTTCCCCACGCTGACGAATCGCGACGTTGTGCGCGCATTCGATCTGCTTCGGCAAGAGCTGAAGATCGCAAAAGTTCATACGATCATCGGCGGATCACTGGGGGGACAGCAAGTCCTTGAATGGGCAATCCAGCAACCCGATGTCTTTGAACACATCATCCCGATCGCCTGTAATGCGCGGCATTCACCTTGGGGTATCGCCTTTAACGAAGC
>JBIQJZ010000321.1:0-2939 GCA_044507115.1 Flammeovirgaceae bacterium | reverse complement strand
ACCCCGATCGCCTCCTCCCGCACGTAGATACCGGGCTCAACGGTCCAGACCATACCCGGGACCATCTTACCGTACATGTTTCCTACATCGTGAACATCCAATCCGAGCATGTGGGATGTCCCATGGGAAAAGTACTTCATGAATAGGGGCTTTTCCGGATTCTGCCTATCGATGTCGTGTTTGTCCAGCAGTTTAAGACCTATTAGTTCGGACTCCGTCAGTTTCTGAACCTCTTTGTGATAGTCGTAATACCGTATACCAGGACGAAGCATCTGCATCGCTGCCTTTTGAATCCGGAGAACGGCCTCATAAACCTGGCGTTGCCGATCGGTAAACCTTCCACTCACCGGGATCGTCCGTGTCAGATCCGCGTTGTAATTCGCATACTCCGCTCCGACGTCCATGAGCAGAACATCTCCGTCGCGGCATGTCTGGTCATTCACAATGTAATGAAGGACACATGAATTCACTCCAGCGGCGATGATCGGTTCATACGCGAAACCGCGAGACCCATTCCGAAGGAACTCATGGGCAAACTCGGCTTCAATCTCAAACTCTCTAACACCCGGCTTGACGAAACCAAGCACACGACGAAACGCAGCGGCGGTAATGTCGCAAGCTTGTTGCAACAATGCCACCTCTCCCTTCGTCTTGACACTGCGAAGGCGATGCATGATTGGTGCGAGACGTTCATACCGGTGAAGTGGATATTTTCTTTGGCACCACCGGATAAAACGTTGGTCGCGTGTAGTCACAGCTACCTCCGCGCGGTAGTGGTCGTTCGTATTCAGGTAGACATGTTCGACATTACCCATGACCATCATCGTGTGAAATATCCGGTTAAACTCACTCGTCCACGCCACGGTGGTGATGCCCGTAGCCGCCCGCGCCTCCTCACGTGTGAGTTTATGCCCTTCCCAGAGCGCAATTGTGTCATTGGTTTCTCGCACAAAAAGGATTTGCCTGTACTTTTCATCCGGGAAGTCAGGGCACAGGACCAGGATTGTTTCTTCCTGATCCACACCGGTAAGGTAGAAGAGATCGCTATTTTGACGAAAGCGCATCGTGCCATCGGCGTTCGTGGGCATAATGTCATTGGAATTCACGACTACCACCGAATTGGGTTTGAGTTCCCGCATCAGCCTGTCGCGATTGCCGACGAACTGCTGCTGGTCAATCTTTTGGTAACGCATATTAAATTATGTGGGCCTACACAATGTTAGTCAACAACCCGCAAAGTGCAATTGGGAAAGTACCAACTTTTCGCGTTACAAACTGGAATCAGGGCAGGCAAACTATTGGATGATCTCGCTTTGGTCGCGGACAGTTCTGGTTGGTTTGCGATCCGCCAGGAAGTTTGACAACATGTAAGTAGCAAACATTCCGGAGAACACCCCCTCGAGCGAGATAATGAAAGACATGATATAGGGGTTCAGGTAGAAACCGAGCGGTTGCTTTTGCGCAAGCATCTCCCCAAAGTTCTTGTCGAAATGCATATAAAAAAAGATGAAGATCGCGAATGTGATCGCTGCAATCCCCGAAGTCCACATTCCAGTTTTGAATGCGTGAAAATAGTCCATCTGGTCGCGATGGGTTCGACGATACTGCTTCAACGCGAAATACACACCGGCGGTAAGAAAGACAAAATTGCCCATGCGAAATTCGGTGACATGCGACAATCCGATCGCGTACATAAAGAAGAAGTACAGGACGAGGGCTGCGAAAACCATTGTTCCGTAGATCTCAGGAATTCGATTGGCAACGTCCCAAATGGATACACCCCGAAACTTCATAGCATTGATCTTTCGGGTTTAGTATCAAAAAAGTATGCCCGACTTATCGGTCGGTAGGCTCACTGGGAGCGTCGGTAGTGACGAAATTGAGGTGAAGCGGCTAGTCTCACCTAAGATAGCAAAATTCCCGAGATCTCCTGCCATTCCTGCGCCAACGATACCTTGGGGACGGGTCGACCCGCGCGACGATACCAATACGCAGCATTTCCCAGATCACCTTCCTTTCTGTGCAGATACGCGTGCACCCAAGATCCGTCATCCGAAGTAACGTCCTGTGCAATGTTATGCGCATCCTCCCAGTTGTCTTTCGCATCGTACCACATCGCTTTGAGTAAGGGAGGAAGTCCGTCAGGGGGTTGAGGTGATGAAAGGGTTGCGGTAAATTCCTCTAGTGTCATGCTGTAAATAAAATCAAAATGACACTACTTGCAAACCTCCGCGCAGCTAGTTGAAATACGAAGGAGCGCAGCACTCCTGCCAGTAAGCAATGATCTTCCTCATAACTTGTTCCAACTCAGCCATGCTCGTGGGCTTGATGAAGAAACCCTGGACCGAAAGGTCATAGGCTTGCCGGACTGCTTTCTTGTCAGCGCTCGTCGTGAAAAAAAGATAGGGAATATGTTTTATCCCAAGTCTTTCATTCTTACATATCCTGTTCCGTATCTCAAATCCGTTCATGCCCGGCATATTGATATCGGAGATGATAAGAAAGGGCAGTTCGACGGTTGCGTTGAGATATTCGACAACAGCTTGACCATCGTTGAAGAAAAGTACTTTGTTTGGACATTTCATCTGTCTGAAAATTTCATCCATGATGAAATGATCTTCTAAATCATCGTCAATCACTATGATAGGACCAGACTTGCTCATGTATCTCTTGTTCAGCATTCGCCAAAGGCACCCTACTGCGTTTTATGCAGTGGCGCGGTACATGAGTCAAATAAGAAAAAATGGTGCCAACGGCCGTTGGGCGCTCACAATCAGCATTCAGGAGGACGAACTGTGGAAAGATGCACCAGCGCAACGACTATCTACTTCCAAATCCAAGTTTTTTCAGAGCTGGCCGGATTTCCGGTGCATTCATGAACAGATCCCACAATAGGCCAGTGCGATGGTTTTCAATCATTACCACAATTGGCCCCTGAT
>JBIQJZ010000045.1:1834-20236 GCA_044507115.1 Flammeovirgaceae bacterium | reverse complement strand
GGTTCAGCGTCCCTGGAATCACCTCACCTTAAACCCCTCTCCGTGGGGAGAGGGACTTTCTTCCATCCCCTTCGGGGATGGTAGTTCCTCCTTTAGAGTTGGAGAGCAGACTCTCCGTACACAGCGTCTCTGAAGCGTTTGTGAATTTCGCGGTCAAATGGCATGACCTGCACAAAAAATACGGCGGTCAACTCATTGACAGGATCGACCCAAAACAATGTACTCGCGGCACCATCCCAAAAGAATTCGCCTACAACACCTCGGTTCTCCTCTCTGTTAGCGGGAGGATCAGTTCTGACGGCGAAGTCGATGCCAAAACCGACGCGGCCCTTGCTCGGTAGCCATGCACGCTCCTGAATCTCAGCCGGCAAATGATCAGTTGCCATCAGCCTCACCGTTGATTCGTCGAGTATCTTTACATCGCCGAGCTTCCCTTCGTTCACGAGCATGGTGGCAAAACGCATGTAGTCATCGAGGGTAGATGTCAGTCCGAATCCCCCCGGCTTCATCGGTGTGTCGCGAAGGTTGAAAGCGTTGATGTTTTCGCCGGTGATCGGTGTCAGTACTCCTTCCTTTCTCTGGTAGGCCGTGGCAAATCGATCGCGGTTTAGCTCGGGCACTACATAGTGCGTATCGTTCATGCCGAGAGGGTCGAGAATATTTTCTTTCATGTACTGATCAAATGGCTTCCCGGACAATCTCTCTACCAAAAACGCCTGAACATCAACACAAAACCCGTATGACCACTGCTCACCGGGATGAAACATCAGCGGTATCCGGCCAAGCTTTCTTGCCATCTCAGACAAGTTACTCTCCGGATGAAGGAGTTGCGCCTTTCCCGTCATCTCCTGAAGCGCCGGGATCGGCTGATTGTTAACAAAACCAGCTGTGTGGCGCGTGATGTCCCTGATCGTAACAAGGCGTTTCGGGGGCTCCAGGATCAATTGCCCGGATTCATCGACGCCGGTGCAGACACTCATATTCGCAAACTCCGGTGCGTATTTCTCTAATGGGTCGTCAAGCTGAAACGCGCCCTCCTCGTAGAGTTTCATCAGTGCAACACCGGTGATCGGCTTCGTCATCGAATAAATGCGAACAATGGTGTTGCGATCCATCGCGACTCCCTTCTCGCGATCCGCATAACCAAAGGCGTTGTAGTACACTTCTTCGTCTTTTTCATAGATCAAAGCGGAAACACCTGCCACCCGGCCCTCATCGACAAATGCTTTGAGAACGGAGTCGATTCTCAGCCCGGCGTTCTCATTCACGATCCGTGTAGTAGTTCCCGTCTCACCGACGTTCTGTTGTGGGGAACAGGCACAAATAGACGCGAGGACCAGCAGAAGAGCAAATCTGTTCATATAGGATGGTTAATCTTCTACTCGTTTGTAGAACCATTCACGCCAGCTGTTAAGAGCCGGACGCGGGTTCCCTTGTTCGTCGTACAGGCTTGCGTGTCGCGACGCCAGATCCGCTCCCCACGTAGTCTCTACAGGTCGCTCGTCGCGCAGCGTCAACCAGATTACAAACTTCGCCTTCCACTTTTCCGACGCGCTTAGGAGAGCATCAACAAAAAGTTTTTGCTTCACCGGATCGGAAGCGTGTGCAAGTATTCCTGAGTTGTAGTCTGCCGCGGGTCCTTCAGCTGTACAGGCTGTTTCCGCAATGATCACTGGCTTCGTGCTAAGTGAAAACAGGTCGTCGAACGTATTGGATGGCCAGGCACCGGTTTGAAAGATCGTCAGGGGCGGATAGAATGCAATCGCATAGTAGTCCGACATCTCGAGGAGTTGCATCGCGGCAAGGCGCTGGATCACATGATCATTTCCCGGAAGAAAATCCTTCAGCAGCGGTGTGCCAGCGATGGTCGTGAATACCGGGAGGTCCGGATACTCGGCTTTGATTTCCCGATAAACGAAGGCGTGGAAATCGAGATAAGCCGGCCATGCTTCTGGCTGAAACTTGTAGAGCAGATTGGTCTCGATGGACATGGCAAAGTAGTCGGGTTGGAAGTATTCGATCACCCGTTTGCAATAGTTCACGTACGCAATCTTTACCGCATCATGATCGAAACTGTAACGATCCCACGGTGAAGGGAGCGGCATATTGTCTTCGGCTCCGCGATAAAGCGCAAGTCCGTCATGGGAATAGCTAATCGGTGTGACGGAGACATAGGATTTGTGTGCCTGTTTGATGAGTTGTTTGCGAAATGCCCAATCCTCCATCACATGGTCGGGAAAATCTTCATCGGCAAGGGCCTCAGGCCATGGCACCCCTGTGCTGAAATAGTGGTTGACAATATCCGACTCGACCGACAACCTTTCGAAGACATATTCCATCGCATCAGATGATCCATATGGGACCGTAGCGAACCCCATACGGAACGTACGCGAATCTGGTTCGTCATCGCTCGAGCATGCTCCCAAGATGGCCGCCAAAATTAAGCCCGCTACAAATACATTCTTGCAAGGCGACATAGCATTCTGTTATTAAGAATGGTAAAGTTGTCTGGAATAGTCGATCAACTTAGAAAATTTTCAGCACAAAACCTGAGCCTTTACGCATGGCTCCAGGCGTCAATTCGAATTTCTTGGAACGCGGTCCACGCTATTCGCCGCCATCCAAGCAAGGTAAGCAGTCATGATGGCATTGTGTCTGAGATCCTCCTCGATGGCTCTGTCGTACACGTCCATGTTGGAGTGGTGCGTTCGCGTGCCATATTCGAGTGGATCCTGAACAAACTGAAATGCCGGCAGGCCGATAGCATCGAATGATAAGTGATCCGTGCCAGAAGCATTTCGCAGCGTAATGGTTGCGGCGCCTTCCTCCTGGAACGGTTCAAGCCACTGACTAAAGACGGGTACAGCAGCCTCATTGGCCTGCAAGTAGATACCTCGGTATTTTCCCGCACCGTAGTCCATGTTGAAATACACAGAAAACTTTTCCCCTTCCGGCGTATACCGGATGGAATCATACGGGTAGGTGCGATCTAGTCGCTGTCCGAGCAACCGCTTGACGTACGAACGCGATCCGATCAGCCCCTGTTCCTCACCGCCCCAGAGAGCAATGCGTATTGTCCGCCGCGGTGTTTGCCCCAGCGATTTGATTAGTCGCATGGTCTCCAGCATGACAGCTGATCCGACAGCATTGTCGGTTGTCCCGGTGGCGCTGTGCCATGAGTCGAGATGTGCCCCGATCATGACGACCTCATCGCGGAGGTCCGTACCGGGGATCTCGCCGACAACATTATACCCGCGCTGCGAGCGAGTGAATTCGGTTTGCAAATTCAATTCCAGCGTGACTGTAATACCGTCCTTGAGCAGACGCACCATGCGATTGTAATGCTCGGCCCCCACGACTATCTGCGGCAATATTTTTGGGGCGTCAGGCGACCATGCTTGTTTTCTGCCGTCGTACGGTTCTTCTGGTGGATAGGGAACCGTCGCAGCGCTGACAACCAGTGTGCCATCGCCTTCAAGTCTCGGACTTGCCTCCAGTACCGCCGCGGCACCTTCCCGCATGCAGAGATCCCATTTCAAATAGGCTAACCGTTGCGGCTCCCGCGGTGGCGTAAATCTTCGGCCGCCATGGGGATAAGGAGTCGCCGTGGCGCGCGCCATAATGGCCAATGCTGAATCGGAATGTCGGGTAGCGTCGGGGTTAAAGGAGGGCTTGACCGGCGCTGGCAAGCTAAACAGCACGACTTTGCCCTTCAGCTTTCCGCGAAACTTCTCCAGGTCCTCCTCACGCTCGATGTCGAGATATACAGCCTCGGCCTTTAATGTCCCCTTTATTCCCGGCGTCCATGCCTTAGGATATGCGATAACCGGTGAATAGAGCGGCTCGGTCATGGCCAAGGCGAATTTTTTCAATTCCCAGCCGCGTCCAAACTCCTCATCCCAATAGTCGTAGTGTACATTCTGAACTCCCCACGACTCCAGCATTCGCTTCGCGTACGCCGCCGCCGTTTCAAATCCCCTTGAGTTGGTGAGACGCGGTCCATTGACATCAGTGAGTTGCGACAAGATATTCATCACCTGGGAATCATCCGTGCCCACACCCTTCAGCTGAGACAGTACACCGGCATCTCCCTGCCCGCAAACATCAACCCACACCCCGCTGACCAGCAACAAGAAAATCGACAACCTCTTCAACATACCCATAACTTTAAACTTAAACCTTCAATCTGGAACCTTGAACCTATCCTCCCTTTCTTCCCCTCGCAATCTCCTTAACAAGATCCTTTTTTGCCAGCCAGATGTTCCATACACCGAGAAGTTCCGTCGCACCACCCGTCAACGTCCTTGTGTGGGGCTGGGTGTATAGGATACTATCGACCTCACCATGTTCATCCCGCACGTTTTGCACGTTGTCCTGAAACGAGCCCGACGTATCCGCGCGATAGGCTTCGAGCAACTGTTTTTCAAGCAGCCGGCCAGTCTCCTCCTGTACGCCGAGATAGCGAATTGATCCCGGGTATGCTTCGGCAAACTCTGTTATCGCCGCCGAGTCCGATTTCAGGCTATTGAGGGCAGCAATTGCGCGCCTGCCTGCGGCAAATGCCGCTTCGGTGATTTCAACTTCCGTTACTCGTACGATCTTATTCTCCTCCATCTTTTCCCGCATCTGCCTTCGCTGCTCCTCGGACAACGACCCACCACAGGAAACAGCGAACAGAAGAAGACAGAGAGGCATCAGAATTTTCATGATATATCGTGTTACCCGCAATTTCCGAAATTAAAGGCTATGATACATCCCCGAATCAGGGCGACATATATCAAGTGTATAGGCAGAATTTATCCGAATCACTACCTTTGCACTTCGAATCAAATATGACAGAAAAACTCGAAGATATCCGACTCCGGTTTGAGGAAGTAGGACAACTGCTGGCCCAGCCGGAGATCGTTAAAGACATCAAGAAGTTTTCACAGCTCAGCAAGGAGTATCGCGACCTCGAAAAGGTGGTGGTGAAATACAAAGCATGGCGCGACGCCCGTCTCCACCTCGCTCAGGCCAAGGAGGTTCTTGACAAGGAAAAGGATCCGGAAATGCGCGAGTTCGCAAAATCCGAGATCGACGAGCTGGAGGGCAAGATCGAAAGCCTGGACGCTGTCTTGAAGGAACTGTTGATTCCAAAAGATCCGAACGACGACAAGAATGTATTGCTCGAAATCCGCGCCGGTACAGGAGGTGACGAAGCGGCGATCTTCGCTGGCGATCTCTGGCGTATGTACCAGCGCTTTTGCGACCGGAAGGGGTTGAAGATGACCGTGGTCGATGTCACCGAGGGCACAGCAGGAGGCTATAAGGAAGTTATCAGTAGCATTACCGGAGACGGCGCGTACGGCCTCCTGAAGTTTGAATCCGGGGTTCACCGCGTGCAACGGGTACCCGAAACCGAGCAGATGGGTCGGGTGCACACCTCCGCTGCATCCGTAGTGGTACTACCCGAGGTGGAAGACGTTGAAATAGACATTAACCCCGCCGACATTGAAGTTCAGACGGCGCGTTCCAGTGGAGCCGGTGGGCAGAACGTCAACAAGGTGGAAACAAAAGTGCAGATGACCCATAAACCAACGGGTATTGTCGTCACCTGCCAGGTTGAACGATCGCAGCACGGCAACCGCGAGCGGGCATTGCAGATGCTGAAGACGAAGCTCTACGAGATGGAGCTTACCAAACAGCAGTCGGAGATCGGCGCTGCCCGGAAGTCCATGGTGCGAACAGGAGATCGCTCGGAGAAAATTCGCACGTATAACTATCCTCAAAGCCGGGTGACCGATCATCGCATCGGCTATACACAGCACAACCTGCCGGCGATTATGAATGGGGAGATTGATGATTTCATCGAGCAATTGCGCATGGCCGACAGTGCCGAACGCATGACAGAGGCGGCAAAATGAGCCTCGGTGTAACCGATTCGAAACTTTTGCGTTACTTTGATCCAAAATACGTGATATGGGAAAAGGCTTAATAACAACACTGGTTGTCGTCGGTGTGATCGTCGTTATTTTCTTTGGCTTCTTCATGTGGGGAACCGGCATTTACGACAATGCCATCCGGGCACAGGAACGCGTGAACGCTGAATTTGCCGATGTTCAGGCTACTTATCAGCGCAGGGCGGATCTCATACCCAATCTGGTTGCCACCGTACAAGGTGCTGCTGAAAACGAGCGGGCTATTCTCACTGAGGTCACGCAAGCTCGCGCGGGTATTACCAACGCGCAAACACCTGAGGACCTGGAAATCGCAGGGCGCAGGATCAACACTGCCATCAACCTCGCGTTTGAAGCGTATCCTCAGATTCGCTCCACGGAAAACTTCCAGAACCTGCAGGCTCAATTGGAAGGAACGGAAAACAGGATAAACATCGCACGACAGCGATATAATGACAGCGTTCGGGAATATAATTCCTATGTTCGGGGTTATTTCAAAAGGATGGCGCTGAATATGTTCGGCGGTGGCGAAGACTTCTCACCGCGGACAGGATTCCAGGCAGCAGCCGGATCCGAGAACGCTCCAAAGGTTGAGTTTTAATAACGATTTTTCTCTCTGCTTGCAATTAGAGAGGGCCCCGCGAAGGCGGGGCTTTTTTATTGCCCGCCTCGATCTGAATTGATTCTCTCCACGACCTGCTTCAGCAACCACACCCCACTCTCTTCATCACCTCACCCCAGCACACTTTCTTCATCACCTCACCCCAGCCCTCTCCGGAGGAGAGGGTGATTCTATCGTCCAAAAGCGATAGTGGCTTTCGATCGGCGAGTTGTTAAGCCCGTGCTGCTTTCTCCCACACGACCGATTGTCGTCCTTTCAGTATTCTGGCGAATCCGAAGAACACACTTAGGTTCATCAGCGTAAAGTAGTAAGGCACAAAAAAACCTTTTATCGGAATCTTGCGATCTCGCAAGATGTGGCCAAGAATTGCCAACAAATAAAAGCCACACTGCGCGTAAAACGCCAACTCATAAAAGAATGAATGCCGGAACAGGAAGGCATTGGCAACAAAAACTATTGGAAGCGCCAAGGGCGCAAGTGTCCAGCGCAACACGCGGTGCGAGATATACTGGAAAGATACGATCCCGTACCGGAAAGGGTTGAGCAGATGAGTCAGGCGCGCGATAGCCTGAAGGCCTCCGGCCGAAATGCGCACTTTGCGTTTCCACTCGTCTTCGGTCGTGGCAGACGGCCCCTCCATAGCATAAGCCTCCGGTTCGTATACAAATCGGTATCCGGAACCCACGATCTTCATTGACAGGAAAAAATCCTCAATTACCGTGTCCGGCGGAGGGCTCTGGTAGAGCTTCGTACGAATGGAAAACAATTCACCCGCCGCGCCGACAACCGTGTACAAGTCAGAGTCGGCCTTCTTCAGCGTCGATTCATATTTCCAGTACAATCCTTCACCTGCTCCCGAAGCGCTGTCCGCCCCCGTGCTTATGACACGTTTCTCGCCGGCTACCCCGCCCACTTTCTCGTCTTGATAATGCCGGACAATATTCTTTACCGCACTCGCATTCAACAGTGTGTTCGCGTCAGTGAAAATCACAACCGGCGACGTCACGTGTTTCATGATCCTGTCCACAGCATGTATCTTCCCCCTCCGTTCCGGCTCGTGGAAGTGCAAAACCTCCTTAAACCCCTCCTGAATGATACGGCCGGTATCATCTGATGATCCGTCAGTGACAGCAAGTATTTTCAGTTTACCTGTGGGGTAATCGAGTTCCAGCGAATTTCTCAGTTTCTCCGCGATGAAGCGCTCTTCGTTATAGGCGGCGATCACGAGCGTCACCTCCGGCCAATCATCAGTTCTACCCACCTCGGGCGACCGCCGCGATGAGAACCGTGCCAGTACTACCGCAACCAGAAAGTACACGATGTAGGTGTAGAGAATAATGCCTGAACTAATCCAGAATAAAATCAGGAAGAAATTGGTCATGAGAAACGAAAATGGCCCTAAAAATGGTGAAAAAATACGTTTCCGCTCGAAAATACACTTCTAAATAGCCGATATTTGTTACCCTTTTCACCTAGACAAGATTCAGGTAATAATGAGAGTTGGCTTAGTCTTTATTATCTGTTGTTTTTTCTTTCGTACGTATGCTCAGGTACCCGTCATTACCGGACAACCCCCCGAGCCGATTGTCATCGCGGAAGACCAAACAATAGCGATTCTATTCACGCACCTTTTGGTGACGGATGAGGACAGCGCCTATCCCGATGATTTCACACTGACCGTACTCCCTGGTTCAAACTACACCCCGGCTGGAAACGTGGTGACGCCGGACCAGGACTTCAATGGTCCTCTTACGGTCAACGTCCAGGTGAACGACGGAACCAACGACAGCAACATCTTTGGTCTGCAGATCGATGTGACTCCAGTCGATGATCCACCGGAAATAACCGGGCAGGTGCCGAATCTCGAAGTGGACGAGGACAACAAATTTGACGTACTGCTCTCGCATCTGATCGTCGATGATCCGGATACATCCTATCCATCCGGATTTACCCTTACTGTTTTGCCGGGCACCAACTACACCTTCGAAGAGAACACGGTCATTCCTGATCCGGACTACAATGGGGCCCTCACAGTTAATGTACGTGTGAATGACGGTACTTCCGATAGCAACACATTTGGATTGAGCCTTACCGTCAATCCGGTCAACGATGCTCCGGAGATCAAGGGCCAGACCGGTGTCTTAACAACGGCTGAGGACACACCCTTTACCGTCTTGCTTTCACATCTGACGATTGAAGACCCTGATAATACCACCTTCACGCTATCAGTGCTTGCGGGCACAGGGTACACGTTTGTCTCAAACACAATCACACCGGCGGCCGACTACAACGGACCGCTGACAGTGAACGTACAAGTGACCGACGGGACTGCGGTCAGCAACACGTTCGGCCTGGCATTGACGGTGACCGCTGTAAACGACAAGCCTGCCATCACTGGCCAGACGCCCGATCCAATTATCGCCGTTGAGGATACGCCATTCACGATTGTGCTCGCGAATCTCGTGATCGTGGATCCCGACAACACAACCTTTACCCTAACCGTCCTTCCCGGATCGAACTACACCTTCAGCGGAAACACAGTCACCCCTGCTTTGCACCACAATGATCCATTGACTGTCAATGTCAAAGTGAACGATGGCACGGTTGATAGCGACCCGTTTGGGGTATCTGTTCAGTTGACCGCCGTCAACGACGCCCCCGTCATCACCGGGCAAACGCCAAATCCGATCATTGCTACAGAAGATACTCCCTTCATTATCTCAACGGGGAACCTGGTAATAGAGGATCCGGACAATTCCACTTTTACCCTGACCGTACTCGCCGGAACTAATTACACATTCAGTGGAAACACGGTTACCCCCGCATCGCACTACAGCGGTCCTCTTTCGGTGAATGTTCGCGTGAGCGACGGAACAACCAATAGCAACACGTTCGGCGTAGCCGTCCAGGTGAACGCCGTGAACGACGCACCTTTGATTACCGGGCAGTCCCCCAACCCAATCAATGCGACTGAGGATACGCCGTTTACCATTACGCTCGCGAACCTTACTATAGTTGATCCGGATGACAACGCGTTTACGCTGACCGTTCTCCCCGGTGCCAACTACACGTTCTCAGGCAATACCATCACGCCGGCTCAGGATCACACCGGACCGCTAACGGTGAATGTGCGCGTCAATGACGGCGAAGAAAATAGCCCGGTGTTCGGTGTCCAGGTTCAGGTCGCTGCGGTAAACGATCCGCCAGTTATCACGGGTCAGATACCGAATCCACTCACTGCCACAGAGGACACACCATTCGCGATAACGCTTTCGAATTTGATCATCTCGGATCCGGACAACACCTCATTCACACTGACCGTGCTAGCCGGAGCGAACTACACCTTCAGCGGCAACACCATTACCCCCGCGCCTGACTACAACGGGCCTTTATCGGTTAACGTCCGCGTGAATGACGGTACCGCTAACAGTGCAACGTTCGGGGTAGCTGTTCAAGTGGCTTCGGTAAACGATGTTCCTTCTATTACCGGACAATCACCCAATCCAATCAATGCAACTGAGGACACGCCGTTCACGCTTTCTGTCGCAAACCTGACGATCAAAGACGCAGACCACACGACCTTTACACTCATTGTTCTACCCGGAACAAACTACACCTTCAGTGGCACTACCATCACACCCGCACCCCACTACTTCGGGCCTCTTACGGTAAACGTTCGCGTGAGTGACGGACAGGCCGAGAGCGCAACATTCGGCGTTGCAGTCAACGTTGCAGCTGTAAACGATGTGCCGGTAATCACTGGCCAACTCCCGCTGAATACCGGGGACGGTCAACCGCTGACGCTCAAATACAGCGATCTTATCGTCAGCGATCCAGACAATACCTACCCTGGGGATTTTGAGCTATCGATTCTATCGGGGTCTAATTACTCCGTTTCCGGGTTCACCATCACCCCTTCCGTTGGTTACAGCGGAAACCTCGTGGTGCGGGTCTTCGTGAACGACGGCCAGGCAAACAGTGCGATCTACAATCTCATCATCCAGGTTAACTACACCAACAAGGCGCCTGCCATTACCGGACAGGTTGCGCTAAGTACGAACGAAGATACTCCGCTCGTGCTTAAGGTTACAGACTTTACGATTGAAGACCCGGACAATGCGTACCCGAACGATTTCTCACTGACGGTGCTCCCCGGGACAAACTATACATTCTCAGGGACAACAATCACGCCAGCACTGAATTACAATGGCCCGCTGTCGGTAAACGTCCGCGTGAGTGACGGCAGTCTGAATAGTCCGACGTTTAGCGCGCAGGTAACGGTGAATCCGGTTAACGACGCTCCCTCGATTACCGGGCAAAGTCCGAACCCCATCCTGGCTACGGAGGACACGCCCTTCACGATTCAACGTTCGAACCTCGTCATCGTGGATCCGGACAACACGACCTTCACGGTCACCGTGCTTTCCGGCTCGAACTACACATTCAGCGGAAACACCGTGACACCGGCGTCAAACTACAATGGCCCATTGACAGTAAATGTTCAGGTAAATGACGGAACAGTAAACAGCCCACCCTTTGGAGTGGCTGTCAACGTCACAGCGGTGAACGATCCTCCCGAGATCACCGGTCAGAATCCTCATCCCATAGTCGGGACGCAGAACGTACCATTTACGTTAACACTGTCGAACCTCATCATTCTGGATCCTGATAACACGACGTTTACATTAACCGTACTGCCGGGCGCGAACTATACTGTGAGCGGCAACACCGTTACGCCTGCCCTGAACTACAATGGGAACCTATCCGTAAATGTTCGCGTGAACGACGGACAAGCGAACAGCGCCACATTTGGCGTTCTGGTCACGCTGGGAGCAGTCAACGTACCGCCGACAATCACCGGGCAGACTCCAAACCCGATCGCTGCTACTGAGGACACTCCGTTTACCATCCAGCGCTCCAATCTGGTGATCAGCGACCCCGACAACACAACATTTACGGTAACAGTGTTACCCGGAACAAATTACACGTTCTCGGGGAACACCGTCACCCCGGCACCGAACTACGCCGGCCCGCTAACGGTGAATGTTAAAGTTAACGATGGCCTTGCTGACAGCCCGACCTTTGGCGTAGCGGTCCAGGTCGCACCTGTAAACGACCTGCCAGTTATCACTGGGCAAACACCAAACCCGCTGGTGACGAACGAGGATCAGCCATTGACCATACAATTTGCAAATCTCCAGGTGACGGATGTCGACAATCCTTATCCTACCGGTTTCACAATGGCCATACAACCCGGGACCAACTATACCGTTTCAGGGAACGTTATCACCCCCGCGCAGAACTACTTCGGAAATCTCACTGTGGGAGTGCGCGTGAACGATGGCACAGGATTCAGTAACACGTTCAACCTTGCTGTTCAAGTGAACTCAGTCAACGATGCACCTGTGGCGATTACCCTACCAGCAGTGAATGTAGTTGAAGACGAGCCGCAAGAGACTGTTGTAAATTTACTTCCCGGTTTCAGCGACGTCGAGAATACACCTGAGCAGTTGGTCTATTCTGTTGTCTCTTTTACGAATGGAACCTTCTACCAGACCAATCCGACGATCAGCCAAGGCAACCTTCGCTTCTTGTTCAAGCCCGATGTATTTGGCACCGTGCAGATTGTTGTCCGCGCAACCGACACCGGTGGGCTGTCCGTTCAAAATACAGTAACGGTCAACATCGCGGGTATCAACGATCCGCCCAGTTTCACCACGATACCGAATCAGGTACTGCTTGAAAACGCAGGCCCCCAATCGTTAACGATCAATAACATCTCGAAAGGTCCGTTTGAGGCAGCCCAAACGCTGACGCTGCTCGTATCCTCCGGAAATACCGCCCTCATCCCCACACCAACGATCACACCTTCGACGATCGGAGCGAATGGTCAGACGACGGCACAGTTGAATTACACAGTCACTCCCAACACGTCAGGAACGGTAACGATCACCGTAACGGCGATCGACAACGGTGCCAGTACACCAGCACCCAATCAGAATACCTACATCCAAACTTTCACCGTGCAGGTGAACGAAGTAAATAGTGCCCCGACACTTGACCCGATCACGTTTGGTCCCATCCAGGAAGACGCGCCGTTGCAGAATGTTCCGTTGACAGGAATTACGGCAGGCCCGGACGAAAACCAATCACTGACGGTAACCGTGTCAACAAACCAGCCTGCATTGTTTGAGACGCTGAGTGTCTCTTATACGAGTCCGCAAACCACCGGCACACTCCGTATCAAACCCGCACCGGACAAGCACGGCACTGCGACCATCACCGTTCGCGTCGAAGACAGCGGCCCCGGCAGTCCGGCACCCAATGTCAATTTCATCACGCGTTCCTTCAATCTCGTGATCCAATCGGTGAACGACTTACCGGTATTTACTTCTACTCCGGTAACACTGGCGGAGGTAGGAACGCTGTACGAGTACATAGTCGAAGCCACTGATGTAGACGGCCAGACGTTGACCCTGACAGCACCGACAAGACCGGCGTGGCTGACATTAACATCACAGGGCAACGGTCGCGCACGTCTGCACGGCACCCCTCCTGCAGGAACTGCCGGAAATGTAGCAGTGCGCATCCGTGTGAGCGACGGTGTTGGCACGCCGGTCGACCAGGACTTCCAGATCTTTGTTAACTCGCGTCCGGTGGTCACGGCGTTTTCTCTAACCACAAACGAAGACCAGGTTCTTACCTTCGCTCCGCAGCAATTCGCCAACGCTTTCTCCGATGCAGATGGTAACACACTTGCGGAAATCCGCATTGATGAACTCCCGAAGCACGGTCTCTTGCGCGTCGGTAACGTCCCAGTGAGCATCGGACAGGTCGTTCCAACAGCGTCAATAGGGGCACTCACGTATACACCCCAGCAGGATTACTTCGGGCGGGACACATTGCTCTGGAATGGCGGTGACGGCACTTACTTTGGCCTGGCGAATACGTACGTCGCGCTAACGATAAATCCCATCAACGACGCCCCCCTCGTCACACAACTGGAGAGCGACACCCTGAACTACGAAGTTGGTCGCGGAACAAAAATTCCGTTCACACTATTGTTCAATGCCGTGGATGTCGACGATGAAACACTCGAGGGCGCGGAAATCGGGTTCAGACGACAGAACTTCAGATCTGCGAACGATCGGCTGGAGTTCACTTCCACACCCGATATACTTGGCGAGTACGATGCACAAGCGGGTATCCTCACACTTACGGGGACTGCGTCCGCAGAAGCATATGTCCAGGCGATCCGATCAATTACCTACAGCTACGTCAATTTCACGGATCTTATTCTCGATTCCCGTATCGTCTACGTCATTCTGACCGATGGGAAAAATCTTAGCGAGGCACGCGATCGCGTAATCACACTGACGTATACATTCGAAGAGTTGGATATTCCGAACGCCTTCACACCCAACGGTGATGGAGCGAACGATGTGTGGAAGATCACGTCACCCATCGGGATGGAGCAGTATGATGACGCCGTCATCACAATCTATAACAAACGGGGCCAGGTTGTCCACGAAATGATTGGATTTGAGGTGTTGTGGGACGGCACTTCCAGAGGGGAACCTCTTCCCCCGGATGTCTACTACTACACCATTGATCTGCGCTATAATAATATTCGCTATACAGGGACGGTAATGCTGTTGAGATAACATGAGAAGGCTGCTTATCTATTTCGGATTAATGCATCTTGCGCTAAGCGCGAATGGGCAGTACGTTCCGTACTCCAACCAGATGTTTCAGTACGCGGCATCGTACAACCCCGCGTTTACTGGCGTTGATCCGTTCACCGAAATCAAGTTGGGATATCGCTCGCAATGGACGGGGTTTGGGGCCGATGGTCCGAAGTTTGCCAACATCGTTCTCAATACGCGACTTAAACAACCGCTTGATCTTCGACACAACGCCCTTCGGACAAGTGACGTTGACGCGCTAAAACCAGCAAACCTGCCGAGAGGAAAACGAATTTTTCACGGGCTGGGCTTCAATGTTTTTAAAGAGCAGGTATCCGTCGTTCATCGCACTGGTGGGGTCGTCAATTACGCGCTGCATTACCCTCTTTCCAGCCGTGTGCATTTGGCAACGGGCCTATCTGCAGCAGTTGACAACATGAATCTCCGGACGGAAAAGCTGTATCTCGGAGTAAGCCCGGACCCCGACACATACTACAACGACCTGATCTCCAATGGCGTCAGTCAGACGGACCTGAATGTGCGCGCCGGCCTCCTGCTGTACACGCAAAATTTCTACGTAGGATTTTCTTACTACGACCTGCTGCATTCGCAGCTCAGCGCTTCCGAGAGCAATTACAACAACCCCCACTACCGTGGTTCGGGGCAGATCGGGTTCTCGTTGCCGCTAAGTTCTTCCCTTGTCCTTAAACCGAGCGCATTCGCCCTTTGGCAGACCGATGATTCCTTTACACTCGACTACAATCTCAAGATGTACATCGATCACAGAATGTGGTTCGGTCTGACCTATCGCGGGACCGAGAGTCTCGTCGCGATCGGCGGCTTCAACTTTAATCACGTTTTCAGCGTTGCATACTCTTACGAGCAATCCACAGGCGCAATGAAACAGTTCAGCGATGGAAGTCACGAAATGATACTCTTATTGCGGTTGAACAATCTCAAACGCTTACAATCGAACATATGGTGAGGTGTCTTCTTTGCAGCTTCATAATTTTTCCCGTTCTGTTGTTTGGACAGGAGCTGAGTTTTAGCGACGTCGCCCGACTGTCCAGTCGCATCAACTCAGAGGCAGAGGAGCTGATGCCGATACTTTCTCCGGACGGCAAGACGATGTACTTCGTTCGCGCGGGCTCCGTCGAAAACACTGGCGGTCGCTATGCCGGTGCAGATGCGTGGAAGAGCGACTGGGACGTTACCATCATGGACTGGGGGAAACCTACTAACGTCCGGGATGTGTTCAATGACAAGGGAAACAACGCCGTCGTTGGAATTAGCGGGAAGGGGGATGTAATCTATATGCTCAACACTCGTGCGGGGAAACAGGCGAAGGGCATTTACTTCTCGAAGAAGAACGGAAGTCAGTGGACAAAACCAGAATTGATACCAATTCCCGGTCTGGAGAGTGAAGGCTTTCTCGGCGCCTATGTGTCACCCGACTTTGACGTAATCGTCTTGTCGATGAGCGCAAGGGATACGCGTGGTGAAGAGGATCTATACGTGACGACCAAAGGTGATGATGGCACGTGGTCGATGCCAAAGAACCTTGGGCCTTCTGTCAACACTCCTGGCTATGAGATCGCTCCATTCCTGAGCTCAGACAAGTCTAAACTCTACTTCACCAGCAACGGTCACGGAGGTCACGGAGGTGCTGATATTTTCGTCAGTGAGCGCCAGTACGGGACGTGGGATATCTGGTCTGTCCCGAAAAACCTCGGCAACGTCGTGAACACCGAAGGATTCGATGCTTACTTCTCTATCTACGCCGACACCGTCGCGTACTTTTCAAGGAGCGCCGCAAATCAACCATCAGCAATCCATTCCGTCCGCGTCTCCTACGTTAGCAACGTGCTGCCGATAGGCTCAACGTTCCTCACAGATGAAGAACTGAATTCAATCTATCCCGAGCGTATATCCACGCGCATGGACTACAATAACGGCGTCACCACTCTCTCAGCAGACCAGAACGAAATCCTGTGGTTTGTAGCCAACCGAATCGCCGAGCATCCCGGAGTTCAATTGCTTATTTGGGTACGGGAAGAGGAAGACAGCAAAACGACGCTCGAACGAACGACTGAAATCACACGCGCCCTCAAGCTGGCAGGTCTCTCCGACGACCGTATCTTCATCTCGACACAACGCGTCAAACCCGAGCAAAGTAAGACTGGAGGCGGGGTGATTGAGATTTTGTTGTTTCATTAAGGTTACGATGTCTTTTCATAGCTCACCGTCACTCACACCCGTGGGACGGACAAACTAATTAATCAACGGATCCACCCCTTTCTTGAAACGGGGCGAGAATTAAAACGGGAGTTGTTTTCATATTCAACCCCTTCAGGGTTGGGAGAGATTTTCGTTCGAAAACCACGGGTTGTACCCGTGGCTAATCATGTTAGACCCTTTCAGGGTCTTGTGAACGGGTACTGAATGAAAAGCATTCGATGATTAACCCCGTGAATTAGTACCTGCCTCGCCGATGGATGTCGAGCCTCGGGAAATTGAAATTGGGATGCAAGATTTGACAGATGCATTCATTCACCGGTCTTCCTTGAGTTGTCTGAATTGATTGTGAATAGCACCAGTTTACAAAGACGCTGGAGGCGTCTAATATGAATAGCCACGGGCCCGCCTGCGGTAGGCAGGCGCAGCCCGTGGTAAAGAACGTAGAATCTCCCCCAACCCTGAAGGGGTTGAACATGAAACTGAGCCAATTCTCATAGAAGATAGTAGCAATTTCGCAATGGTTGAATGTCTAAAAAACGTCAGATGTAAATGATAATATAAAAAGATATCACCCACAGCGCGATTGTCACCAATATGAACTTGTCTTTAACCAGAATACTCGTTGGTGATCCGCTATTCTGTTCAACAAGCGTGATCTGAAGATAGCGCATGATCCCTGCAATGACGAACAGTGTCGTGATGAAAAGGTAGGTGCTGTCAAAGTGCTCAATAACCTCCGCGGAAACCGTGTACATGATATATGCTACCACGATCACGGCCGCAAAAATCGTCAGACAAGCGTTGATAAATTCAAGGTTATAACTCGACGACGTCTTTCGGATAATTGAATTGGTGGATGATTGGAGCACCAAATCATCGCGTCGCTTTGCTAACACGAGAAACAACGCCAGAAGCATGATCATGATCGATAGCCAATGCGATACTTCCACGGCCGACAATAATCCGCCGGCGTGAATCCGTATCAGGAACCCGAGGGAAACAATAAATAAGTCCACGATCGGAATGTTCTTGAGTCCAAACGAATATCCGACGTTCAATACCAGATACGACCCCAGCAGGATAGCGAAGGCGGTGTTCAGTGAGATCGCCAGTGCGAATCCTCCGATAAGAAAAATACTTAGAAGTACGCCTGCGGTAGGCTTGCTGACTGCACCGGATGCTAACGGGCGATTCCTCTTAAGCGGATGAAGCTTGTCAACTTCAAGGTCTTTCAGATCATTGATGATATATACAGCAGATGCAACGAGGCTAAATGCAAGTATGCCTGCGACGACGACACCAAGCCGCTCGATCTGAAAAAGCCTGCCGGCAAAGAACACCGGAACAAGAAGAAAAAGATTCTTTATCCAATGAGTTGGCCGGATGAGTTGAAGAACTGGCCGCATGAATTACCAGATGTTTTCAAGGTCCTCCTTCTTGTATAAATGATTGCGTTCTGCGTATAGCGTTTTTAACTGCCTTCCGTTAAGCTTCAGTGGATCCTTTGTAAACAACCGCGAGATCCACGCTATCGGAAGAAGGAATATGAAGAAAATCAGGCTCAGCAGTATCTTGGAGTTGATCCAGCCAAGTACGTGTGCCAGCTTAAGCCACATCCACTCGATACCCCTCGCGGCGATCGGAATAAACACCGACACCAGCCCGATGAGAATAGCGATCTTCGTCAGAAGTTCGAGCTTGAAAATCCAGGCAATGACCAGCAAGCCGGTCACGATCACCAGAATCGTCTTGTATCTGTCTTGATTTTGCACGATAGAAGGCGCTTAGAAAAGTGTATAGATAAAAGGCGCCACTGCGGAGCCACCTCCGATTACCAGCAACACTCCAATGAGAACCAGGAGAAGAATGATGGGAGTCAACCACCATTTTTTGCGGGCCGCCATAAACTTAAAGACGTCTC
>JBIQJZ010000045.1:0-1824 GCA_044507115.1 Flammeovirgaceae bacterium | reverse complement strand
TTCCATAAAGCTAACTTATTTAGACGGTCAAATATACTTTAATCAAGGGTAAACTCTTCCTTCCAATTATCTTTTTCTTGCCACTCCGGCTGCGCCTTCTTCTCGAACACGTAGTTTCCTACGACGAGATAATCCATCTCAGTACGCATGAAGCATCGGTATGCATCCTCAGGTGTACAGATGATCGGTTCACCGCGAACATTAAAACTTGTGTTCACAACCACACCGTAACCTGTGAGTTTCTTAAATGTGTCGATCAGTTGATAGTACCTGGGGTTCGTCTCTTTGTGCACCGTTTGAATCCTCGCAGAAAAATCGATGTGCGTGATAGCGGGCATGTCAGATCGGAGGTGGTACAGTTTATCTTTCAGGGAGAATGAATTATATCCCTCCGGAAGCGGATTGCGTCTGGACTCCTGAACCGGCTGAACCAACAGCATGTACGGAGAAATCGTTTTGTGATCAAAGTACTGGTTGCAGTCTTCCGCCAAGACCGACGGTGCAAATGGACGGAAAGATTCCCGGTACTTGATCTTCACATTGAGCTTGCGCTGCATCTCAGCACTTCGCGGGTCCCCGAGAATACTGCGACCACCCAGTGCGCGCGGACCAAATTCCATACGACCCTGCATCCATCCAACCACATTGTCACCGGCGATCTGCTGCGCGACATATTCACATAACTCAGAATAATTTTCGAAGTGCCGTGCTGATGCGTCATACTTGCGAATAACGTTCTCGACATCGAGGTCTGAGAACTCAGGGCCCAGGTAGGACCCCTTCATTGCATCCATTGCTTTCGGCGCAATGCGTTCCTTCCCGAAATAGATGTGGTAGGCAGCCTGAGCAGCACCCAGCGCGCCACCGGCATCACCCGCGGCTGGCTGAATAAAGACGTCTTCAAAGACACCGGTGTTCAGCAGCTTACCATTTGCAACACAATTCAACGCGACACCACCGGCGAGGCACAGATGCTTTGATCCGGTCAGTTGCTTGGCTTCCTTCGCCATGAGGATCACCGCCTCTTCAGTAACGTGTTGAATGGCAAGACCCAGGTTGCAGTGATGCGCTTCCAATTCGTCCTCAGGCTTCCGGGTTTTGAATCCAAAGAGCTCCTCCCATTTGTCTTCGCGCACCATCTTGAGTCCTGTCGCGTAGTTGAAGTATTCCTGGTTGAGCCATATGGACCCATCATCCTTCAGCGAGACAAGCTTCTCTTTTATGATCTTGATGTACTGATTTACTTGCTCGCTTCCCGGCACGCCATAGGGTGCGAGTCCCATCAGTTTGTATTCGCCTGAGTTTACTTTGAATCCGAGGAAATACGTGAACGCAGAATACAGCAGTCCGAGTGAATGCGGGAACTTCAGTTCCTTGAGTATCTTGATATTTTTACCGGTTCCATGGCAGATCGATGCCGTTGCCCATTCACCCACACCATCAATCGTCATGATCGCGGAGTCCTCAAACGGTGAGGAGTAATACGCGCTCGCGGCGTGCGAAAGGTGGTGTTCAGGGAACAGCAGCTTCAGTTTCTTCTTGTCATACGTGCCAACCTTTGACAGCTCCTCGAGGATCAAACGTTTGAGAAACATCTTCTCCCGAAGCCATACCGGAATCGCGGTAATAAACGACGAGACCCCCTTAGGAGCGAAGGCATAGTATGTCTCCAATAGTCGTTCGAACTTGAGCAGGGGCTTGTCATAGAAAGCGATCGCATCGAGTTTATCGATCGTCGTGCCGCAATAGTCAAGGCAGAATTTCACCGCATTGGAAGGGAAGCCAGGATCGTGCTTCTTGCGCGTAAACCGCTCCGCCTGTGCT
>JBIQJZ010000044.1:19868-20253 GCA_044507115.1 Flammeovirgaceae bacterium | reverse complement strand
GATTTCCAGAACGCCTCACTCTACCAAAACAAATACATCACATTAAAAGATAGCATCTACAGCGGCGAACTCATCGACCGTATCGCGAAAATCACAACTCAATTCCAAGAACGCATCAACCTCCAAACCATAGCCGATAAGGAGGAAACCATCGCACGCCAACGCGAACTCAATATCTCCATCGCTATCATCGCAGTACTCCTGTCTGCCCTTATATTTGTCCTCTACCACTCGATCAAAGTCAAGCGCCGCGTGAATGCCGACCTGTCCGATGCAAAAGCAATCATCGAAGACCAGAATCGGCAACTCCTGAATTCCAACGTCCACCTCAACCAGGAACTCAAAGAGCGCAACCTCGACCTCCAACGGGCAAACGACTCCCTCC
>JBIQJZ010000044.1:1748-19858 GCA_044507115.1 Flammeovirgaceae bacterium | reverse complement strand
CGACAACTTCATCTATAAAACATCTCACGATATCCGCGGTCCACTCGCAAGCCTTAAAGGAATGTGCAATGTCGCGTTGATGGACGTCAAAGATCCACTCGCACTCAACTACCTCCACAAACTGGATATCACCGCAGAGAAACTGAACACGATACTCACGCGACTCCTGATCGTTAACCAGATTAATAACTCATCGTTACTCACCGACCGGATCGACTTCGAAGCAATCGTGGAAGATATCCTCACCCTCGAACGGAAAAAAGGAATACCCAAGCAACTTAAAATCACACCGGAGATCTGTGCCTCTACCGTCTTCTACTCCGATCCGCAGTTCGTTCGAATCATCCTGGAAAACCTTATCGACAACGCGATCAAATTCTACAACGACTCCGATAGGGTCCAGCCTTTCGTCAGAATCGCCATCGCCGGAAACGAAGAGCACGTGTCCATCAATGTCGTCGATAACGGAATCGGTATCAGTGAAGTACACCCCGATAAGATATTCCAGATGTTCTCCCGGGCATCCGAACGCTCCGAAACAGGCGGCATCGGCCTCTACATCACTAAAACAGCAGCTGAAAAACTCGGCGGCAGCGTCCACCTGAAGACAACACCGGAGGGATACACCGAATTCTACGTAAAACTCCCGTATAACATGTCTAAAGTCCTCTCCAACGGCGATTCCGTGGAAGGTCAAACGCAGAGCGCCTAGCGCCTTCACCCGGTATCAACAGCTTTCAAACCTCCCAAACGTTTTACATCTTTGCAGACCTCAATGGAATCTTCCACTATGAAGAAATATAAACGCTATACTGTAACCTCAGCCCTCCCCTACGCTAACGGACCACTCCACATCGGCCATATAGCCGGCGCTTACTTGCCCGCGGATACCTACGTCCGCTTTCTCCGCCTCCGCGGTGAAGACGTCATCTACGTCGGCGGCTCCGACGAACACGGGGTAGCTATAACCATTGGTGCGAAAAAAGAAGGACTTAGTCCCAAAGAATTCGTCGACAAGTATCACAATCTCATGAAAAAAGCGTTCGAGGATTTCGGTATCTCCTTCGATATCTATTCCCGAACGAGCAATAAAACGCACTACACCACCGCGCAGGACTTCTTCCTCGAGGTCTACAATAAAGATCTCCTCATTGAAGAAACCTCCGATCAATACTACGACGAGCAGGAGAATATCTTCCTTGCAGACCGTTACATCATCGGCACATGTCCGAGCTGCGGAAATCCCAACGCCTATGGCGACCAGTGTGAAAAATGCGGAACAAGCCTGAGTCCAAAACAACTGATTAACCCTCGGTCTACTGTCTCAGGAAATACACCGGTGCTCAAAACAACAAAACATTGGTACTTTCCCCTCGACAAGTTCGAGAACTGGCTCCGCGAATGGGTGATCGAAGGCCACAAAGACGACTGGAAAACCAACGTCTACGGACAGTGCAAATCGTGGATCGATCAGGGTCTTCAACCCCGGTCAATCACCCGTGACCTGGATTGGGGCATCCCTGTTCCGCTGCCGGGCGCTGAGGGGAAGGTCCTTTACGTTTGGTTTGATGCGCCTATCGGATACATCTCGGCGACAAAAGAACTCCGACCATCAGACTGGCAACAATACTGGAAAGATCCTGATACACGCCTCATCCACTTCATCGGAAAAGACAACATCGTCTTCCATTGCATCATCTTCCCGGCCATGCTCAAAGCGCACGGCGAATTCGTACTTCCCGACAACGTCCCCGCCAACGAGTTCCTGAACCTTGAAGGAGACAAACTCTCAACATCGCGCAATCACGCAGTATGGCTGCACGAATACCTCCGGGATTTCCCGGGACGCCGCGACGAATTACGATATGTACTCACCTCAATCTCACCTGAAACCAAAGACTCCGACTTCACCTGGAAAGACTACCAGCAAAAGGTGAACAGCGAACTCGTGGCAATTCTCGGAAACTTCGTCAACCGGGTGATGGTACTCACCTGGAAGTATTTTGATGGCAAAGTTCCGGGCGCCAACGCGCTCTCGGGCAGCGATAAGCGCCAGCGAGTAGTCGACCTTCAGCACCAGGCGATGACTGATATCAACGGGAGCGTCCGCAGCATGATCGACGCACTGGAACATTTCCGGTTCCGCGAGGCCCAATTCCATATGATGAACGTGGCGCGAACGGGCAACAAGTTCCTCGCAGACACGGAGCCATGGAAACTCGCGAAAGATGACCTCGACGCGGTAGCGTTCGTTCTTCATCATGCACTGACGATCGTGGGAAATCTCGGTGTTGCTATTGAGCCCTTCCTTCCGGATGCCGCGGCCAACATATTGAAACAGCTCAATGCGACGGAGCTCCATCGCGATTGGAAAACTCTCTGGACTAAAGAAGCATTCGTTGAAACCGTGACCGCGGGCCATCAACTCAACCAACCTGAATTGCTATACCGAAACGTGGAAGACGACGACATTACTAAACAGATCGAACGCCTTGCGAAAGCAAAATCTCCGACAACCCAGCATGCTTCAAACCAGGCATCCGTAAAGCCCTTGAAATCCGAAATCACGATCGACGACTTCTCCAAGCTCGACATCCGGATTGGTAAGGTCACGGCTGCGGAAAAGATGGAGAAATCAAACAAACTGCTTAAGCTTACAGTTGAGAGTGGCGTCGATACACGGACAATCCTCAGTGGTATCGCGCAACACTACGCTCCCGAAGAAATGGTAGGGAAAAATGTGACGTTCATCGCCAACCTGGCACCGCGGAAAATGATGGGCATCCTGTCTCAGGGTATGATTCTCATGGCAGAAGACAGCGACGGAAAACTGCGGCTCATTTCGCCCGACAATGATGTCGAACCCGGATCTACTGTGAGCTAGAGGGGTAAGACGTACCAAACATGAAACCTATTCTTGATTCGTGAAGATGTTGCAAACGGTGACGCGCGCGTTGACTCCGAGGGAAACGAAGGCGCTTAAAAAGATCAGAAAAACTAACGAAAGCGTTCTTTCGCGCGGATACAAATGGCCGAACGTTGGCCTCGCGATAGTGCTCGCAGCGCTTTGCATGTACGGTGCCACATGGACGCGTTACGACTTAATAACTTTTATCCTCGGCGTATCAGCAGTCTTCAGCATCGGCTACGTCTTCTTTATGCCTTATGAAGCCTACAAGGATATAAGACGTGCCAACAGGATGATCCGCAAAGTCGAAAGTGTCCTCAAGGCCGGTACTGTTGAAGTAACTCCCGTCATTGCTACCCGCGTGGCGCTCGCAAAGGAACTGGAAGATGAAGGCGATCTGTATATCGTAGAGCTACAGGATGGTCAACTACTTTATATATACGACTACGACCACAACATGAGAAAAGGTTTCCCCTGCCTTGAATTCGAACTCTACAACGAAGAATTCCACAACCTTGTCGGTCGATTGATAAACACTGTAAGCGAAAAGATCAAGCCGATCGAAATCGATGCCCAGGCCAAATGGAATTACGTCCGGAAGACGTCAGCACCAGAACATCTACAGATTCAAAAGACGAGCTTCGATCGCCTGGTGGAGAAAATCAACAAGGCGGGATAAGCCCCTCTCATCGTTTGACGACAACTTTTTCACGACGAATGTGTCCCGCCTGCTCGACTGTAATCAGGTACATCCCGGATTGAAGAATCCCTGCCGGTGTGATGCCCATTCCTTCGAAGAGCTGCTCCGGCAGAAAAACACCTTCGAACAAACGGCTCCCTGTCAGATCGAGCATGCGAACCCGGACCGGAGTGGTCAATACGGTCCTTACACTGAGATTGATATCGTTCTGTGTTGCAGGATTTGGATACACACTGATGGTAAAACTAGCGCCGGGTCCGTCATGCGGGTCTCCGATAGCGGTAATGATGCTCGGGTCGCTCTTGAGTACATCGGATGATATGGGCACCCACTCATTTCCGGTATCTGGTCCGGTATATTCAACCGACAGACTATCCTTCTGCGTATCTTCAAAGTATTGGGCGTAAATGCGATGAGGGCCCTCCTCCAGGGACACCGTTGCCCCTTCGACTGTGACCACATCGTGAATTCCATCGTTATCGACCACGAGATCATCGTCGATCCACAACTTGGAGCCATCGCTCGATGTAGTTCGAAATGTATATTGTCCAGGTTGCGTCACGAGTAGATAACCGTCAAACGAGAAATTGTAATAGTCTTCTTGCGTTTTGGGCGAAAGCGTAAACGCGGGAACGCGACCACTGAACTCCGCCCATGACCAGTCGATAGAACTCAGGTCGCTCCAAGAACCGGTTGTGTGCTCATAGTACAACCCTGAGAAAAAAGTACTGATCTGGACAGTATTGCTTGCCGGTCCGATATTGCGAGAAAGATCGACGGCTTTCACGACCACGTCAAACTCCGTATTGACCGGCAGCCCTTCGAGTACAAACGTGGTGTCAGAAGACGCAGTTGCAATCGTGTCGTCGTTGAAATAGACGACGTACTCGCGCACGCGCGTATTATCGGTCGCGGGTGACCACGTGAACTCAAACCGCCCTACACCCCGTGGCCTTGCGTTCAGGTTCGCAGGTGCTGAAGGTAACTCGTTGTCGACAATGGTATTGACGACCAGTCCTGTGTTGACAGCCGAGGGCACATACGCCGACCGCCCATCAGAGCCGACCGCACGTATCTTGTACTGATAAGTCACCGTTGGCTCAACACCGGTATCATCGAATGACGTTCCATTCGCAGGGGCAACTCCGGCCAACTCCCACGGTCCCCACGAGCTACTACCCGTTTGTTTCCGCCTCCATATCTCAAACCCGGTTTCATTCGTTGACACATCCGACCACGTCAGAAAATTCTCCGCAGGAGACACCGAAACACCTGCGAAGTCTTCCGGCGCTGCTATATTCTCCGGCGCTGAATCGCTAAAGAAAACATGAACGGGTGATGACGGTGCGCTCTGGCATCCAAAGGAAGACACAACCAGCGTATATGCTCCGTTTCCATGCGAGGACGGAAGTGTGACGGTCTTCATCGTATCATCCGCACTACCGGGCAGATCGATTAGATTACCATCCTTGTACCAGTAATAGTGCCCGTGTGTCTCCTTCGAATCAAGAACTGCAGTGTTGCCACCATTGAGGTCTCGAAGCATCACAGTTCCCAGTTGCTGAATGGTTGCAACGGGTGGGGCCGCTACGGTCAACTCGAGGGGCTCCGACCACTTGTTCCATTGCGACTCGGACGGGTTGCTCACGCGAGAAAAACGCGCCCGGTATTTACCCGCATTCTTTGCATAGAAGACCTCCGAGTCCGCCCCGCTGATTACTTGCCCATTGAATTCCCACTGATAAGCGTGAAATCCCTTTGCTAGTTCCAGTCGGGTTCCGCCATCTGAACAGATTACGTTAGATCCTTCAAAACTGTGAATCGTCGCCTTGTTTTGTCCGAGCATCCAGGAAAAAAAGTCCGGCTCATTGTACGCCATGTTCCAGGTGCCATGACCAAGATCGGGGTAAAGGGTATATCGAATGTGTGCACCCGCACTCTCAAATAGCTGAATGTACCGCATCGTTTTCGCAGGCCACGGATTTACATCCTTTCCTCCCTGAAATATCCACAACGGGATATGCGCAATTGTATGGGCAACGCCGTTGTTGTTGATAAATCCATCATCGACCGCAGACATGGCAATTGCAGAGGCAAACAACCAGGGCGCCCGCTTCAATGCTTCGTATACGCCATGACCGCCATTTGAAAGCCCTTCAATATATATCCTGTTTTCATCGATGTTGTACTTCTTGATCAGCAGTCGAATGATGCGAATCGCATCCTGCACGGAACCTTGATCCCAGCCATTGAGGTTCTGGGGAAACAGTACAAAACCCGGAAACGCTTTAGCATCAAGCGTGGGGTCATCGGGAAATTTTCCACGCGCGAGGTTAACGGCAGACAGGTGCTTGGCGCCGCCATGTAGGAGGTTGTGGTCGTTATTCATCAATAGGTTATCGGCGTTTGTCGGCGCCGGAGGCGAGTTCGTCACGGGTGACCAGGTGGGGGTCGCGTGGTAGCAGTTGCCAACATTGCAGTTGCCGCGCTCGCCAAATCCATGCAACATGATGACCAGGGGGTAACCGTCTGCGAAATCCTCGCGATAGTCTACCGGTGGAAGCAGACGGTAGTTCATAACAAAGTTGTCGCTCGTGCTGGTCTTCTCGCGCATATGCCCTTCGAGATACGGGCTGGAATCCCAGGCGGTCATATCGAAAAATGTATTCGTCCGAACACCGGCCGATTCGCGAAAGGAGAAGGTACCATCCTGGAGATGGTAGTAGTTTGTTGCCGATTTGGCAATGCGGATATCGAGCGTGCCGAATGGGGTGCCTGTCTTGTAGACAAAGCTTGTATCTACCTGTGGATAACACGCGACACTGAAGAACAGGAACAGGAAAAGCAAAAAGGCGGCAGATAGTTTTCTTTTCATAAGCAGTGGACTGTCGGTACGTGTCCCGAAGACTGCTTAAAAACTATACCCGGCTAGGGAGTTAACGGCGAATCCGCGACTAAAAGCCTAATGATCAGACGGATGCCGCTTCCCGAGCTGCGCGTGGCCGAAGCTGGAGCACCTGAAACATCTCCTGATCCCGAACAACCCCGGGATTCGGGGTAGTGAGGAGTTTGTCGCCCGCAAAGATACTGTTTGCTCCTGCGAGAAAACACAGGGCTTGCTCCTCCAGCGTCATAAGCACCCGACCGGCCGACAGGCGCACCATTGCACGGGGCATGATGATACGGGCGGTGGCGATCATGCGCGTCATCTCCCAAACCGATACGCGCGGCTGGTTCTCCAAAGGTGTCCCTTCCACAGGTACCAGGGCGTTCACCGGCACAGATTCAGGATGTTCTGGCAGCGTTGCCAGTGTATGAAGCATTCCGATCCGGTCTTCTTCCTGTTCTCCCATGCCGATGATACCGCCAGAACAGACGGAAATCCTGGCTTCACGGACGTTCTTCAGAGTTTCAAGGCGGTCGGCGTATGTACGCGTCGAGATAATATCACCATAGTACTCCTCGCTCGTATCGAGGTTGTGGTTGTAGGCGTAAAGTCCTGCAGCCTTCAGTTTCAGGGCCTGCTCGTGCGTCAACATTCCCAAGGTACAGCAGACCTCCATTCCCATTTCGTTGACGCCTTTCACCATATCAATAACCTTGTCGAAGTCGCGGTTGTCGCGCACCTCGCGCCAGGCAGCCCCCATGCAGAAACGCGTGCTTCCAGCTTCCTTCGCTTCCCGCGCACGACCCAGTACTTCCTGGACGTCCATAAGCTTGTGAACGTCCACGCCCGTGTGATAGCGTGCCGCCTGCGGACAATATGAGCAATCCTCAGGACACCCGCCAGTCTTGACAGAGAGCAGGGTGCACACCTGAACTTCTGCGGGATCGTGAAATTCGCGGTGAACAGAAGCACCCTGGTAGATTAGTTCCAGCACAGGCCGATTGTAAATTTCCGCGATCTCTTCACGCGTCCAGTCGTTTCTAATTTTCATCATCGGTAATAGAGGTTCTTCAATCAGATTCGTTCCACTATCGGAACGGTGAAAAATGTTTTTTTGTGACTTTATTCAAACTTCAAATCGAATGGCATCCTGGCTTGAACCCCCTGATACTGCAGGAATCTCCTGCTCTCAAGATACCAGTGTTGAAGGTCGCCCATCTGTTTCTTTGTCAGAGCACTTTGCGCGTTCTCTTCGATGTTTGCCAGTATCTCCTCGAAGAAATTTTTTGGAGCCGGGTAATAGCGGACTTTATAATCATCTTGTACACCAGCAGCTTCCGCTGCAATGCTGATCGCATCATCGATACCGCCAAGAACATCGACCAGATGGTTGTCAAGTGCCTGCTGTCCAGTCCAGACTCTTCCCGATGCTACCTTGAGCAACTCAGCATGATCCATACCGCGACCCTCGGCCGCCTTGCGCGTAAAAGTCTCATAGTATTCGTCCAGGCTCTTCTGAATGTAGTTGCGCTCAAACTGTGTTAATGGACGGGTGAGCGTGTACGTGTCTCCATAATTGCCCGTCCTCACTTCGTCAAACGTAATCCCGACTTCATTCCCGAGAAAGCTGCTGAGATCGAAAATCATCCCGAATATTCCGATGGAACCGGTTATGGTGGTGGGCCGTGCGACAATCGTATCAGCGGCCATTGAAATATAATATCCTCCTGACGCTGCGTAGTCAGACATCGAGGCGATAACGGGTTTGCTCTCGCGCGCCAGTGACATCTCGCGCCAGATCATATCCGAGGCGCGGTACTCTCCGCCAGGCGAATTCACCCTCAACACGATTGCTTTGATTGCGTTATCCTTGCGCGCCTTTCGAAGCTCTTGGATAAACTTCTCTCCCGCGATAACCTGATCCTGTTGATTGCCATCACCGGGAACAATGGTGCCCTGTGCTACGATCACGGCAATCTCGTTGTCTGATTTCTGATAGGTGGAGTAGCTCTTGCGATACTTGTTGTAAGAAACAAAATTGATATCATCGTCTTCTTCGAGTCCCAACTTGCTTCTGAGCACGGTGAGAAATTCGTCGCGATATAGCAGCGAGTCGACGAGTCCGAGTTCAACCGTGGATTCTGCGTTGCGAACGAGCATCTGATCAGAAATTTCCTCCAGCCGTTGCTTGTCGATATTACGGGTTTGCGCGATGTCAGCTAAAAGGGCATCGTAAATACCGTTCGCCAGTTCTGAAAGCTGATGACGGTTTTCATCGCTCATTTTTTCCATCAGGAAGGGTTCCACCGCGCTCTTGAATTCACCTACGCGGAAGACCTGAGGTTTTACCTGCCACTTGTCAAACAACTTCTTGTAAAAGCCGATGCTCGCGGTCAGTCCGTTGAATTCAATCTCACCTTCGGGATTGAGATACACCGCGTCGGCGGCACTGGCAAGGTAATAGGCTCCTTCCGACATCATCTCGTTGTACGCGATCACCCACTTTCCGCTTTCGCGGAAAGACAGCAGGGATTCACGTATCTCCTGCAGTGTCGAAAATCCTGTCATTGTCTGACCCACATCGAGGTATATCCCTCTGACCTTGTCGTCATCCTTCGCCTTTTCAATTGCCTGCTTCAGAGACATCAAGCCGATTCTGCGGATCTCCCCGCCTGGTAAGGGTAGCCCTGCCAGCGGGTTCTCCACGGTTAGCTCGGTGATCTCCGCATCCAACTCGAGATGCAGAACTGAATTATCATTCACCATTACCTTCTTGTCTTCCGACATTCCAGATATCATCGCGCTGAAGAATGCGATGGTGAGGAAGAAGAACACAATCATGGCTGTTAGTGCCCCAAGGCAGGATGACAGGAAGGCTTTTCCAAAACTCATAACACGTGAATTTGAAATCAAAAGTACTAATAAGTGCTCCGAATAAAAAAGACTGTCGGGAGCATAAAAGTAGGTCGGATGCTTCTTTTTCAGCGCTGGATCAGGCTATTTTTGGCGGTGCCGATGAACCGTGACATTTTCCTGTTGCTGGGATCGAACCAGGGTGATGCTGCCATGAATTTGGCGACAGCTCGTGCGGCTATTGCACGGGACGCTGGCAGGATCGAACAGACATCGGCACTCTACAAAAGCGCTGCGTGGGGCTTGCATGAGCAACCGGATTTTCTCAATCAGGTTCTTCAGCTCGTTTCGCCTCTCGCACCGGGTGAATTGTTGACTGTAGTACTGGATATAGAACGCCAGATGGGTCGCATTCGACGCCAACGGTGGGGCCCTCGTATCATTGACATCGATGTGCTCTTGTACGGCAATGAAGTGATTCATACCGAACGACTGCGTGTGCCGCACCCGGGTATTCCGGAACGCAGGTTCACGCTTGAACCACTTGCTGAAATCGCACCTGGACTGATCCACCCCGTTCTCGGAACTTCAATGGCCTCCCTTCTTGCAGCCTGCAGCGATCCGTTGACGGTCGAGCGCCTGGCGGAAGATCAGTCAGAATGACTCGCTAGTTAGCGACGGAGCCGACTTCAACTTCAGGTGAAATCTTCTTAACCAATCCTTGCAGGACCTTTCCGGGGCCACACTCAAGGTAGGTTCGGGCACCATCCTGCGTCATGCGAAGGACCGACTGGGTCCATCGAACAGGAGCGGTCAATTGTGCTATAAGATTTTCCTTTATGCTTCCGATGTCGGTCGACGGACTTGCGTTTACATTCTGATACACCGGACAAGTGGGTGCATGAAAACTCGTCGCTTCGATAGCTATAGCAAGCTCTTCACGCGCGGGTTCCATGAGCGGGGAATGGAACGCTCCGCCTACCTGCAGCGGTAGAGCACGCTTTGCACCTGCAGCCTTCATCTTCTCGCAAGCAATCTCTACCCCTTTGATCGTCCCGGAGATCACCAGCTGCCCGGGACAATTGTAGTTCGCCGGTACAACGATCTCGTCAATCGATGCACAAATCTCCTCCACCACATGATCGTCGAGGCCGAGGATCGCAGCCATGGTAGAAGGATTGGCTTCACACGCTTTCTGCATCGCCAACGCGCGCTTGTATACCAATGTCAATGCGTCTTCGAACGATAAGCACCGATTAGCCACGAGAGCAGAGAACTCGCCGAGGGAGTGACCTGCCACCATATCGGGTCGAAACGCTTCCTGCGACAAGGCAAGAACCACCGAATGAAGAAATATCGCCGGCTGCGTGACGCGGGTTTGCTTCAGCTCGTCAGCCGTTCCGTTAAACATCGTCCCGGTCAGATCAAAACCCAGAATCTTGTTAGCCTGATCCAGTAACCGCTTGGCTTCAGCGCTTTGTTCGTAGATATCTTTGGCCATTCCGGGAAACTGTGCTCCCTGGCCGGGAAATACATAGGCTTTCAAATTGAAAATTGTTTAGCTGGCCAAAAATGAAGGTATTGAAGGAAAGATCAAAATCTTCCTTCTTACTTCATCAAATGCACCCAACCCTTAATGATCTGGTTTCGCTTGCCGGGGTCGACGGAGTCGAACGTTACCTCCGCAACGTAGTAGTAGATTCCAGTCGATAGCTCGCGACCATTCGCGTCGCGGCCATCCCAATCCACATAAATGGTGCGCTCGCCCCCGGATTCGTAATCGTAAACTTCTTTTCCCCACCGATTGTAGATACGCAGCACGACTTTCTCAACGAACCGGGCACAACGTTTCGTTACATCAGGAGGCAATGCACTACATGGTTCGCCGAAGGATCCCTCACCTCCACCATACGTGCGGTTGATCGAACTGAAGGCGCTGAAAACATCATTGCAATAGTCTCCATTAGGCGTAAAAAAGTTCGGCAATTCATAGTACGGGCAATTGTCGAAACATATTGGATCGCTCAACTCGCTGGCATTACCGGATCGATCAATGGCCTGGATACGATAACATCGCGCAAACGAGGGAAGATTATCGTCTACATAAACCGTATCTCGGACTTCGATTGGTAACGGAAAGAAATCACCGGTCGTGGACGATGCAACGTAGATTCTATAGTACGAGACGTCATTGTCGCAATCATCCTGAACCCGGGACCAGGTAATCGTGTTCGAAAAACTCGGACGATCGCATGATTCCGTCTCGTTCACGTAAGCAGCGCAATCGATCGGTTGGTAGGGAAGCGGCGTGAGAGGCTTGCATGGCGCGAGCGTATCGCCGGGTTGAGCGCAAATCTTTTGTGAGAAATTGAATAACGGTTCATCTATACGCGGGTTCCCATATGCACCGATCGTCATCACCTTGTAACAATACTCACTGCTGTTGTCGAGCGGTCCAAGATCCAGGTAAGTAAACCCGTTCGCCGTGACATCCACACTATCGATCAGCACGAGTTCGTCATCAGCAGCCCCCTCCGGCCCGCGATAAATCAGGTGACGACTTGGCGTCGTCTGGATCTGGTTCGACCATGGAACGGATGCACTCCAGGTAAGACGAATACTATTCAATTCAGAATCAGCTTCCAGCCGTACCGTGGACGCGGTAGCTGAAGGATCAAGTGGGTTCTGATCGCTGTCAACAGCGACGATCCGATAGTTGAAGACATTGTTCAATGTATTCAAACCGGTATCTGTGAATGTCGTGTCCGATACCGTACCAACAACTGTAAGTCCAGCGTCCCCGGTAGGGCCGTCAGCACGCATCACCCGATAGGAATACGGCGGCGGGAACTGCAGGGGATTCGCGTCAAACGGACGCGTCCAGCGAACCGTAACCTGTCCGTTCGTTGCATCGGTTATGTCCACCGTCACGTGGGTGACAATTGCCCGGTCTGCCAAAATCGGGTCGAGGCATATCTCATCCGAGACATAGCTTTCCCCTCCTTTCGGCAATGGAAATGCCGCTACTAGTCGGTAACAGTACTGAGCACCGCTGGCCAGTCCCTGACCATTATTATCATCAACATATGACGAGGTACCAGCCGGCACCGAATCGATCAGTTGATTTCCCAGACCTTCGGGCATCCCGGTCTGGCAGGAATCCGGTTCAAACGCAAAGCTATCCACCTTCCGCCATATCTCGATACGCTCGGCGTTCTCGCACATATACGGATCCCACTGCAGGGATGCGCTGCGCGTAAGCGGATTGGTGGTGGCACTTGCCCACTCGGGAGCAGGTCCGACCACGCGAATATTCCATGTCTTGAAGGTGACTAATCGGGAGCCAGTGGGCGACTGGTCGGTGATCTTGAACACAACCTGATAAGGTTGGTCTTTGATGTGCGAGCAATCGGTCACCCATTCAAAGTTGAGCGTTGCAGGCTGCCGGGAGAAGCGCGCCGGGAAGGGCGATACCGTGGCAGGAAATTGTGCTGGCGCAAGTTCGAGAATTTCCGAGAACGCCTCGATCTTGACGCTGTCGCCATCAGGGTCCGTGCCGATGATCGCTGCTGTCAGCGTTGACCCCGCCTCGACGCAAACATCTTCAGGCACCTCGAGGTCGGGACGGTCGTTGTCACAGTCGTCGACGATGATCTGCATATCCCTGCGCACAAATCCGATCCGTCGCCATACGCCGGCGACAAAGCGCCATTCCCGTATCACAAAAGCGATGTTGTATTCTCCAGACCTGCCGGGGGAATCCCAAGTCAACGTTCCGTCGACGGAGTTAATACGGAAACTTGGCGGGCCAGTGCCTGTCTCGTTGCCACCCCCGTAGTTCGAATAGAAGAATGGATCCGCTGGATCGCGGTAGCCCACTACCGTTGTATTGCGCTCCCGGAACGGAATGACCAATTCATATGACAAGCTGTCTCCATCGGGGTCATAAGCTCCAGGATTGTGAAACCACGCAATGCCGGTGCACGCGCGATCGATCGGCGGGACCAGCAGCTTCGGCGTGTTATTGCATCCCAGTACCGGATCGATTATTAATTCGGTTTCAATGTAGAACCGCGTATTGACTGATCCTTCCATGTTTACAACACCTGCGTTGCGGTTGGGTTCGGAATAACTCACCAAATATCTTCCGTTACCCGCATACGCGTGCGAGACAGTGTAAGACGCCGTTGCAATGCCTTCGCCGAGATCGGGTCGGAGAATGTTGTCCTGCTCCGGGATCAACATCCGGGTGCCATCGCCGAAGTCGAGCCAGTCATCTTCGCCGCCGAAAAGAACATTGGTATTGATGGTATTGGTGTAAACGGTGACGGTAATCCGCCAGATGTTGGAGCAGCCTACCCGTTCAACCGTGATCTCCCCAGCCCGCAGGTGGGTCGCATGTGATGTATACCCGAAGACAATAACCAGGATCGATATCAGGAAAAGGGAACGCAGAAATAAGCTTCGGTTCATTCGAAATCGTAAAAAGAAAGCTAACAAGCCTGTTCTGATGCAAATAAAGGGATAAGATACAACATAAAAGGTTGTTCCCATCCGGGAAATGCCACTGAAACTAACGGCAAACAGCCGCGAATAGTCTGTCCGCCCGGATTTCTTTGGTACCCACCCGTTCGATGCACCGATACAAATACGGGCAGCTGATCAAAATTTACAAATTTCTTTTCCGCCGGGATCGGGCTACCTTTGAAAAATTCCTCAGCAGACATGCGTGTAGTACGTGAAATAAGCCGCCCGGATTGCAAGATTACCATCTTCGCCTGGAACAATCGGTACTTAGTAAAACTTGAGCAGGGACCATTTGAGCAGACTTTCAAGATCCCCGAACTCGACCTCACAGGAGAAGACGACCTGGTAGCCCTCCTTGATGCGGAATTTCTTCTGCAAGCGTCCAATCGCTTCGCGGATATGGGGCGATCGCTCCACGAAGCAAGAACAAGAATCGGATTGTGACCCAATCAAGCGAAATTGTCTTATTTTGGGGGCCCAATGCAAGTCGCGGAAAAAAAAAACAAAAACAAGCAATACAAGCCAATCCTGGATGGCATTCCTGACTGGCCAGTCTACCGACTGAGCAAGAATCGGAAAGAGTTCGTCGAACAAGTGGCTGACTATGCCTTTTCTCAGGTGAAGCAGCTCCGCCCGACGACTAAACAACTGGTCGATGAACTTGAAGTTACTGTTTATCGGGAGCAGCAACGCATGAAGCGCAATCGCTGGCGAGTCGACCCAAAAGACGAGCCGGCTTTCTGGGCACGTGTTAAGGAAGACCTGGTTGCCGCCAATCAGGAACAGGAAAAAGCAGACGCCATTCTTCAGCGCATTGTGCTCCGCTATGCCGATGAAATCGCCGGAAATTTCAAAACCAGCTCATATCGCGTAACGCGGGAGCTTCTTCGTTTCTGGTTCTCGCGGTTGCTGAACGGTGCACGTGTCAAGAAGTTTGGTGCATTCTTTCGCAGCCAGTACACCCTTCGTGACAAGATCCATATCGTCGGAAAAGTCAAGCAGCTCAGAAGACTTGCCAAACTGGGCACGGTGGTCATGGTGCCCACGCACTTCAGCAACCTCGATTCTGTGCTCATCGGATGGGTTATCCATTCGCTCGGCCTCCCGGCTTTCATCTACGGGGCCGGACTGAACCTGTTTAATATCAAGATCTTCGCGTACTTCATGAACAGCCTCGGCGCGTATAAAGTAGATCGCAGGAAGAAAAACCTGCCCTACCTGGAGACGCTGAAAGCCTATTCTACCCTTGCCATTCAGAAGGGTGCGCATAGCCTTTTCTTCCCGGGTGGTACGCGGTCCCGGTCAGGCGCTATTGAGAAACAGCTCAAACTTGGGTTGCTCAGTTCCACTGTTGAGGCACAACGCAATCTCTACTTGATGGACTTGCCGGAAGGCGAAGATGCCCGTAAGATATTCATCGTCCCGGTCACGCTGAACTACCATTTCGTCCTGGAGGCTCCTGATTTGATCGACGATTACCTCTCGGTAAAAGGTCAGGATCGTTATATCCCAGAGCAGGACAAGTACGGAAGCTGGCAGCTTCTCCAGTTCCTGTTCAAGTTCTTTGCGAAAGGGTCTAACATATCGGTTTCAATCGGGCGAGGCCTAGACGTACTCGGCAACTACGTAGACGATGACGGCAACAGCCTCGACGCACATGGCAGGGTTGTGAATACAAGAGACTACTTTGTGACCAACCATGCCATAGCGATCGACAAGCAACGCGAGGACCAGTACACGCGGATGTTAAGTCAACGCATCATCTCCGAATATCACCGTATCAATCGGGTGTTTGCCAGTCACCTGGTCGCGTTTGTGGCCTTCGAGCTCTGGCAGAAACAGCATCCGAAACTCGATCTCTTCGGGTTGCTCCGTCTACCCGAAGAGGGACTCGAACTTCCGTATGAGGCATTCAGAACGGCCTGCCGAAATGTGCGCAAGCGTATCTATGAATTGAAAGAGGAAAAGAACGTCAACTACGCTACCCACCTGAAAGGCGATATCGATCTCGTGATCCGTCACGGACTCGAGAACGTCGGAATCTTCCATTTGAAGCGTCCACTCCTGCTGAATAAGGAAGGGAATATCATCACGCGCGACCTCAATACCTTGTATTATTATCACAACAGACTGGTTGGCTATGACCTTGAAAAGTTTATCTGACGATAAACCTGTCGGCGTGATCGGAGCCGGTAACTTCGGCAGCGCTGTAGCGAACCTCCTCGCCATGCGCAGGAAGGTGTTGTTGTACGCTCGTGATGAACGTGTAATAGAGCATATCAACGAGCAGCGCGAACACCGTGGTCACCGCATGCATGAAAACGTTCACCCGATCAACGATCTGAAGCGCCTGGCCGACGAATGCGATGTAATCTTTCCGATTGTCCCCAGTGCGCACTTCCGCCCGATGATGCGGCACCTCTCTGAATACCTTCATCCATATCATATTCTCATTCACGGAACGAAGGGTCTTGATATCCAGCTTCCGGAGGGCGAAACCATTCAGACGGTTGAGAAACTGCACCGCGGCCAGGTGAAAACGATGAGCGAAGTTATCACCGAAGAAAGTGTAGTCGTTCGGATGGGTTGTCTGGCGGGGCCAAACCTATCGCGCGAACTGGCAGCCGGACAGCCGGCCGCAACGGTTGTTGCGAGCCAATTCAACGAGGTTATCCAATTGGGAAAGCGCTTGCTTCGAAATGAAAATTTTCAAGTGTATGGCAATAGCGATCTGGTCGGCGTCGAACTCGCCGGCGTGCTGAAAAATATTATCGCCATCGCGGCAGGAGCCCTTAGTGGGATGGGGTACGGTGAGAATGCCAAGGGATTGCTGATCAGTCGCGGAATGGTTGAAATGATCTATCTCGGTCGCGCACTCGGCGGCAACACAAAAGCGTTTCTCGGTCTGGCGGGCGTCGGCGATCTTGTCACAACCTGCAACAGCTCGCTTAGCCGTAACTTCAATGTCGGCTTCCGATTGGCAAAAGGTGAAACCCTTGCCGAAATTCAGGCAAGTACCGATGAAGTGGCGGAGGGTGTGAACACCGTACAGATTGCAAAGAAGTGCGCGGACTACTACAACGTGCGCGCACCAATCACTTCTACGCTATATAAAGTATTCTTTGAGGACCTAACGGTTCAACAGGCTCTCCAATATTTGATGCGGTATCCCCTGAACGTCGATATCGACTTCCTCTAGGCTGACGGAATCGCACTGCGGATTTTCGCAGCCGCAGCGGTCAGCTCTTCCTGTGTGGGTTTCAATTTCTTCCTCGTAAAATTCAAATCGTCCATGGAGTTCAGCGGAACGAGATGAACATGCGTATGCGGGACCTCAAGACCAACCACCGCCATGCCGACCCGCAAACATGGGAAAGACTTTTCAATGCCCGATGCTACTCTCTTGCAGAATAGTTGGAGCCCGGCCAGGGTTTCGTCGTCAAGATCGAATATGTAGTCAACCTCTTTTTTCGGTACGACAAGTGTGTGCCCCATGACGAGCGGACTGATATCGAGAAAAGCGATATAGCGATCATCTTCGGCGACAATATGTCCGGGAATCTCCCGGTTGATGATGCGCGTAAAGATCGTAGCCATATTTCAGATCGTGTAGGCTGTTTAGGCGGTGATATCAAGTATCTCAAACTCCATTTCCCCGGCGGGCGTTGTAATACGCGCCAGTTCGCCCTTCTTCTTGCCGAGCAGACCTTTGCCGATCGGAGACAGGGTTGATATTCTGCCTGATTTGAGGTCAGCCTCTTCCTCCGACACCAGTGTATACGTCACCGCCGCACCATTCTTCTTATTCTTGATGGTGACAGTTGATAGGATAGATACGCGGGACGTATCAATATTGCTTTCGTCGAGCAGACGCGCATTGGCGACCAGATCTTCAAGTTGAGCGATCTTGGCTTCGAGGTGCCCTTGTGCGTCCTTCGCAGCGTCATATTCCGCATTCTCGCTGAGATCGCCTTTGTCACGAGCATCGGCAATTTGTCGCGCGATGTCAGCACGGCCCTTTGACTTGAGCGTACTCAACTCATTCTTTAATTTTTCAAGGCCGTCTTTCGTGTAATACGATATTTTACTCATAACGAATTCCCATTAATCCTTTCCACAAATTATCTGCGTGTCGCGCGATTTCCTGTTTCGTTACAGGCGCGCAAAAAAAGAAACAACGACCTCGCGGGCGAGACCGTTGCTATACTGCAAAGATAATACTTTTAATGGTAATA
>JBIQJZ010000044.1:0-1738 GCA_044507115.1 Flammeovirgaceae bacterium | reverse complement strand
AGGTACCCACTAGTTCCGGAAGCTGCGTTTTTATTTGTTCGAGGATTTCATCGTCAAACTTCGCGAGATAGAGTGTTTTTACCTTCGACAGCTGCTCCACGGTCAGCCCCTTCGCTCCGCGTAAGTCAGCCTTGTAGAGACTGGCATTCTCCAGATCCGCCCCCATCAGGTAACAATTCCGAAGATTAGCTTCCATTAAGAACGCATTGTTAAAATTCGCTTTGATCAGAAAGGCGTTTTCAAACTGTGTCTTGATCAAGAAAGCATCCTTGAAATTTGCTCCGCTGGCATAGGCGCCTTGCAAGTTCGCCTGGTTCAGATTGGAATTCTCGAAATTCGTCTGATTCAACCGGGCGTTCTCGAGGTTGGCTTCAATCAGAGTCGACTGCGAAACGTTGGAAGAATTCAGATTCGACCCCGCGAGATTGACATAGTTCAGGTTCGTCCTTGGCAGGTAGCAGTTCACCAGATTGATGTCGTGTATCTTGTGACGATTGAGCCGCTTGATGTTACCAACCGTTCTGAACGCTGCTTCTTCCGACTCCCATAACCTGAAGTCGTCGATCTCATCTTTATAAGTCCTGATTCGCTGACGGATTTCTCCGTTCTGGTTGAGCCAGAAGATCAGGATACCGATCACCGCGATGTCGAAGATCATACCATGCGCCTCTGCCAGGATCTGTGCGATAAAACTATCGAAGTCGCTCAGGTAATAAGGCAGACTGAGACCTACGACGATAATCGCCACGAATACGAGAACGATAGTGGAAGTGAGTAGTCGTTTTTCAATGACTGAATTGTAGAAATCAGTCCATCGTTTTGTATTTTTCTCGGCCACGTTAGCGCGTATAAGTGTCAACTCGGAAAAGGTAGCGGGCTCCCAACCCGGTCGGCAAACCACTCAGTAATTTCGTCTCCACACACCGCACCACAAAAAAAATTTCCATATTAAACAAGAAACAACCCGGGCGCCCGTTATGATAGATCAAGCGCTTTGAGCTTCTCGACCAAAGCTACATTAATTTTGACATGGGATTCAAATGTCCAGCCTGCAATATGCGGGGTGAATATTACATTGCCCGCAGCGACGAGTTTTCTGAAGGCTTCCCTTTGAGGCATGGTAAGCTCCCCAATTTTCTCGTTTTCCAGGACGTCCAGCCCAGCGGCCCTGACTGACCCGACGGCCAGGGAGGCAGCCAGATCGGAAAGCGGAACGACCTCCCCCCTCGCAGTATTCAGAAGGACAATCTTCTTGCGAAAACGCCCCAGATACTGTCTATTAACCATCGCCCGCGTTTCATCCGTCAACGGTACGTGTAGGCTCAAAACATCTGTTTCAGCGAAAATTTCATTCATGTCAGCTTCCTGCCAGAATTCATTTGTGAACCCGTGTTTATATTTGTCGTATACCAAAATCTTACATCCGAACCCAGTCAGCCTTCTCGCAAACGCCTGTCCCATATTGCCAAACCCAATGATGCTGATGGTCTTTCCCATGATCTCCTCACCGCGATTGGGTTCCCGCAACCACCGCCCGCTAATCACTTCCTGGTGCGCGCGCGGAATATTTCTCAGCAGGCTTAATAGCATACCGACGGTGAATTCTCCAACCGCATCCCGGTTTCCTTCCGCGGCGTGGAGTACCGCTATTCCTTTCTCTGCGAGATAGGCGAGGTCGAGATTGTCCATCCCCGCGCCAGCTCTTCCAACAAAACGCAACGTGGGGTGGTCGCCCAGC
>JBIQJZ010000320.1:0-2947 GCA_044507115.1 Flammeovirgaceae bacterium | reverse complement strand
GCCTATCAGATGGCTGCCGGAGCAGTTATGCGATCGGTGGAAGATACGCAGGCCGGCGTTACGCGCATGGAAATCACAGGCAAGACATACTGGTATGTCAAGAAATTTCTGGCGCACAAGATCGCCTATGAAGGTGCCGTAAAAGGAACCCCCGCTAATCAGGTTGTCGTGTATGAGAACCGCGGCCATAACACCCTGAAAAGGCTTGCGAAGGAGACAATGGTGGATGAAGAGGCGTTGCGCGATCTCAATAAATGGGCCCGAAACGGTGTGATACCTGATGATCGCAGTTACGTGGTACTCTTGCCAGTTGAGGCTTCGCGAACAGCTCTTGCGCTGAGCGACCCCGTTGTCGAAACTCGTGTCGTCCAGAGTACGACATCCGCACCCGTGAAGTCTGTACGTGGCAAGATCAACGGTGTCCCTACCATTCAAGCTCTCCCAGGCGACGACGTGCGCAGGTTGACGGCGCGGGCGGGAGTCGATCTTCCGAAGTTTCTTGCATGGAACGACTTACAAAGGAATGATGCTATCGTTCCGGGGAAGATCTATTATCTCTCTAAGAAGCGCCTGAAAGGTTCCGAGACTTTTCATATGGTGTCGCAGGGTGAAACACTTTGGGAAATAAGCCAGAAGTACGGCTTGCAACTCAAGCGATTGAAACGCTACAATCGCATTGAGCGCGATCTTGATCCGGCACCGGGAACCATGTTGTACCTGGCCTCGCGACGGCCGAAGGAGGATGCCGTGCTGGCGAGTGTGCAAAACCCAGTCGAGGTGGATAAAAGCCAAACGTTTAATTGGGCGGTCACGACCGAAGACACAAGCATAGACGAGGTCGCCCCGCAGATACCGCCCACTGATCCGACAGCGCCGTCTGATCCGGGCCCCGTTGTTGCAACAGACACATCGATCGCCCAGATCGCCGCTGAACCCGTCTCAAAAGACGTAGATTCAGTCAAAATATTACAGACAAACAAAACGAACTCAACTTTAGAACCCGTCGCGGTTTCCATTCCTTCGACAGGACGTCATACCGTGCAAGCAGGTGAGACCCTCTATGGGATCGCGCGCATGTATAATCTGACGGTCATGGAGATCGTGGAACGCAATGATCTGCGACTACAGGATGGCATTAAGCCCGGCCAGGTGTTAGTACTTTTGGAAGAGCCCGTCGTCGAAGCAAAGCCGCCCGTCCAGAAGCACCCCCCCCTTCACGAGGTATTCTTTCATGAGGTTAGAACGTCCGATACCCTGTATAGTATCGCTCGCCAATACAACGTGACGATCAATCAGATCATGGAGTGGAACGAGAAAAAAGACTTTTCACTGGCTGTAGGTGAAAAACTCAGGATATTGAGTAGTCAGTGATACAAATTGACAAATCCCGCTTTTTTATTACTTCGCTAACTCCGTTTTTTTTGGAGTGGTTACAATATTTTGTAAAAAAGGATATTTTTGTGGTTCGCACTGTGGTGATCCAACGATCTAAAGAGTAAATGGAAACTGATACGAAAGCAATAGACCTGGTAATGCTTGTTGATGACAATGACACTGATAACTTCATCAGTAAGCGCATCATCGAGATCACCAAGTTTGCGTCCCGCGTGGAGGTTAAGGGATCAGGCAAAGCCGCGCTCGACTACCTTCGCGAGAACCAGAACCAGATCGCGAACCTTCCCAGTCTTATTTTTCTCGATATCAACATGCCCATCGTCGATGGATTCGTGTTCCTCTATGAATTCGAAAAGTTCAACGAAGTGGTGAGAAACAAATGCAAGGTGATCATCCTGTCGAGTTCGGACAACAAGCGGGACATCGACAAGATCGTCAACAACAATCATGTCATTAAGTTTATCACCAAGCCGCTGACCGAAGTGGCCCTCGACGAAATCAAACTCAGCAACATATAATTGCCCCCGTTTCTCTTTGGGGTTCTTGATCCTCTTTTCGTTATTTGTACGGGCATAACCCAGTGCATCATGAGAAAGATCTTTACAACTGCTGTTCTGGCTATAGCGATCGCCAGCACAGCCTCCGCGCAAGAACAATCCACTCAGCCCGACACCCTGTTGTGGAAAAAGAAACTTAGTTTTTCGGTGAATCTGAACCAGGCGTCCTTCTCCTCCAACTGGAAGGCTGGAGGAATCAATGCCTTTGGATTCAATACAATGTTTAACTATAAGGCCAATTACAAGAACGAGAAGGACGCTTGGGACAATGATATCGACCTGGCGTTTGGATTTGTGAACAACTCCGGTCAAGGGTACCGGAAGACAATCGATCGCATTTTTCTCGATACCCGGTATGGATATGATTTGTCAGAGCACTGGAGCCTGTCCGGATCGGTTAACCTTCTCAGCCAGTTCGCCAATGGTTATACCTACCCGGAGGATGCCGAAGCCAAGCTCATATCCGCTCCATTTTCCCCGACGTTCATCACTGCAGCAATTGGGGTGGAATATCATCCGGTCGACTATTTCAAAGTGCGGATCTCTCCGTTTTCACCCCGCGTTACGATCCTGAACGACCCCGAGCGCTTTGTCGCGACGGTCGGGCCAGAGCCCTACGGAGTGAAGCCCCCTGAGACAACACGTTTTGAGTGGTTCGGCTTTCAGTTGCTCGCCGAATTCAACAAGCAGATCTACGAGAATGTAAATCTCAAATGGAGGTACGTGTGTTTTGCGAACTACGAGACACTGGAAGCTCGTACGATCGATCACCGACTTGACGTGGACTTTGTTGCCAAAGTTGGCAAGTACGTAAACGTCGGCCTGGGAGGAATTCTCCTCTATGACTACGACCAGGACAGCGAGGCACAGGTGAGCCAGGTGTTCTCCGTTGGATTCCTGTACACCTTCCAGAACTTCACCGAAGGGAAGTAGGAATTAACGTTTCAGCGATGTCCCGACAAAGCTTCACCGAGGCAATCAGTCAGTCGTACTCC
>JBIQJZ010000319.1:0-2962 GCA_044507115.1 Flammeovirgaceae bacterium | reverse complement strand
CAGGAGCTCGGCTTTGCCGAAAGCGACCCCATGCTCGATGTCAAGGGATTCGATGCAAAGTACAAACTCGTCATCGCGATTACCCACACGTTCGGCGTATTTGTAAAGCCGGAAGACGTGATCAACATCGGCATTGACAAGATCTCGGACCTCGACCTGAAGTTCGCCCGAGAGAATGGATTGTCGATCAAGTTGATCGCACGCGCATTTAAGGAAGGGAACCGGATATACGGCTTTGTAGCGCCACAGTTCATCGACGCGACGAATCCTTTCGCGGCGGTGCGGAACGAATACAATGCGGTGCAAGTCGAAGGTGCCTTCGCAGAAACGCAAATCTTCATCGGCAAAGGTGCAGGTAGCTACCCCACAGGTTCCGCAGTGCTGTCCGACATCGGCGCACTCACCTATGACTACGCCTACGAATACAAAAAACTCCAGCAGGAACACGGACTCGAATTCTCAAATGAACTGATCACCGAAGCTTACGTAAGCTTCGACGACAGCGTGTCTATCTCTATTGACGAATTCGAGGAATTCCGCTCAGGATATGCAGCTGGTGGCAAACAGTACATGGTCGGAAAAGTTTCCCTTGAAAAGCTTAAGAACTGGTCGAAGATAGAAGGCGTCGGAGTCATTCTGGCACCCGGCGCATTGTTGAATTCAAAAGAGGAAGGCAAGAAATCGATATCCCGATCGGTCGCCTGATCAGGCCCCTAGCTACGCGGCACCGATTTGCGGAATTGACAGTTGCACCACCGTCCCCTTTCCTTCCTCAGAATCGATCGTGATAGAGCCATTCAATTTGTCGACCGCTTCTTTCACGATGTAGAGTCCCAGGCCGGAACCGGCACCGTCATCAGTGGCGCGGTAAAACATGCGGTAGACGTTTTTCAAATGCTCCTGCGCAATACCCTTACCGTTATCCTCAATCCTCAATTGAGCACCTGCCTCTGTTATATCCACATTTACTTTAATTACCGGGTCGCGACCGTTGCGATAGCGGATAGCATTCGAAATGACATTATTGAGGATCACTTTTAGCCTCCACCGGTCAGAATAGAAAGGCTTGTTCTGATGAACAGAAATGATCTTCTCGACTTTCTTTCCGGTGGGTGTGATGCAGCTTAGCTGATTAAATGTCTCGTCGATGATTGGTTCGAACATGATCTCTTCACGCTTGACCTCTAGCCGCGCATTGCGCGACTGATCAAGAATGTCGCGGATGAAATGATCCTGTTGAAGCGCACTCGCATTGATCATGTCGAGATAAGTGTCTTTCATCGCTGAATCTTTGTCCTTCTTCGCCAGGTTCGTCAACCCGAGAACGGACGCGATCGGCGCGCGAAGGTCGTGGGATACGCTATATACAAAATTGTCTAGCTCAGTATTCCGTTTACTCAATTCCTGGTTGGTCTTCTGCAGCCTGGCCTCGGCCTTCTTTCGGGTCGCGATCTCTTCGTGTAATTCTTTGGTGCGCTCGGAGATCTTCGCCTCCAGGTTTTCATTGAACTCCAGGAGATGGCGCTGGGCGACGCTGCGCTCATTCACCGTAGCCGACAAAACCAACGTGGAGATACTCAGCACAGCGACAAAGATCTGTAAGAGCAGGGTTGTCGCATGCAGGTCTTCGAGTACAAACGGGCCTTGTTGTTCGACGGTGAAATAGATGGAAACCAGAGAAACGGTCAACACGCCGGATACAGCCACGATGAGCCTGAACCGGAACGCCAGCCAGAGAAAAAACGGAAGTATCAGGAAGGGCATTGCCCGCTGCAACGCCCCCGAGTAGTACTCAACCTGGAGTAGAAATATGATGCCGGCGGTGCCCAGCAGGAAAAGGATTATCTCGACAGTTTTCTCGCCGTCAAACCGGAACGAGTTGTTTTTGGCCAGCGCGAGAATAAAGGGAGTGAACAGCAACACACCCACCACGTTGCCGACGAACCACGAGACACCCGTCTTCAGGATCTCATCGGCGGGGGTTACACCACCCAGGGACATTCCGGATGTACCAATGAAAGCGCCCGCAAGACACATCAGCACAGCGATAAACAGGAATCGAAAGGCGCCTCTCGAGGATGTGAACGGATAATTGTCGCGGATCCAGTACTTCATCAGCCAGGATCCCGCCAGAACCTCAAGCGTATGGGCAGCCGCCCCCGAGACGGATATGACGAGGATAGACTGCGCCGGGACGGAAAACTCACTACCGAAAGCAATAAGGGTAGAAAAAAGGGAACCGATCATGACACCCGGCCATGCCTGTCGCCCCATCAGGAGAATTAGCGCAAATGCTACTCCGGCCGGAGGCCATACCGGAAGAGGAATTTTCTGATCAAATGTCAAAAAATAGCCGAGACACGCAGCAGCGGTAAATAGCACTGCGACCGTGACGATCTGGGCGTCCCGATTTAATTTAAGCAGCGATTTAACGTTTGCCGATAAAAAACTCATGCTCAGGCAATAATGAGAAATATACCAGCAGTATACAAACTTGTTATTCGAGAATCCTAGCGACCGGCGACCGGCCGCCGAAATGCCGGGTTAAACCGTCGGCAGATTTCCACAGACAGCTGCTAATCCTCCGGCGAAGGGGAATTTTGAGTCGTTAAGCCGTATATTGAACCCGAACACGACCTGATTATGGACTTGACAATCCTCTTTTCGCCGATCGATGAATCCGTCTACGCCGACATAACGTCAAACACCAGCTTTTTCAAGAGCATTCGGATTTTCGGTGACAAGATGCCAGACTATCGAGAGGCCCATATCGCCATTTTTGGTGTGAAAGAAGAGCGTGGGAACCTCGAGAATGTCGGTGCGGCCCAGGCTTCCGACGAAATCCGCAAAAAGCTCTATAACCTGAAACGCGGGAGCGGAGCATATAAGATCGTCGACCTCGGCAATCTCAACATCGGGCACGACCTCAATGAAACGTATACGCGCGTCAGCGAAGTCAGTG
>JBIQJZ010000318.1:0-3000 GCA_044507115.1 Flammeovirgaceae bacterium | reverse complement strand
AGGTTCGACAAGTAATAGTACTTCCAAGTTTCGAGCGTTGAATTGTTCAGGTACGCAACACTGAGGACCAGCAGGTGGGGAAGCAGGAAACCGAAAATCAATAACAGATACTTGCGAATGTCGCTGCGGGTGAAGAGTAACAAGATGACGACAACGCAGGGTAAATACACCGCGAAGCTAAATGCGAACAGGGATGCCAGGCTGATAAAGATGCCAGCATTGAAAACGCTTTCATCATTTTCGTGGCGGAACTCGATCTCCTGAAAGATACTGCTGAGTGCGAGGAGGAGAAACCCTGACCCCAACAACTCATTGGAGAGGGTGAGCGTATCCCACGAGAAGAAAAACAGGATGGCGAAAAGAAAGGAAGGAATGAAGGTGTTTTCGTTGAAGACCTTCTTGGTGATGAAAAGAATGCCTACATAGGCGCTTTGCACAAACAGGATTACGAACGCGAGGATGTGCCGTGCGAGCAGTGATCGGCCGAAGATGCTGTCCAGTAACTCGTGTGTCCATGCTGCGAGCGGCGCGCTGCTGTCGACGACGCCGACATACATCGAATAACCCTCGTTTTGCTTTTCTCCCACAATGAGGTCTCGGAGTTCGGTGATCGTTAGCTGTGAATCGAGAACGAACAAGGGTACATACAACAACAGCAGCAGTACGAGAAGACCGACTAACCGGTAAGGGTCGTTAATCCGGAAATAACTTATCAAGTTCGCGGGTTTGAGATTTTGCAGAAAAATAGAGGAGTAAATGCGAAGTTTAAAGGGAATCTATTGTTTTTTAATGACGTTCCTTATTCATTCGTGAGTAATTTTAGCGCTATGGCAGGGTCAACGAGGCAACAGAAATACGGTCGGCTGTTACTGAAGGAACTCAGTGAGATCTTTCAGCGCGATAAGCGGGGCATCCTGGACAACGCGTTCATCTCGATAGCTGACGTTACGGTAAGTCCTGACCTGAGCGTGGCGAAGGTCTACATCAGTATGATGCTGGCCAAGGACAAGGCACGTACGCTGGAAAAACTGAATAAGGGAAAAAGTGAAATCAGGAAGGCGCTCGGTGACAGAATCGGAAAACAGGTTCGCATTGTTCCAGAGCTGATCTTCTTGATTGATGATACCGAAGAGAATGCTTTCCGGATCGAAGAGCTGATCAAGAACCTCAACATACCTCCCGCGGACAAAGATTCAGAATAGTCTAAACCCTTGAACTTTCCATTTTTTATAGCGCGTAGATATCTCGTGTCCAGGCGGAAGACGAATTTCATAAATATTATCGCGATCCTTGCTATTGGTGGAATTGGGTTTAGCACCGCCGCACTGATCATTGTGCTTTCCATCTTCAACGGGCTCGAAGATCTGCTTCAGTCGTTGAACAATTCATTTGACCCGGAGATCAAGATCGAGGCGCGGGAAGGGAAAACATTTGTGTCGTCACCGGAGTTGATCAAACGGATCGAGGCCATACCAGGGGTGGTGGTCGTCACCGAGGTAATAGAGGACTATGCTTATCTTCGCTACCGAGATGAGAACGCGGTTGTTACTATCAAGGGAGTAAGTGACAGTTTTATCGAACAGAATCGCATCCCGGAAGAGAGCATCGTGGAGGGTAAGCTCAAGCTTACTGACGGACCGATCAACTACGCTATTATCGGTCGCGGAATTCAATACAGTCTGTCGATTGCTGCGAACGATCCAGTGTATCCGCTGCAGGTGTTCTACATCAGGAACGTGAGTTCCGTCGGCATAGACCCTTCCAGGATGTACAGCCGGCAGAATATCACACCAGGCGGCGTATTTTCGATTGTGCAGAATTTTGATGAGAACTATGTCATCGTGCCGCTCCGTTTCGCGCAGTCGCTGATGGAGTACGATGACCGGCGAACGTCACTTGAAGTCAAGACTGCCGCGAATGCTGACGTCTTTCGCGTTGAAGCTGCCATCCAGCAAGCCATTGGCGATGACTTCAATGTACTCAACCACGAAGAACAGCATCAGGATTTATACAAGCTCTTGAAAATGGAGAAGCTGGTAACGTTCCTGTCACTCACGTTGCTGTTGTTGATTAGTTCGATTAATATCTTCTTTAGTCTGATGATGCTCGCGCTCGATAAAAAGAAGGATATTGCGATGCTCAAAGCGATGGGTGCCAGTGACAGCCAGGTGAGAAATGTATTCCTTGCGGAAGGTGTGATGATAGCTTTCTCCGGAGCCTTTCTCGGAATCGCACTAGGCATTGTGTTCTACTTCCTCCAGGCGAAGTACGGTCTTATTTCCATGGGAATGGAAACCTCCATTACCCAAGGGTATCCAATCAAGGTCAAAGTCGTCGATTTTGTCTTTACAATGCTGGTTATCACCGCCATTACCATCCTGATTTCCTTCAAGCCTGCAAAAATGGCCTCCAGAATTGCCGCTTCGCCTAACTTGTAAGATTGGTGTACCTTATCCCTTAAAAAAGGCACATTTTTTCGTGATTAATTTCTAATTTAGAGGTTCTGTATACTGTAAAGGCCCGTGATTAGATGAAAGTCTCTGCGTCGCAGCCATTCCAAATCATCTATTCGTTGTATCAGCACGAATATTTGGGATTCATTTTTGAGTCCTACATAGTCCATTTGGATGACAAGGGCAAGCTAACCTACCAACATCAGAACATTTCAGCGAAAAACGCACGGGAGTTTTCGCGCGGCCTCGACGATCGCGATTTCGAGTTGATCGAAACGATTGACTCGATGCACCAGGATGCCATCGTCAAGAAGTTCTCGCCGAAGATTGTCAAGCCGGAAGAATTTCTGACCAAGGTGTTCGACAAGGCGAAGGGCAATGAATTGCTTCAGAGCCAGATTGAAGAGTACATGGAGAGGCGGCGGGCACGCATTCTGGAGAAGCTGAAAGGCAAGATGCTGTTCGAAATGGGTAATGACGGAGAGCCCACCTGGCGAAAGGTCGAGGTGCTGGAACAACGGGCCACGATCCAGTTCCACTTCATGCG
>JBIQJZ010000317.1:451-3015 GCA_044507115.1 Flammeovirgaceae bacterium | reverse complement strand
AAGATCACGACGTATTTTCGTTGTGTGCGTTGTGATTCTTCGTGCGCTTTGTGTTCTGCATTTTAGCGATTTTGGAGTGCCTGCTACCGTCAAAGCTTCGACGGATCCACCACTACATACTTGACACTTTGACGCTTGTACGTATAGGTCATGTGCACCATTCCATCGGCGGACTGAATGATCGCGGGGTATGAGTATCCTGCTTCGGCAGGCTCGTTCTCCAGAGTCATCACAGGCTTCCATGTAATGCCATCTTCAGAGATTGCGAGATTCAGCATGTTACGGCCTTTCGGCTCCTCTCCCTCACGGGTCGTGTGATTGTAAATCAGCAGCTGACGACCATCCTTAAGCGTGACTGCATCGGTACCGGAGTTGGGGTTCGGCAGGCTGGTCGCGGTCATCTCGCTCCATGTGCGCCCACCGTCGTCGGACCAACTCTGTGAAATGACATCTTCCCGTGTCCGGCAAAGCACTTGCATCCGGTTGCCTTCGTAGAACAATACACTCGGCTGTATAGCGTCGAAAGTCTTTCCGTCGTTAATCGGACCAATAACTTCCCAGGTCTTTCCCACATCCTTCGTGAGCTCGAAATGCACCATCCACCGGGTATCACCGTCCGCATCTTTGATCTCAGTACTGGAAGGACAAAGAAGGGTACCATCCTCGAGTTGAACAGGTTTGTTCTTTACCGGCCCCAACAAGTGACCGATCTTTTTGTCTTCACCGAGTTTGACGGGCGTTGACCAGGTCTTGCCATGATCATTCGACGTAATCAACATTCCCCACCACGTCCGCGGATCGGGTCCTACTTTATAAAAAAGCATCAGGGGTCCATCCTTCGGCTGAAAGAGTACGGGGTTCCACGTCGGATAACGGAGATCTTTGTTCTGTACGCCGTTCGCAACTTCTTCCGGCCACGTCCACTTCCCGTTCTCAAGCCGCGAGACACGAATGCCTACATCGGGATCTTTTTCACGTGTCCCGGCAAAAAATGCCGCAACCATTCCTGCAGGTGTTTCAACGATAGTCGATGCATGGCATTGCGGCGTCGGCTTGTTGTCCAGCGGATAAATCAATTCTCCTTTGATGTAACCTCCCTCACCCGGCGTCACCAGAGGTGGTACAAAAAAATTTCCTGTAATATCATTCGATGCGCGTATTGCTACGACATCTTTAACCGACTCGCTACTTGACACATCCTTCTTTGCATCACATGACCAGAGTACTAAAATTGAAAGAAGTAGTGAATAGATTTTATTCATAAACAGAGCTTTTGAAAGTGCGGACCTACAAATGTAAGCTATTTACTTCATCGACATCGAGTCCAGGTCGCTGAGTTTTATTTTGATCACCTCAACCGTTTCCTTTTTACCGGCGAAAGCAACGAACAAATGACCGCGGTGTTCCATTACGTGTGGGTAGTCAATGTGACGGCCGCCGATGAGGTAGTACATCTTATCAAACACAATGCCGTCATTGCTGATTGAAAGCACCAATGGATCGCGCTTCTCCGGGTTAGCGTTCGAAACAAGTACATAGCGCCCGTCTTTTAGTCGCACACCGCTAAACTTAGATCGCGCATCAGGGAAGTTAGTTCTAACGGGTTTGCTCCATGTTCTTCCGTTATCTGATGAAAAAGAACGGAACAGATATCCGCTCTTGCGGTTGTCGCGAAACAGTGCCACCATATTATTGTCAGGTAAGACCCACCAGTACGGCTCCTCTGCAGCCAGACCGTCGGTCGAGCCAAGTACCGGAAACGACTTCCAGTCTGTGAGACTCTTCACCCCTCCCACGAGAAACTCGATGGGCTCAGTTTTATAATTATAGGTACGGCGCGACATCATCCACTCGCCGGTTGATATTTTTTTCGGTGCAAAATTGTTGATTGCATTCTTGTGGATTACACCGGCGTCGTCCCATTCTCTCTTTTTCGAATTCCAGCGAAATGCGCGCAATTCCAGGCTGGGTCCGAAGAAGTCACCTGCTTCGTCGAGAGACGCCAAGGCCAGCAACTCACCATCGCGCTGCCAGAATCCGCGAGCGATGTATCGAAAGCCCTTATCGGTGCGTGTACCGTAAAGCGGAGAATCCTTCCCGGAGTTCGGAGGTTCCGGACTGAGGAACTCCGGCTTGCTCCACGTTATCCCGTCCTTGCTTGTTGCAAACTTCACGCGTTGGCCAACGCGGTCTTCGATGCCGGGACCATCACTCCACATGATCCAATACTTCCCTTTATAAAATGCGAGGTAGTTATGCTGATTAACTCCCTTTTCTGCTCGGACATCGCTCACCACCACGTGTGTGCCCTTCACCTTTGGAAGGTTCGCAAAGTCGATCTTATGAGGGTGGTCGGGCAGCCAATCGCCTGCTAGCATCAGTTCTGATTGAGGATTGGTGACGGGGTGCGGAGGGGATAAATTGAAACGCTCCTGTGCCGCGGCGTCCAGAGCGAAGGTTAAAAGAACTAGCGCCCCAAAAAGCTTCGTTGCGTTAAAGACTGAAAATGCTGAATCTGTAAGCTTGAAGCTTATGAATCTGGTTGTCATGATGGTGTTTCGGAT
>JBIQJZ010000317.1:0-441 GCA_044507115.1 Flammeovirgaceae bacterium | reverse complement strand
TACTTCATTCTGTCAATACACTAAAATCAATTCTTGAGCGTCTTCAGGTCGTCAAGGGCGACCCGCAAAACCTCCACTGTTTGTTTGGCGCTTGCAAAAGCGATATAGACGTACCCCTCGTGTTCGATGATATGGGGATAGTCAACCTTTCGGCCTCCAACCAGATATCCCATGAAGTGAAAGTGGATTCCGTCGTTGCTAATCGACAACGCAAGCGGATCGCGTTGTTTGGGATTCGGATTTGAGACGAGTAGATACCGCCCATCTCTCAATCGAACACCACTGAATTTCGATTTGGCGTCCGGGAAGTTTGTTGCAACCGGATGACTCCAGGTTCTTCCGTTGTCCATGGAATAAGCACGGTGCAAGGAGCCACTGCCGTCGTTGTCACGGAACAAAGCCAGAATATTCTTTCCGTCCGGCAATACCCACCAATACGGT
>JBIQJZ010000043.1:17809-20801 GCA_044507115.1 Flammeovirgaceae bacterium | reverse complement strand
GCACCTATTGCGGCACGACAGGCTGGCCACGGCGATCACCGCCCATCCGGTCCGCCTTGCCGTCCTCATATGCGTGCTGTGGCTGCTGCCCATCCTCGTCGGCCATGACCCGTGGAAGCCGGACGAGGCCCAGACCTTCGGCGTGGTCTACCACCTGCTCAACAGCGGCGACTGGGTGGTCCCCATGCTCGCCGGCGAACCCTTCCTTGAAAGGCCGCCGCTCGTCCACCTGACCGCGGCGCTGTTCCTGGGCTCCAATCAGCCTGTCGTGATAAGCGATGGTCTTCGCGAAGAATTGGCAGGATACGGAATCGGAGACTACTCATCACTGGTGCCCGTTGAACTCTTCAACTTTGAAAACCTTTTCTCGCTGCAGGGGTTCTTGTTGATGGTCGTGGGTGGATTCCTCGTGGGCTTCGGCACGCGCTACGCCGGGGGGTGCACTTCTGGACATTCCATCATGGGCCTCTCAACTTTGCAACTTCCCTCGCTTATAGCCACGGTGTGCTTTATGATCGGCGGATTCATAGTTGCCAACCTGGTATTACCGTTTATCCTTCAATTGTAACGAATATGATGTCCTCAACTGGAAACTCCGGAAGTTCCCCTGATGCTGCAATACCATTTGTGGCCGACCAGAATACCGATTTCGAAGTTCGGTCGCTCGACGGTGTCTGCGTGAACGAGTCGGAGATACGCGAACCCTTTCTGGGCAACATCAAGTACTTCGTTGCAGGGTTGTGGTTTGGCCTCCTGCTGGTGAAGTCTGAGGTTATCTCCTGGTTTCGTATACAGGAGATGTTTCGCCTTCAATCGTTTCACATGTACGGCGTGATCGGCTCTGCCGTGGCGATTGGAATGCTCTCCGTCTGGATGATCAAGAAGTTCCGCCTGAAAACCATCCAGGGAGAACAGGTCGAATTCCGGTCCAAGCGCTTTCACAGGGGCAACGTTTATGGAGGGCTGCTGTTTGGTGCAGGATGGGCCTTAACCGGAGCATGCCCAGGTCCTCTTTATGCCCAGATCGGGACGGGTGCGCTCGTTGTTACGGTTACACTGGCGAGTGCTATCGCCGGGACGTGGGTGTACGGACTCTTGCGCGATCGGCTGTAAAGGGTCGTTTTCGTGCTGTTTAGGGAGGTTAATCCTTGTTTAGAATTTTTCTAAATAATTGTTGCATGGGAGTTCTTCGACGTCCATCTTTATGGGCGTGAACGCATCTCCGAAGAAACGCACCCTCAAATACTGGATAGGACAAGCACATCTCTGGCTGGGGCTGACCTCCGGCCTGATCGTATTTATCGTTTCGGTTACGGGGTGCATCTACGCCTTCCAATCCGAAATACAAGACCTCACGCAACCGTATCGATACGCTGCTCGCCAGGATCGGGAAGTGCTGCCACCTTCGGCGCTTAAGGAAGTAGCCGAGAAGTTGTTGCCCGGCAAACACATTCATGGCATCTGGTACGCTGGTCCGGGTCGCGCTGCCCAAGTGATATTTTTCGAATTTGATCCGGCGTACTATTATATCGCCTATCTCAATCCTTATACAGCCGAGGTGCTGAAGGTAAAGGACATGGAGAGGGATTTTTTTCATATCGTCCTCGACGGGCATTTCTATCTCTGGCTTCCGCCGGAGATTGGACAAACGGTATCGTCCTCGGCAACCCTTGTGTTCGTTGTCCTGCTAATCTCGGGACTTATCTTGTGGTGGCCGCGAAAAAGGAAGGAGCGAAAACAGCGATTTAGCATCAGGTGGAACGCGCGCTGGCGTCGAACCAACTATGACCTACATAATGTGTTAGGATTTTATGTCTCGTCTATAGCGCTTATCCTGGCACTCACTGGTCTTGTCTGGGGATTCCAGTGGTTTGCGAATGGTGTTTATAAGGCAGCGGGAGGTGAACGGTCGCTGGTGTATGTTGATCCGCCGTCAGACACAACGATGAACTACACAGGTACACGACCAGCGATTGATGTGATTTATGACAGGATGAGGCGCGAATACCCGGATGCTCATTCAATTGAGGTTCATGTTCCGGTTAATGACACCGATGCGATCGCCGCCAATGCCAACCCCGATGCCGGATTGTACTGGCGGATCGACTACCGTTATTTCGATCAAAATTCACTCGAGGAATTGCCGGTAGATCACATTTATGCCCGGTATGCCGAATCAACTGCGGCCGACAAATTGATACGATTGAATTACGACGTACACACAGGGGCTATTCTCGGTTTGCCAGGGAAGATTCTCGCCTTTTTTGCCAGCCTCCTCTGCGCGAGTTTGCCGGTCACCGGAGTATACATCTGGTACGGACGTCGATTCAAGAAGCGGCGGGCCGATGCTCTGCGGCCGATTGTAGCGAAGTTTTGATCATCTGTTGCGTTGCTCGCGCGCCAGTCCTGTTGTGTTGCTCAGAACGTCGTCTTGCTCAAGTCGGGAAACCACGACCTTTGAAAACTCTTTTGCAAAGCCGGGCAGACTCTGTGGATTGTAGCTCTGCGATTGTGCAGACCACAGGAGTTGTTGTGTATTTGCGTCATAAAGATTTGTCTCTATAAAGTACACTTTGTCTTCCTGATAATATCCAGGGTCCATCATCATTGGATACCAGTTCGTGTAGTAGCCCCAAAATGTTCCGTAGTAACGGAAGCGAGGCATCGGCGCGTAACTGTAGCTTCCAGGTACGTATCGTGATTCCGTCTCTTTATCAATCAGAGCAATCGTCAATATTGCATCTACGTTGGAGTCCTTCACTTTGCTCAACAACTCATCTTGGTCGGGGGTTGTACCGGTTGTAAAGGTCGGCGGCATGATGTCGATGCTCTTGACAGTCTGATATCCTTTTTCCTGCAGCGATGCCGAGATGTCGTCTTCTACGGCTTGGCGGGCATTTGTACGTGCGGTTAACGCTGTCACTAGAATCCGCTGAATGCCATCGGATGGCAAGGCATTCGTGTTTTTCCACGATCCGGTGATTTGCGTGCT
>JBIQJZ010000043.1:12774-17799 GCA_044507115.1 Flammeovirgaceae bacterium | reverse complement strand
GATCGTGATAGGTCTTGATTCGATGGATCACACCCTGCAACACATAGTGCAGCAATGGCGATGATGGTGATCTGTCTCATACTCCCGTTGTTTTATTGCAGGAGCAAAATATTTGTGCCATCGAGCCATTTCAGCATTCGATCAAGACGGTTTACGGTCGATAAACCGGCATTTAAATTGCATCGTTCTTGACGGGCACCGCCTGAACAAACATTAGCCAGCAGTGCCCGTGCTCGCGCGGAGCCTAGAACATATATGTGACGTGAAGCGCGATGCGGTCATTAGCTGTCACCTTTCCATTGAAGAGTGCCTGCTTTCCAGCCGTTGACCATGTTGCTCCAACAGCGATACTGCGGTAGTATGCCTCCACACCGGCGTTGTATAACATTGCCCAACCGCCTGTTTCCGGAAATGGATCTCCGTATTGGTAATTGTCGTGGAATGTTTCCAATCCAACGCCGACATTCGGCATTAACGTAACTGCACCCGTCTTCGGAATGAAGAATGCATTCATCGCCATTCTTGCAGCATCTCCAAACCTGTACTCGTCGCGGTTAGTCGTGTTGTGGTTGTACGTCAGCTCCGTGTTGATACCGACGCTTTTGTAACGCACTGTGTAAATGGCGTTGAAAAGGAGGTCGACGCTTCCGGTACCGAGTTGGAAATTTTGATTGATCGTCAAACCGTCTTCGATTTTCCGGAATTGGCCAGTGGGCAGTTTGAGACCGGCGCCGATCAATAAATTGTGACTTAATCCCGAAGACGTGCTGTCATATGTATTGATCAGGTTGTAGTTAGCGCTGACAACAATATCGCCGAGTCCGGAGAGGTGGGTTGTCTTCTCACCTTCTTCCCGAGTGTTGAAGTTGTAGGGTACGAAGACGAATGCCTGTACTCGTTTCGTGGGATAGAACCTGCCCCACAGTTCCGTGGTCTGAAAAGTCTCGTACGAAAAGGGAACCATGTGATCAGGTTCTAACTCCGATACATAGGAGCGATAGCGGTATCGCAATCCAATGAAGTTCTCCTGGAATTGCGGAAGGATGCCGTAGTGATAGTTGCCTACGCCGCAACCGCAGGTGTTGCATGCGTGTGACTCGGGAACCATAAATAGAATTGATGCGAGTAATAGGAATATTTTTTTCATATCAGTATTCTGAAAATTTTCGATCGGTCAGATATCGTTCATCAGTAAGGGTATACAAGAACGCGAGAATTGCACTCCGTTCTTTTGCGGTCATGGGAATTCCCGGCTCGTCGCCTTGTTTCAGCAGTGGATCAAGTGTCGGTGAATCGTGGACACCGGATACGTAAAACTCAAGTACGTCGTCAAGCGTTTTGAGCTTGCCATTGTGCATGTAAGGCGCGGAGTACTCGATGTTGCGAAGACTCGGTACCTTGAACTTGCCGCGGTCGCTTTCCTTCAGCGTGACCTCCTCGCGTCCCTTGTCGCGTGCGAGGTCGGTCGGTGAACTGTAGCCATTGTTTCGATAAGACAAGTCCGTAAAGAGGTCCGAGGCATGACATCCCGAACACTTTTGTGTGAACAGTGCAAGCCCCGCGAGTTCTATTTCCGTCAGTGTAACATTGTTCTCTTTTCTCACATATAAGTCGTACTTGGAGTTTGTCGAGATCATGGTCGCCATAAACTGCGTTAACGCCTGCAGGAATCGCGTGGAGGTGATATCGTCAGTACCAAAAGCCTTCTCGAATTGCTCCGGATAATTCGGCGCTACGCGTAGTTTCTCAAGAATGTTATCGACGGTTTCATCCATCTCGACCTCGCTGGTAATCGCATTTAGTGGAACCAGGTCGAGGTTGTGGACGCCACCGTCCCAGAAAAACGTTTTGTAGAAAATGAGATTCTGCAAGGGCAATGCGTTTCTCCGGCCCAACTTGTCGTCAACTCCATGGCTGAGGTCGTGGCCGTGGTGGGTGAACGCACTTGGCTGAATGTGACAGAAACCGCATGACACAAGGTTCGTCCGGGAAAGCCGACCGTCGTAGAACAACCGTTTCCCGAGCGCTACTCCTTCCACCGTGAGGGGATTCGTGCTGAGGTCGTATACCGGCTCGGGAAAATTTGACGGTATCGCGAGGTTAAGCGGTGTCGGTGTGGATGGCTCCGCAGGTCTCGGCTCATCCGGAGTGCACATCGACAACAGGAGACTGAGGAGTGCAATGCCTGCACTCCGAAGTCCTGTTGCGGTATGGGTAGTCCTAGTTGTGGACATGGTCGAACCTGAACATGTGGGAATAGTTTTCTGAAATCGTAAGTGAGAATTCAGAGAATGTCATAACACTTGGATTCTCGGCAATGCTCAGCGACGTAGGGTTTGCAAAAAACTGGAGTACGTCGGCGTGAAAGTGCACTTGGGGAACTTTCTCGGTGCGAACCTCAGCCCGCGCATTTCCCAAGGAAACTGTTGTCTCGCGGATGTTGTTCAAGGTCGGAGTGTCGTAACCACCGAAGCCGCCGATGTGATAGGTAAACTTGTGGTCCAGCTCGGCCGGTGCTGCGGGTGAGATCCCCTCCGCTTTAAAGAAGATATACCCCGAGTTCCACGACCAATACATGCCGTCGTGTCCGTGAGCGGGATTGAGTACACCATGGCGTTTACTGATATCCATCGTGCTTCGCAGCGAATCGACCCCAATGGTAAACGCCACTTTGTTGTAGTTGCCAACGGGGATATTATTGAGTCTTACTTTCTGCGATTCCTTCACTTCTTCCATGATCAGGAAGTACGAGGAATCCTGCGGCACGACATAGTCCGTTCCATCCGTCGTCGTGAGGATGATGTTGGAAACATAATAGTTGAGTTTCGTGAGCCGGAAGGTCTCACCGCTGGCGTTTTCATAGTCTTTATTGAGCTCGAAATTCTCGTCACCAGCGCGGGTATCGAATTCAAGGATAAGAGATCCTGTTTCGGTCGGATTGATGTCGTCGCTTTCGCAGCTGATTATAGTAGCTGCCAACAGGCAGCCGAGTAGTATATAGCCGGTCTTCATATTATTGTCGAATGAGTGGGACTGATTAAATAGACCCGCGGCGTGTGCACGGGGTTGTAGCGGATCCACCGCTGAGTTTCAACTTAGCAGGTGCGCGGCGGTTGGAAGATCGCAAGAGAAGGTCCCGTGTAGGGACCAGGTTGTATAGGAAATGCGATCAGCATGGGTAAACCCTTCAGGTCCGGTTCGTAGGGGTTGACGCTCTCAAGGAACAAAAAGATCTCCTTCGCCGACGACAAATGGGACGGCGCTGGCGAATGGTCGTCCTGATCATTAGAGATAATGAGTGGTGCACTTTCGGAAAAGTAGTTCCCATCGCAGGAAGCGATTGGCTTTTCATCAATCAGGCCCAAGTGAAGGGCGATGTTATGGCGTTGGCTGTAGAGGTATGAAATGAACCCGGAGCGGCTTGCGAAATGCAATACCATAGTTAAAATCACGACGATGGCAACCGCTCTCTTCATGCTCTGGACACGGCTAAGATAGAAATTCTTTTTGATATATTTGAGGGTTACAGAGGAGTGACAGAGTGGTTTATCGTACCGGTCTCGAAAACCGGGGATCCTTCACGGGATCCGGGGGTTCGAATCCCCCCTCCTCTGCATCGCCCTCGAAGGTGGGCAGAAGTCACTATCCCTACGTGAACCGAAATGTGGTCCGAAAAATGCGGTTTTCCCTACTGATTGCCCTCCTCACTTCCACCCTCCAGCTTTGCGCTCAAACTGGCTACAACGCCGACAGCGTGGAGAAGGTCTTTGAAAAATTGCCGGACTCGATGCGGTTGCGCGAAGCTAACAACCTGATGAAATTTTACATGGACATTGATATCGACAAATCCATGTATTACGCCCGGCAGGCGTTTGCGCTGAAGGATAAGGCAAAGAATGAATCCGACATCGCCTATACCTATGTCAGCTGGGCAATTGCACAGTATAACTTGGGTCACCTCGACTCCTGTCTTTCATACAATCTTCGTGCGCTGGAGATATACCAAAGCCAGGGAGATACGGTCAAGATGGCTGTTGTTTTTAACAACCTGAGCAGTGTGTCAAACGCGTTGGGCGATTATGCCTCAGGGGCGTACTATGCCTACAAGTCTTTTCTCGTGAACAGCGCGAAACAGAATTCGTACAAAGCTGCGATTTCCTGCATGAACCTGAGTTCGGCTTACTATGAATCGGGCGACTACGACGCTGCCCTTAGTTGGGCGCGCCGCGGCTATCGAAATCTGATTTCAGCAGACGCTCCGCAAGAGTTCGGGTATGCCCTTCAACTTTTTGCTGACGTCTTCCTGGCCAGGAAGCAGATGGACTCGGCGTTGTATTATATCGATCGGGTGGGGGATCTTCTAACGGATCATCCCAACGAATACCTGGCAACGATTAACCTCGCGCAGCGCGGCGACCTGTACTGCCTGCGGGGCGACTACGACAACGCGCTCAGCTTGTATACTCAGTGTATCAGTTTCTATGAAGAGATGGGGGTGTCGGAGCAGGTTCTCCACACACATTTGTCAATCGCGCGCGCATACCAGGGCTTAAAGGATTGGCGTGGTGCCGAGCAATCCGCGACCCGCGCGCTTAACAAGAGCCGCGAGATGGGGAACAGACTTGTGACTGCCAGGAGTTGCGCGTTGCTCGCCGAAATATTTGCCCTTCAGGGAAAGCCTGTTGACGCGGCGGAGTACTATCGCCTCGGCGCCTTGTACAAAGACAGCATTATGAGCCAGGCTGTTCGGGGAAACATCGAAGGACGATTCCTGGATGTGAAGCTTGAACGGGAAACCCAGGCGCGATTGGCTACGCTCACTGATCTGAGGCAGCGCAACGCGACGATTGAGAATCAATGGAAAGTGATTGCCGGAATTTCCGGGATGCTGATTCTGGCACTGGCCGTCGCTCACAGCATCCGCCGGGCCTCCCGCGAGCGACAACGCATGAATGCCGAACTGGTGGAGACTAACCATAGACTCAGCGAATTGAATCGCGAAGTAAATGGGTTGATCAATACGAT
>JBIQJZ010000043.1:0-12764 GCA_044507115.1 Flammeovirgaceae bacterium | reverse complement strand
GGAACTGGTCGCGGTACGGCTTAAAGCTCACACCGCCGTGTATGTAAAGCTCAAGGTTGGGCCATATATCGTGTAGGTTGTCGGTGCCAGCAAGTTCAAAAATCCTCTTGATCAATACGATCGTCCACGATCTTAAGTCCCCGCTGAACACCGTCCAGGGAATACTATCACTTGTTAAGGAGAATAAGTCTGCCAACGGTGAAGTTGCCGAACTGATCGGGATCGCTGACAAGGCACTTGCAAACGGCCATGGAATCATCCATCAGCTGTTGACTGTTCGCGAGTTGGAAGAAAATTCCGACCAGTTTCCCTGTGAGGAGATCGACACAACAGAGCTGGTGCAGGAGTTGCACGACGGCTTCCAGGTGATGGCCAAGCAAAAGAATATCGCATTGAACATCACGGCGGAACCGTATATATTCACGTCCAATAAATGGCAGATCCGACGCATCCTTGACAACCTGGTGTCCAACGCGATCAAATTCTCCTCGCCAGGTAGTGTCGTGCGAGTTCGCTCATCGCACTCCGGTGAGTATGTTATCTTCCAGATCGAAGATCAGGGGCCGGGCTTTAATAAGGACGACCTGGACAAAATATACGGACGATTCCAGAAGCTCAGCGCGAGACCCACTGCTGGTGAGCACTCGAACGGTCTCGGGCTTTCAACCGTGCAGGCACTTGTTAACCACCTGAACGCAACGATCGATCTCGCTACTGAGCCTGGAAAGGGTTCCGTGTTTACAGTGACTATCCCCGTTGTCAACAATCAGGACGTGTAATCCTCATCTGCTTCCGAAGCCGGGTAACTCGAATCGCTCAATGTACCAGAACTCCTCGATGCGGGTGAAGAAAATGGAGGCGACACCGGTGTACTGAACGGATGCTCCTGTCTTTCGTTTACCGGATACGCGGATGTCAATCCGTACCGCTGCCTTCGAAAGGTCTTCCTCGATTTGCACTTCGCGAATCTCGGACTCTTCAAGTTTGAGCGGATAGTGAGCATCCTGAAACGCGCGGATTACGCCGCCAATAGTTCTCCGGTCATGGACGTTGCCGCCGTACGTGGTCTCTCGTGCGATCTTGATGTCGTCAAACTCTTCGTTCCACTCCCGCACATAGACGGCACTCAGAAAATCGGTACTGTCGCGGCGAATATCATAGTCGTGGTTGGGATGAAACTCTTCATAGGTAAAGTGTAACGTCATGCCGGGGATTCGCATGTCATCCATTTCGTGGTGAAACAACTCTTCGGTGATGAAACGGTAGATGAGCGATTCATTGTAGTCACATAGGAAGGTGAGATTGATGTTGTTGTTTTCCATGATGACTTCCAGCCGTTGACGCTCCTCATGAATCTCTTCGGCAGTGAGTTCGGCGAGAGGCCTGAATGTTGGTTGACCAAGGTAGTCGTAAACCTTGATTCGCTTGGCGTCCTTGAACTGCTGTTCGAAGGCATAAACAGATCGCAACCACTGGTTTTCGATATGGGGCGGAAGTGTACTTTCGGGTAACTGCATACCGTGTTCCAGCCCAAGCTTTAGCTTGAGCAATTCATTCTCTGCCATAAGTGCGTCACCGGGCGAGAGGAGTGGGTCTTTCTCGTCATTCATAATGTTATCGTTTGGTGTATGATGAAATTAGAAACACACCAACCGGGATACAACATTTGGTGAAACAGAAAACCGGAAAAAAGGAATCCGAAGGAGGGAATAGAAAATTGAGAAAGGGTAATAAGGTTTTCGAAGTAGACCTTATTACCCTAAACAGCTTTTAGAATCGGTACGCCATACTGATTCGCGCGTTGCGTGGAGCTTCTACCTGGTAGCTGTACAATGGCGATGGATTGAAATCGGTGTCAGTGATCCACGATTCATATGATCCGCTGTAGAGATATTCGTCCAGCAAATTGAACACATTCAATGTCAACTTGATCTTGTCTTTTTCCCAGAAAAGACCTCCGTCTACTTTGAAGTAGTCCTCCATCTCCTTGTCCGGGTCGGGGGAGGCTTCCCAGTAAGTCGCGCGGTCGCCGAGGAATGTAAATCCGGCGGAAATGCCGAGTCCCTTCAGCGCGCCGTTTCGCAGTTCATATGAGAGCCATGTGTTCGCGGTGTGTTTCGAAAATCCCGGAACGAGCGAACCTTCTTCCGGAAACGTCACGCCTTCTGCGACGTCTATCACTCGGGAATCGGTATATGCGTAGTTGGCTACCACGTTGAGCCCCGGAAGGATGCTACCGCGAAGATCAAACTCCACGCCTTGTGCCCGCTTTTGTCCGAGTTCAATGCTTAGACCCGAGTTCGGATTGACGGGATCGGCGGTGAGTTCGTTGTTTTTCAGAATGCGATATAGCGCAACCGTTGTGGTCCATCCCTCCGGCCATTGTTTCTTAACGCCAATTTCCATGTTGTTGCCGGTGATCGGCTGCACCTTTCCGCCCCCGACAAGAATTCCGGTTTGCGGTATGAAGGCCTGATCATACAGACCATATACCGAAAGTGATTTCTGGATTGACGCGCTAAGTCCGAAACGCGGCGTGAAATGTTTGGCTTTGTCGGGTGCAGCACCCCACGCACTTTGCTCGAGGTGCGTGTAACGTCCGGCAAGTGTCAGGCGAATCCGGTTGTCGAGAAGTCCAAGCTCATCCTGAAGATAGAAGCTGGTATAGCGCTGTTCCTGGAGTCCACCTGCCATTTGCGCGCGCTCTTCAAGTGGAGTTTCTCGATCGAACTTCGGATAGCCTGCGGCGGGAATACCGAGATTGGGATTCCGCGGGTCGAATGCATCGTCGGGAAAATCCAGTTCGTGCAATTGTCCCCAGTCGGCCATGTAGTCTTTAGCAGCAATGTCTAGTCCGGAGAGTATACGGTGGCGCACCGCGCCGGTGTGGACCTCACCGTTGACAAACGCCTGCCCCATGACCATGTCACTCTTTGCATCCCAGATGCTGATCCCGCGGACATACGTGCCGTCCTGGTTGGCATAGGTCGGCCACATCGAATGTCCGATCTGGTTGTACAAGAACTTTGCAACCTGGCTTGTAAGTGTCCAGTTCGCCGCAATGTCGTGCTGAAGGTTCAGGTAGAATCCGTGATCGTCGATGGTTGTTCCCGGCGTCCCTGCCGGAAGACCAGTATGATCATACGGCAGCGTGGCGAACCCGTCTTTTGAGAAAACATAGTAGGAGCCGACGTTGCTCATATTGGCGCGTTGGTAGTTGTACTCGAATGTCAATTTTGTTTTATCGTCGAGCCTGTATGATACAACCGGAGCGATTGCGTAACGATCGTTGTATTCGTTCGGTCGAAAAGAATTCTTGTTCTGCGCTGACAGGTTCAACCGATACAGCAATGAGCCGTCGCCGTTTAGTTTGCCGTCGAGGTCGAGTGTTGATCGCATCAGTCCGAAGCTTCCTGCAGTGATTGTCGCTTCTCCTTTTCTGATACCGGTAGGCTTTTTCGTGACGACGTTGTACAAACCGGATGGGTCGCCGCTTGATAGCATGAATCCCGCTGGTCCTTTTACGAATTCAACATGATCGACGAATGACATGTCTTCGGTCAGCGGACCCCAGTAAGAGTTGACAACATTGAAGCCGTTGCGAAAAGCTTGTATTTGTGATCCGCGTGCCACCAAATTGGTGTAGAGGTCGCCCCAGTGTTCTTGTCGTACGGTTCCGCTGACGTTTCGGATGAGGCCGTCACTCATGCTGATGATTTGTTGATCCTTCATCATGTCGGGTGTGACAACCTGAATGTTTTGCGGAACTTCCATCAGTGATCCGGAGAGTCGAAGAGATCGTGAAACGCGGTCAGCACTGTAGCGTTCTTTCCAATCGGAAATGACAATCTCTTGTAATTGGTCGGTGTCTTCGGCGAGCACAAATGAGATGACCGTCGTTTGACCCGCGGTGATCTCGACGGATTGCTGTTGCGTTGCCAGGCCGACGAACGATGCGCTCACGACGTACTTGCCAGGCGCGAGATTCCGGATCTCAAAGTTTCCGCGGCGGTCGGCGACGGAGCCTTTCGGAGATCCTTCGATGCTGATATTGACAAATTCCGCGGGAGCGCCGTCGGAGGTTCGAACAGTTCCTTTTACGGAACCAGTGATTTGTGCCCACAGGTTCAGCTGGAGGATGCATAGGGCGAGAAGGGTTGTTAGGGTAGCTTTCATCGTTTTTAGAATGATTCTAAATAAAGCGGCAATGTACAGGACGATCGGAATACGTCCAAATTATTTAGAATGATTCTAATCTATAATTATTCTTCAAAAAATGGAGACTGAAAATCAATTAGTTATAGAATCGCCTCCTTTATCTTAAGGTAGTGCGCTTATGTTTTGGCCAATTCTGAATGGAAGCCTGCGCCTTGGTCGAGGGTGGAATAAGTACATCAAAAGGCATATTTTGTGATGTCATAACCCATGGCTTGATGGACCGTACTACGCTCAAGTCGCTTGTCGATGCGATCCAGGAGTTGTCACTCGCGCGTACTCTTCCGGATGTGATGCGAATTATTCGTACGGCTGCGCGGGAGTTGACGGGTGCGGATGGTGCAACGTTTATCCTCAAGGAGGGTGACAAGTGTTTCTATGCGGAGGAAGACGCGATAAGTCCTCTGTGGAAAGGAAGTCGCTTTCCGATGAGTGAATGTATCAGCGGATGGGTAATGCGCAACAAGGAGTCTGCGCTGATCGAAGATGTGTTTCAGGACGATCGCATTCCGCACGATGTTTACCGACCGACGTTTGTAAAGAGCCTGGCCATGGTACCTATCCGGACTCTTAATCCGATCGGCGCCATTGGTAACTACTGGGCTACCCGTCACGTACCAACTGAACGCGAAGTCAGTATTCTGCAATCGCTCGCGGACATCACCTCTGTAACGATCGAAAATATCAATGTGTACGAAACGCTGGAACGCCGCGTGACGGAAAGAACCGCGGAACTGCAGGCTGCCAATCAAAAACTGTTGACCCTTAACAAAGAATTACAGGCATTTTCCTACTCCGTTTCTCACGACTTGCGTGCCCCGCTGCGTGCGATTCTCGGGTACTCACTGATCATCGAGGAAGAGGATCATAGTGTACTGAGTGAATCCGGAAAGAAAGCATTGTCAATCGTTCGCCGCAATGGCATGCGCATGAATCAGATGATCGACGACCTGCTCTCGTTTTCCCGTCTTAGCAACCGGGAGTTGTCGCGCGCGAAGGTTGACAGCTACCATCTTGTTCGAGACTGCGCCAGGACGTATGAAGATGCACTTGCTCCTTCAGCAACGCTCACCATCGATCAGCTGCCGGAGGTGGTTGTAGATCGTGGGCTTTTTACAATGGTATGGCAGCACCTGCTGTCGAATGCGATTAAGTATTCTGCGAAGGTGCCACAGCCCCGCATCGAGATTGGCCACAGTCGGAAGGGTGATGAGGATATATTTTTTGTAAAGGACAACGGCGCGGGCTTCGATCAGCAATATGTGTCGAAGTTGTTTCATGTTTTCCAGCGCCTGCACTCCGATGCGGAGTTTGAAGGTACTGGAATCGGTCTGGCGCTGGTCAAGCGCATTGTTGAGCGCCATGGAGGTAATGTGTGGGCCAAAGGCAAAGTAAACGAAGGAGCCACCATTTCGTTCTCAATCCCTCGCTCAGGTTAATTTCCGGGCGGTCCGTGCCTTCTTCTGCCGAAGCTTCTCCGACGGAGCCTTTCAATTTTCTAAAACAATTACTATATTAATAGTATGTAGGCATGTGTTGAGCCCTTTCGGTGGCTAGGGGTGCATTTGTGGTAATACGGTTTACCCGGTGGATGTCCGGGTGATCCGCGACAATCTTCAGTCGATGTCAGGCCCTCTCAATAATCATGAGCTCAGGAAGTTGCTGCTTTCCCTCCCGGGGAAAGCCGTCAGGATTCTTTGCGACCAATATTATCCCGCGCTACTGAAGATTGCATTCAGTCTCACTCATGATCACGAGGCCGCGAAAGACATTGTGCAGGAAACCTTTTGTCATATCTGGAAAAACGCACGACGCCTCGGTGCGGAACAGGAACGCTCTATCCAGCATTATCTTGTGCGCGTAGTACGCAATCGTTCGATATCCTATTATCATGAGGTGAATGCGCAAAGCCGGGAGAAAGCACGGATCGCAGGAACCTTGCAGCGACATGAGCGTTCACCCGAGTCGGGTTATCTACAGCTGGAGTATGCGCAGGAAATTCGCGACATGATCGCCCGTTTTCCACAGCGGGAACGCGAGTGTCTCACGTTGAAACTCGACGAGGAACTGAGCAATCCGGAGATATCAGCTCGTCTGGGTGTGGGGATCAAGGCTGTTGAACGCAGCCTGACCAGTGCAAGAAAGCGACTTCGGAATGAACTGGAGGCCAGGAGCAAAAAGAAAACCTGATCGCGGCATAGGGCTTCAAGAGTATGTGATAGAGTCTCATCATGGATCGTGTTACACTTATCTACAAGGTACTTGCCGGCGACGCGAATTTGCCTGAGCAAAGAACGCTTGCGCGTTGGCTACACGAATCGGAGGAAAACCGACGCGAGTATGAAAACATCCGTCTCTTGTGGCGCAGCACGATGCTGGTGGAAGACCGTCATCCGCAGGAAGGAGCTTTTGACGCGATACGACATCGCGTCAGAAAAGATCAGCGGCGACGCCGACGCATGCGTGCAATCATTTCAGTATTGCTAGCGATGATCTTCGGATTACTACTGGTCTTTCTTTTCCAGACCTGGTTTGTCAACTGATGCCGGCACTCAGAGAATCGACTTCCACCGTTTCTGTACGGAATGAGCGTTCAGCCACCGCGCATCCTTTCGCCATTCGGAGACACAGAGGTCGTACGACGCTTGTAGTCGCGCGGAGATGCGAGCCATGTCTTCGCGGAGATCTTCGATTTGAGTTTGCAGCATCTTCAACTCTTCGATCTTTTGAAGGTAAAAGAACTGGTTGATATGGAAATGGACAACCATATCATCTCGGTGATCGCGCAGATCATGTACCAAGAGCTCCATTCGGTCGATCAGCTTCGAGAGGTTTACCGGTTCACTCATCGTGCGTATGGATTAGCTAAGTTCGCGAAACAAACAGGAGCCGGATCCTTTATTTAACCAAGCCGTATGAAGAAGATAATTAAAGGTGCTATATCCGGTCCTGCGTGTTCCGCTGTGGTGTTCACTTGTATAAGTGACTGAGGAACCGATAACCCATATACTATTTCTTCTTTCTTTTGCTGGCTACTTTGTAAAGATAACGACCCTGGATTGCTGCCTTCTTGTTTACCAGACTCTTCTGTTTTACCAGATCACGCATAACTCCGGAAACAGCGGAGCTTTTCAGTACTACCCGGTATTCACGTTTACATTCCGCGACGACTTCACGTACTTCTCTATATGAGTGGAGAAAGTCAGTCTCTTTGATGAGTTTGATAATCCAGATTTTCGTCGAGGCTCGCTTTGGAGAGGGGACCATCGGATCAACGTCGACGTCGAATCCTACTTTGAAGAATTCGAATGGTTGACGGCCGACTGCTTTGGCGATGGCCGTGATCGTGCTCAGGTTCGGTGAAAAGAGACCTTTCTCGACTCGTTGAATTTGTTTCTTGTCGGTTCCGATGACACTTGCCAGGTATTCCTGAGACCATCCTCGTGCCTGACGAAATTCCTTGATCTTCTTGCCGACGGCTTCTTCAAATTTGCGGTTGCGATCCACATCAGGAAAATTGCCACCGATAGTTGATCAAATAGGAGTCATAAATGACGCCGTAATTATGAACTTTCCTATCTTTGTTCTACAGGATGCCTGTAACGAACGAATGAAGTCACATGAAATCATCACCGACAACATTCAGAAGGCGACGTGCGGATCGAATTGATTCCTTTTTATTCCCGCGCCGATGAATCCGTATCACACCTATACCGATGCGGAGTTGATCGAACTGCTGCGGCAGGGAGATACAAGTGCGTTTGAGATGATCTACCGGAAGTATGTGAAAGAGCTGTTTGCCTTCGCGATGCGGAAGATTCGTATTCGTGAGGATTGCGAAGAGATTGTACACGATGTCTTTGAGTCCCTTTGGAAGCGGCGCGAGCAATTGATGATCACTTCCCTGAAGCACTATCTATTCAGTTCTGTACGATATACAGTGATTCGGTACTTCAGTCACCGGGATGTCAAGCGCAGGTTCGGTGATCATTATCGGCTTTTCGAAGTTGTGTACGATTCCCTGGATGAGGAAGAGCAGCGCGATCCGCGCGCTATTCACGCTGCATTGTTGCAGCACATTGACGCGTTACCCGGGCGATGCCAGGAAGCGATCCGTCTCCGCATCAGCGAAAACCTCACGAACGGTGAGATTGCGGAGCGCATGAAGATCAACAAGGGAACTGTCGAACTCTATATATCGAAGGCATTCAGCCATTTCCGGGCGTCATACGACAAGATTTTCCGAACAGCGGAGTAACATCAGCGCGAATTCCGCAATAATTTTCTTTTTATCTCATAGTCCGTCAGAATACCGTCACTCTAATGGAAAGGGCTGGTCGATTTTGTAAATTAGATCACACCTTACAGGATTCTTCACATGGAAAAGTCGGCGTTGGATCACCTTATGGAACGATATGTCAGGGGCGAAGTCTCTGAGGCGGAGCGCCTGAAGATCGAAGCGTGGCTGGACGTGATGGGCGCGGAGGACAACACCGACCTTGAACTCACACAAGAGGAGGAAGACCGCATCTTTGCCAAACTCACCAGTGGCGCAGTCGGACTTACTGACGTTGCGAAACTAAAGCCGCGGAAAAAGGCACGTGCTGATCGATGGTTGCTGCGGATTGCTGCGTCGCTTTTTGTCGTATGTGTGCTCTCCTATTCGACGTGGTACCTGATGACGTTGCGACATGACGCAGGCCAGGTCTCGGAAGCAAATGTCGAAAAGATTATTCTCGACGATGGCTCTTTGGTTTGGTTGCGAGGTGGAACTAAGGTTCTTTATCGCGAGAAGCCGGACGAGCGCACGCGGTACGCGACGTTCGAAGGGGAGGAGGCGTTGTTCGAAGTAACGAAAGACGCTGAGCGACCTTTTATAGTAGAATGTGGAAACACACGTATCACCGTTCTCGGCACGAGCTTCAGCATCCGTTCGACGGACGGAGTTGTAGAAGTGACGGTGCTGACCGGGCGAGTGAATCTTTCCACCGCAGCAGATCCCGACGGCATTGACCTGTTGCCGCAGGAGAAAGCGATCTGTCAGTTGGACGGATCGGTTGAGAAGGTTGGTGCGCCGCCCGATGAGATTGCCACGCTAACCGAGCATACCGAATACGACATGCACTTTGAGAGTACCAACATGGCGGAAGTCCTGCGAAAGCTGGAAGCAAAATTCAACGTAACCATGATACTATCGGACGAATCGATTGGAAACTGCAGGATGACGATAGACCTGACGGACAAGTCGCTCGACCACTCGTTGCGATTGGTATCGGAAGTTCTCGGATTGACATATGAAATTGAGCAGGATGCTGTAACCATTAATGGCAGTGGCTGCAAATAAGACCCCGACCACTACTAAACCTACCCTATGAAACGAATGCAGACGACACGAACAGATTCCACCTAGGAAAAGAAAACCCACCTCCGCTGTAACGAAGGTGGGCCTCATCCGCCACTGGCGGGTTGTACCCTTGATTCCAAAGCTTGCAACGATGGACCGCCCGTATTGGGTGGAAGGGGGTGCTTTGTCCTATTTCAATCAGGAAACAAGACCAAAACAATTCAATTTATGAAAAAAAGTTTTACCGCAAAACTTTGGAGCATTATGAATGCATGTGCGGTCCAGGCAGTTCTCGCCATCACCTTGTGCGGAGTTACCCTCTCCCATCCCAACTACGCGCAGCTGCTCGACAAGGAGGTTACGCTCCACGTTGTCGACGTCCCCTTCGAGAACGCATTGAAGGAGCTCGAGAAAGTTGCGCGGATACAATTCGCCTATAGCGTCGACCAACTGGAGACGGAGCCCGACGTCACGCTCGCGATTGAGAAGCGCGCGTTGCGCTTCGTACTCGACGAGTTGTTGCGCGCGCGGAACATCCAGTACCGCGTGCATGAAAAGGATGCAGTGATCACACTGAAGAAGGTTGAACCCGTGGAAAAGATTGACGCACCTCCGGCCGGCAGCCAGGGCAGCATGCGTACGCGTGACATTTTGCTGATGCAGATCTCAGGAAGTGTAAAAGATGAAGCTACTGGTGTGCCAATGGCAGGCGTGAGTGTATTGGTCAAGGGCACCACGAACGGCACGACAACAGACGCGGAGGGTTTGTACACCGTCGGGGCAGAGGAGAATGACGTATTGGTGTTCTCGTTCATCGGCTACGTATCAGTTGAGATTCCGGTCAGTGCGCGGACGGTTATTGATGTAACGATGAAGCAGGATGCACTCAACCTCGGAGAAGTTGTTGTGAATGCGGGGTATTGGGAAGTCAAGGACCGGGAGCGCACCGGAAACATTTCACGCGTCTCCGCAAAAGCGATTGCGAATCAACCCGTACAAAACCCGATGGCTGCGATACAGGGAAGGATGACGGGAGTGTACATCACGGAGGATTCGGGAACACCAGGCAGCGGGTTTCGGATACAGATTCGGGGGAGGAATAGTTTGAGGGATGATGGAAATGATCCCTTGTATGTGATTGATGGGGTACCGTACACTGCTAACAGCCACTTGCAAATACACCCATCTGGTATCCTTAGGAAACCTAGTCCTCTGAGCATCATTAATCCGTCAGATATTCAGAGTATCGAAGTGTTGAAGGATGCGGATGCAACGGCAATATACGGATCGCGTGGATCGAACGGTGTTGTTCTGATTACCACACGGAAAGGTCAAAGCGGTAGTACCGAAATTGATTTTGACTTTCAGGCTGGCGTTGGAGATATAGCAAGCCGGATGGAGTTACTTGATACTAAGCAGTATCTCGAGATGAGAGAGGAGGCGTTTGCTAACGACAACCGTACTCCAGGATCGGCGGACTATGACCTCAATGGAGTATGGGAGAAAGATCGATTTACTGATTGGCAGGAGATATTGTTTGGGGGCACTGCTCGGTTTAGTACGATGCAACTTGGTGTTTGCGGCGGATCACCAAGTACTAGGTTCCTGATCGGAGGTAGTCACAACCGGCAAACAACAGTGCACCCAGGAAATATGGGATATTCCAGAAGTTCAACTCATCTCAATTTGAATCACACGTCACTTGACAAGAAATTTAGGTTCAACTATTCTGCGACGGCGGGGCTAGAAGAAAACAGGTTAAGTCCAGCTAATTTCTTCAGCGTGATATATACATTACCACCAAACGCTCCATCGTTGTACACCGACGCCGGGGAGTTAAACTGGCAGGGGGGGACCTGGAGCAATCCATTGTCCAGCTTAGAGAATGATTATCGGGCGATCACGTTAAATTCGGTTTCAAGTTTGCAGGTCGCATACTGTCCATCTCAAAAGTTGACAATAACCTCGAGTTTTGGATACAATACGGCACAAATTCGGGAGCGAAGCTTGAGTCCGATAAGCGGTAAGAACCCGTCTGGGGTAGGCGTTTCGGGTTCCGCCAATTTTTCAAATACATTCGCAAGTACTTGGATTGCTGAGCCGCAGATTCAATACTTAACCGATGTAGGACGAGGAGAATTCACTGTTCTGGCAGGATGTACTTTTCAGAACGATCTTACTGAAGGGGCCATCGTAAGCGTTTCGGGGATTACAAATGGCGCCTTGCTTAACAGCATCGCTGCGGCACCGGCCGATGGCATTTCTGCTAGCAACAAGTATCTTCAGTATAGGTACACGGCGCTTTTCGGTCGCCTTCACTATGCTTTTGATCATCGAATTTTTCTGAATCTTACAGGCAGGCGAGACGGATCCAGCAGATTTGGACCGGGGAGACAATTTGCAAATTTTGGAGCTGTAGGGTTCGCGTGGATCATTTCCAACGAACAGTTTTTGAAGGAAAGTTTACCATTTCTCAGTTTTGCGAAATTACGGGGGAGTTACGGGATAACTGGAAGTGATCAGATTGGGAATTATGGATATCTTGATACGTACTCGAGCGTCGAGTCTGTCTGGGAACAATACGAAGGGAAGCCGACGCTAATTCCTTCTAGACTCGCGAATCATGACTATGGATGGGAGAGCAACCGAAAGATTGAGGTAGGCGTGGAAGTGGAACTTTTGAACAGCAAAATTTCACTCGGCGCTAGTTACTACCGGAATCGATCCTCAAACCAACTCGTGGGGTTACCGTTGCCAGCGACCACTGGCTTTAGTACTATTCAATATAACCTACCGGCTACTGTTGAAAACACAGGATGGGAGTTTGAAATGCAGTCGCTGAATATTCAGTCCGCAGGTCTGACATGGACGACGTCATTCAATTTTTCGATACCACGGAACTATCTTGTTGAGTATCCGAATCTCGAGGAATCTCCAAATGCTTTACGCTATAAGATAGGCCAGCCAATCGAGGGCTTTTCGTATGCCTATCAGCACGGTCCAGTTGATGCGGTGACAGGAGTTTATCAATTCAGTGATCTTGATGGTTCCGGTACTATTTCGACAGGTGACCAAATTGCTTCCTTTGTGCGACGTCTAAATTATTATGGAGCGTTGACAAATTCCATTGAGGTCAAGGGGTTGTTGGTGGAAGTGATGCTCCAGTTCACTGACCGATCAAGCAGTTCCCATCACAGTTGGTTTC
>JBIQJZ010000042.1:0-20837 GCA_044507115.1 Flammeovirgaceae bacterium | reverse complement strand
TGACTTTTGATATCTTTGCCTTTTCGCAAATATCCTCAACGTAAATATCTTCAAACGCTTTCTTCCTAATCAGCTTCAATGTATGCTCCAGCACCTGAACCTTTAACCTCGCCGCTTTTTCTTTCCGAAGACTCATGAAGTATAACTTTGACTTGAATTAAGAATTTTCCATTCACTTTACCAATGTTAATAATGACAAAACGCCTTTTTCCGCTTTTACTTGCTTTGGCTGCGGTTGCGTGTAAGTATCCCTCGTCAAAGCCGGAGATCGGACCGATTGCGGAATCCGCTATGGTCGTTTCAGCTCATCCCCTGGCATCGGAAGTCGGGGTTAACATTCTTCGGCAAGGAGGAAACGCGGTTGATGCGGCGGTCGCGACACAACTTGCGCTTGCGGTTGTATACCCCTCAGCGGGTAATATTGGTGGAGGAGGTTTTATGGTTGTCCGCTGGGCCGATGGTTCCGTCGCCTCACTCGATTACCGCGAGAAAGCCCCGCGCGCCGCTTCGCGGGACATGTTCCTGAACGAAAGCGGAGATGTTATCCCCGGCCTAAGTGAGCGGGGACACCTATCTGCCGGTGTTCCTGGTTCCGTCGCGGGTATGTATGAATCCCATGCGAAGTACGGTGTCCTCCCCTGGCGTGAACTGGTCCAGCCTGCGATAGACCTCGCGTTGAATGGTTTCGCATTGACCCGTCGTCAGGCCAAGAGCCTCACCCGGCTGCAGGATACCTTGCGGCGATACAATACGATCCTTCCAGAGTTCCTGATTCGCGAATGGAAGGAAGGGGATTCTATCTACTGGTCGGATCTTGGCCATACGCTTGAGCGCATCCGCGACCACGGCCGGGATGGGTTCTACACCGGTACCACGGCTGATCTGATCGTTGAGGAAATGAAGCGCGGCAGTGGCATGATCACGCACAAAGATCTCGCGGAGTACCAAGCCGTCTGGAGGGAACCTGTCAGGGGCACCTATCGCGACGTAGGAGTTATTTCAATGGGTCCGCCATCAAGCGGAGGAATTGCGCTTCTGCAACTCCTGAATGCTGTCGAACCATATCCCCTGCACACGTGGGGACACAACCGCGCTCAGACACTTCATCTGATGACTGAGGCGCAGCGTAGGGTTTACGCCGACCGTGCCGCTTGGCTCGGCGACCCCGACTACTTCCGGGTTCCAGTCGCGGAACTGATCGACAAGTCCTATAGCGAAAAGCGGATGATGTCGTTCGATCCAGGAAAGGCATCACCCAGCCGCGAGATACGCGAAGGCGAGCCCATCGCCGCTGAATCACACGAGACCACCCACCTTTCGGTGGTGGACTCACACGGGAACGCAGTGGCCGTGACAACCACACTCAACGATTCGTATGGCGCAGCCGTGGTCGTGGCGGGTGCAGGATTTTTCCTAAACGACGAGATGGATGATTTCAGTACTAAACCAGGGCAGCCGAATATGTACGGTGTCATTGGCGGCGAGGCGAACAAAGTCGAGCCTGGAAAGCGAATGCTGAGTTCGATGACACCTACAATCCTCGAGCGCGACGGAAAACTGCTTATGGTGGTCGGTACGCCCGGCGGTTCGACGATCATTACATCGGTGTTCCAGACAATTCTCAACGTCGTCGACTTCAACATGGGTATGCAGGAAGCCGTCAACGCCAAACGCGTACACAGTCAATGGATTCCTGAAGTGATTTCTCCCGAGAACGGTGCCATCGCGCGAAACGACAGCATCGCACTGGCGAAATTAGGGCACCGCTTCAGTGATTACTACTGGAATGGGATAGGTAGAGTAGATGCGATCCTGGTATTGCCCGACGGGAGACTGGAGGGCGGCGCTGACCCGAGAGGAGACGACCGCGCCGTCGGCTTCTAGCAAACAATTCCGAGTCAGCGATTCCCTCAAAACCTGCGGATCACAAACTCTACGCGGCGATTCATCCTGCGTGATTCTTCGGTGTCGTTGCTGGCGATGGGTTTCGATCCCCCAAAGCCTTTCCCGGTGATGCGTCGTGGTGAAATCCCTTTGGAAACCAGGTACTCCTTGACCTTGTTCACGCGCTGCTGGGAAAGGCGGACGTTGTCGGCGTGTACCCCCCGCCCGTCGGTATGCCCCATCAGTTCGATTCGGACGTTGGGGTTGTCCTTCATGAATGCCACAACAAGATCAAGTTCGGGAAATGATTCCGGTAAAATATCCGTCTTCGTCTGAGCAAAGAGGACATTCTTCAGGTTAACGGTAGTTCCTACTTCAACGGGTTGTAGCCGGTAGTTCATTTCAAGATCGCGCATCTCGAATGCATTAATGTCGAGTTTTTCTAACATACTGACATAGCCGGCGGCTTCAATCCGGACCGTATACGGCGCGGACGGGACTGAAACAGCGTAGCCGTCGGAATCGGATCGCGCAGCGTGCGGTTCACGTCCCGCACTTTCAAATGACAACCGTGCCGAGATGGGTTCCCCCGTTCTTGAATTGGTAATCTTACCGCGCACGTTCACGTGATCACGATTCGCAGATGTGCTTTCTTCCACGACTGTTTCGGAGCCCTGCGGTGGCGCCACCACCATTTGCTCCGCTGATACCATTGGGTTATCAAGCGGCAACATTTCGCGCGGAGCAATCACGCGCACGTCACCGTAGCCGTCACTGCTCGTCGTTGTTGTGAATAAGGCAAAACCGCGCGAGTCATAAGGTCGGTAATAAAGTTCCCGGCCCTCAGTGTTGACCATCGCTCCGAGGTTCTCCGGAGTTGACCAGTTCATCCACGTGTCGTCCAGGCGAACCGCCGAGTAGATATCGAAGCTACCGAAACCCCTTCGACCGTTGCTCGAGAAGAACAGGGTGCGCGTGTCTTCACTTAGCGCGGGGCTGAGTTCCTGAAACTGTGTGTTGATTGCATTACCCAGGTTCTTCGGCTCGGTCCATTTTCCATTCTCGCGGATGCTGACGTAGATGTCGTCTACACCGTATGAGCCGTAACTCTCAGCGGAAAACACGAAGATATTGTTGTCGGTCGAAAGCGAACCGCACAACGTGGATGACTTGTTAAAGTAATACGGAATATTGATGTTCTCAGGAGGTGACCAGGCGGAACCTCGAAGCCTTGAGACGGCAATTCCCTGTGTCTGCGTGCCGTAATGCGCGTGAAGAGAAAGTTGCTGGCCGTCGGGGGATAGTCCCGCGACGGCATTATAGCCCTTGTTGTTAAGTAGAGTTCCTCCGTGTATAGGTGTAGACCAGTTCCCTTCTTCCCACCGAACAAACCAAATATCACCGGGATCTTTCTTTCCTCCGACATTGTGGGGGTGATTGCCGATGGTGAAGAACAGTGTGGTTCCGTCGGGGCTCATCACCGGGCTCTGTTCATCGTATGATGAGTTGACCATCGCAAGGCCGTCCTGAATCGTCTGAGAGCGCAGATCACTTGATGCAAGCACTAATAAGAATACAATACAGAAACGCATAGCAGGAGGCGGATCTGTCCGTAAAGTTGGTTTCCTGATAATCATATCAACATTGTGGGGGTCGAGTGTTATTTGCTAACCCAGGCGTTGCCACGTATGGCAAAACGCCAGGGAAGGCGGGCATCGTCACCTGCGTAATCAATGCCGATTCGTTCACTTGCAACAATATTTCTGCTTGCGACTTTCATGCCGAAATCTTCGATCCAAATTTCGCTATCCATTAGGGACTTTCCATTAAAGCTTCGTCCAATGCCCAGAGCCTCGGTCAATTTGCCGGGACCGGAGGTAAGACGAAACCCCTCACGTGACACGCGACGCCGCAGCTCCATCTCGGCCACACCCCGCAATGGCTCCAGCGCACGGACCAGGACAGCCTCAGGTTCCTCGGGGCGATTGGTCACGACATTGAACAGATGATGAATGCCATAACAAAGATAGACGTATGCGAATCCACCCTCCTGAAACATGATTGCGTTTCGCGCTGTTTTCCGGCGACCATAGGCGTGGCACCCGCGTTCACGCCATGAATATGCTTCTGTCTCGACAATCACGCCGCCGGTGACGACCCCATCGATTGACGTAAACAATGCTTTTCCCAACAACTCTCTCGCGATCTTTACCACATTCGCACGCCGGTAAAAATCCCCGTTTAGCTTCATTCCAACCCGATTACTTAAAAACTTTTCCTAACTTCGCCTCCCGAATGATCCGAATACATGGTATTAACGCCCAATGTAGTCTGGTCAGAGGAGTCTTAAAACTAAAACTTTATTCACGTATGAGAAAAATCTTATTGATGGCAGCATTGGCCGCTGCGACACTGGTGTCGGAAGCGCAAATCAAGACACCGGCGCCGAGCCCGGCTGGTTCGGTTTCGAGTACTATCGGACTGACAGATGTGAAAATCGATTACTTCCGTCCGAGCCTCAAAGGCCGGAAGATTTTCGGAGAGAAAGACGTGATGTATCCTCATGGAACAATCTGGAGAACCGGCGCCAACAGCGGAACGAAGATATCATTCTCGGATGATGTGAAAGTTGAGAACATCAGTGTTCCAAAAGGTGAGTACCTCATCTTTACCTGGCCCAACGCTGGAGAATGGACAGTGTCACTGTATCGCGATCTCTCGCTTGGTGGAAATACCGGCGGATACGACGCCTCTAAAGAAGCCGCAAAATTCAAAGTAAAAACTAAACGCCTGGCAGAGAAAGTGGAGACATTCACCATCTCGATTGACGACATCGCAGCTGACAACAAGACTGCGAAAGTTACTCTCGCATGGGAGAACACCGCTGTTCCTTTTACGATAGCCGTGGACTACGATGCCGAAGTCATGAAGTCGATCGAATCAACACTGAGTGGCAGCGCAAAAGCTAGCCCCGGCAGTTACTTCCAGGCAGCCGTATACTACCTGGAAACCGGTCGCGATCTTAAGAAAGCACTCGAGTGGGTAAACATCGCTATTGAAAACAACCCGAAAGCCTTCTGGATGCTCCATCAAAAAGCAAAGATCCAAAAGGGATTAGGCGACAAGAAAGGCGCGCTCGAAACCGCTACAGCATCGCTGAATGCAGCGAAACAAGCGAATAATCGCGACTATCAGGATATGAATCAAGCACTGATCAATTCCCTCAAGTAATAAATCATTCCGAACCATAGCCGATTCCGGCTATGGTTCTTCTCCCTTCCTGGTCCTTCGGCGGACCTTTTCCCCGATTCTTCCAACTCCCTGATCCTCCTTACCGGGCACGGAAATTTACTGCCGTATTGCGCACACCGTCATTTCGACGGCTGGTAAAACCACGTAATACCGCCCATATGAATCAAATGAAAACGCTCAAAACCCGGCTGGAATCTCTCGATAAAAAAATTTCCGTCGCCATCATCGGCATTGGTTCCATCGGGAAAGGTCTCGTATATCAGGTGCACGCAACCCCGGGAATGAAGCCAGTGGCTCTCGCCGACATTTTCATCGAAAAAGCGATCGAATGCGCGAAATGGTTAAAACTCGACTACCGGGTTGTTAACAATCTGGACGACCTCGACCACGCGATCCAGAATGGAATGGTGGCCGTCACAGACAAGGGAGAATTGCTGGCCGCAAGCGGCCTGGTGGATGTGCTGGTCGAATCCTCAAACGCGGTATTACAAGGCGCACTGCATGCGCGGGAGGCCATACGAAATCAACATCACGTAGTGATGATGAACTTCGAAGCGGAGATGATGTACGGCCCGCTACTACTGCAGGAAGCGCAGCGGCACGGCGTGGTCTACACGTGCGCTGACGGGGACCAGCCTACAGTCATCAAGAAAATGATTGATGAGATCGAGCTATGGGGACTCGACATCGTCATGGCAGGTAATATCAAAAACTACCTTGACCGCTATACAGACCCCGTTAAGATCGCTCCCGAGGCCGACAAACGCACGCTTGATCACAAGATGTGTTCATCGTATACCGACGGAACGAAATTGTGCGTGGAAATGGCGGTACTCGCGAACGCGATCAATGGAAAAACCGCGATACCCGGCATGTACGGCCATCGCATGAAGCATGTCAACGAAATATTTGACTACGTCAATTTCGACGAAGTCTGGGATCGCCAGCATCCGTTGGTTGACTACGTCCTCGGCAGTGAGCCAAAAGGCGGTGTCTTTGTCGTTGCACACACGGAGGACAAGTTCCAGCAATACACGTTCAACTGGTTTCCACCCGATGTCGGACCGGGACCGTACTATGTATTCTCGCGTCCTTACCACCTGGGCCACATCGAAGCGATGCAATGTATCGCAGAAGCGTTCCTCGATGGTACTGCCAGACTTCAACCAATTCACGGCATGAGAACGAATGTTCACACGTTCGCGAAGCGAGATCTCCGTGCTGGCGACCGGCTTGACGGTATGGGCGGGTTCAACAGCTACGGGCTAATCGAGAATTTGGATGAGCCCGGTCAGAGCCGAGGACTGCCAATTCTGTTAAATGACAATCTGAGAATCAAGCGCAACATCTCCAAAGACGAGCGCATTTCGCTCGATGATGTTGAATTCGACAATAGCGAGGAGTTTAAAATGTATTTCGAAGCTATCGGTTGGGATCCTGCGCAAGAGCGCAGTACAGCTACTCCGCCGAGAACAAACCTGGAATTCGCATGAGCACAGTAGCCAAACCGTTGGTCACAGTAGTGATCGCCACGTACAACCGAGCAGAGACGTTAAAGTACGCGATAGAAAGCGTTTTGTGGCAGACGTACAAGAATTTTGAACTTTGGGTGATCGGAGATTGCTGTACTGACCATACCGAGCAGGTTGTGCAATCATTCGCCGACGATCCGCGTGTCAAGTGGTACAATCTTCCCCAAAATTCGGGCTACCAGAGCAAACCGAATAACGAAGGAATTCGCAGAGGCCGGGGTGAATATGTAGCCTACCTCAATCACGATGATATCTGGCTGCCAAACCATCTGGAGGATACAGTGGCCCATCTGGAACGAACCAACGCCGATATCGTCTTCTCAATCATCCAATGGGTTTACTCGTTTACACATTCGCGGGCTGATGTCCCGATGCTTCCGTCTTTGCCGATCCCGCCCGAGGCGACGGCGGTGGTACATAAGCGAACGGTCATTGATACGATCGGCTACTGGAAGAACATCAATGAGACGTACTCCTATCCACGTGTTGACTTCTTTCGGCAAGCGCAGTTTGCCGGACTGGTGTTCGATGTGGTTCCGTCGCTCACCGGACTCAAATTTCTGTGGGCAGAAAAAAACTATCACGACGTAGGACCGCATCCGGTCTATATGGAGCGGATAAAGCAGGAAAAGGACTATGCGATGCGCGAACTAACCGCGATGGTAATACGGCAGGAATATTTACTCTACGCTTGGCCCACGCGAAAACGCTTCCTGTATACGCTGTCGCTCCCGATTCGTTCGCTTATGCTCAAATGGAAGATCGATCCCGCCTCCTTGCGTTTCTGGCATAAGAAGGGAACTCAGATCAGGGAATGGAGAAAAAAACACAAACTCGAAAGCGCCTGCGACCGACACGCGCCAGTTACCAACCGGCAGGCCGCAACTTGATCGTCGATCCAGGATGACGAGGTGAGAGTATCTAAAGCTGCTCGAATGTATTTCCTTCGTGGATGTCGCCGGTATCAAATCCGCGCTTGAACCAGTACATTCGTTGCTCGGATGTCCCATGCGTAAACGCATCGGGAACGACATATCCTTGTGATTGCTTCTGCAACCGATCATCACCGATCGCATTCGCTGCCCGGAGGGCTTCTTCGATGTCCCCTGGTTCGAGGATCTGTTTCATTTTCTGGGCGTGGTGTGCCCATACGCCAGCGTAAAAATCTGCCTGCAATTCCAATGCGACGCTCAACCTGTTACCTTCCGTTTCGCTGAGACGCTGGCGCGCTTCATGCACCTTGCCAGATGTTCCAAGCAGGTTTTGGACGTGGTGTCCCACTTCGTGCGCTACCACATACGCCATTGCGAAATCGCCTGCGGCTCCAAAGGTCTGAGAAAGCTGGTCAGCAAAGCTGAGGTCGATATAAACCGAATTGTCAAGGGGGCAATAAAACGGACCAGTTGCCGCACTGGCAAACCCACATCCAGACTGGTCTGACTGGGTGAAAAGTACGAGCATCGGTTCCTGGTAGTCAGCGTTGAACTCCTGGGCGAACAGATCGTTCCATACATCTTCCGTATCTTGAAGAACAACGCCGACAAATTCCGCCTGTTCGTTCTCCGCGGCCGTCGGTGCCCCGCCCGAAGGTGCGCTGAGATTAATCATTTCCAGTGGATTGCCCCCAAGAAGCACCGCTAGTAAGAGGACTACGACTCCACCAACCCCGCCGAGAGCGAGTTTTCCTCCAGCTCCTCTCCTGTCGGAGATATTGCCACTGACTTGTCGACCACGCCAACGCATAGCTATTACCAGTAAGGTACTGTTCGGTTGTTCTTCAAGTAAGATAGTACACTTTTCTTTTCCATCCTATTGGATACTGTCTCGTTCGTTGCGGTATTGAAACACCTCTCGCTCAATTTCGTCAAGCAGCTCGCGAAAAAATGCCTCCGGCTGACTTCGCTCGATCGTTATTCCAATACTCTGTGCGTCTACATTGTCGATGACAATGTCATTGTGTGTTCGCAATATGCGCATGACTTCGGCTCGTTCGCCTTCCTCACAATAAATCCGATAGTTTTCCATAAGGTTCCAGGGTTGCACGGTTAACGTTGTACGTCGCTTCCAATTAAAATTGCGTACCAATAACGGCCGCTTCTTCAATGGGGAATCGATTCCCCTGACCGTCTATCCCGCTGCTGTAAAGCCGGGCATGCCCTTTGTCGGATAAACTGTCCCACAAGAACTCAACGACAACACTATGAAAACGCTTGTGACAATCCTGGGGTTATTACTGATACTGCTCGCCATGATCGGCGCCAGCCTTCGGGCAGAAAGAGATTCACAAATGACACGAAGTGAAGTCGACTGCGGTTATACGATTATCGAATTCGGCAAAGGAATCGATTGTCACGGCGACACCGTGGCGCTGGTCAAAGTTCTTGGTGGGCAAAAACTGGCGATCAACTAGCCCTTTCAGGTCCTTTACGAGATTGCACCGCCTCAAATACCAGAGCCAGTATGATCACTGTCAGGCACCCTATGATATTGTAAAGCAGGTAGGCAACGTCGGTAAACTTATAAAAATAGAATACAACAACCTCTGCAATAATCGCTGCCCAGAAGACTGCAGTTCCTTTAACGCGCTTGACGTAGAACGCCGTCAAAAAGATACCCAGAATAGTACCGTAAAACAGCGAGCCGATGATGTTGACAAACTGAATCAGGTTTTCGGCGAAGTTCGCCATCATCGCGAACACCATTGCCAGCACTGCCCACATCACCGTGAACAACCGCGACATTCCGAGGTAGTGGGCATCGGAAGCATTCGGATTAAACGACCGCTTGTAGATGTCGACAGAAGTAGTCGATGCAAGTGCATTCAACTCTCCCGCCATAGACGACATGGCAGCACTGAACATAACCGCCAACAGCAATCCGATCACACCGTGCGGAAGGTTAGTCAACACGAAGTTCAGGAACATGTAGTCGGTATCGCGAGTCTTTGCGTTCGGGACCGCCTTGGCGATTGTAGCCTTAACGTTGTTGCGCAGTACGAGTTCCTCCTGTTGGTAGGCCTTGACCGTGGAGCTGGCAGCTGCAATTGAAGGTTCATCTTCTGATTGAATCGCGGAAACGAGCTTATCTACCGCATGACGCTTCTGTGCATACACGGCATTAAATTGCTCTTCATAGTACCGAAGAGAATCTGCGTGCTCTGTCTGCATCGCACGCTGCTGTAACACGCGATTATGAAAAACAGGGGGCTGAATGAACAGATAAAACACGTACACAAGTACCCCGATGAAGAGAATGATGAATTGCATCGGAATCTTCAGAAGACCGTTGAACATCAAGCTCAGTCGACTTTGTGCCACCGAAGTACCACCGAGATATCGACCGACCTGCGACTGATCTGTTCCGAAGTACGAGAGAAAAAGGAAGGTGCCGGCGATCAATCCCGACCAAATATTATAGCGATCCTGAATATTGAACTCGAGATTGACCAGATTAAGTTTATCCATCTCACCGGCGATGCGCACGGTATCCGTAAAGCTAACCTCTTCCGGTATGAGGTAAAACGCCAACACGCCGGCAAGCAGCATGCCTCCCATGATCACCGCCATCTGCTGACGTTGGGTCAGACTGACTGCTTTCGTACCTCCTGAAACCACGTAGACGATCACAAGCGTTCCGATAAATATCGTCGTCAGCACCACAGGAAGGTTCAGAATCGTCGACAGGACCAACGCGGGAGCAAATAGCGTAATGCCTGCAGAGAGTCCCCTACCGACGAGAAACAGGAGAGCTGTCAATGTACGAGTCTTACGATCAAAGCGGGTCTCCAGATATTCGTAAGCGGTATAGACTTTGAGGCGATAGTAGATCGGCACCATCGTAACAGAGATAATGACCATCGCGATCGGCAGTCCGAAGTAAAATTGAAGAAAACGCATGCCGTCTTCCATCGCTTGTCCGGGTGTAGACAGGAAGGTGATCGCGCTTGCTTGAGTAGCCATGATGGAGATACCCATCATCCACCATTTCAAACTGTTGTCACCCTTGAGATAGCCCTCTATCGTAGCGGTCTTTCGCGTCTTCCACGTTCCATAGCTAACGATGAAGAGAATGGTGAGTAGTAGTACGACCCAGTCGATCGTGTTCATGAAAAGGCTGCGGTTAGTAGATAATAAAGGACGATCTGTATTAGCAGCGCACCCAGAATAAGGGCATACCAGCCGGACCAGGAACTAAACAATGGTGGTTTCTCAGATTCGTCCATGACCTATTGATTTTCGATCACTTGTTTTTTGCTTTCCCGCGCGGCGGAGTCCCATTCCCCAAAGATACAAGATTCGCAAAGAGTTTATACGCACCTGCAACTCCTTCGGGTAATTGGCGGAAAAAGGAAAGTCCCGTATAGACAAAATATCCCTCGCCGTAACGTGCAACGAGGAGACTACTGGTTTTTTGTTGTTCACCGGGATCGGCCATTGATAGTACGGCCTCAAACCTTTGATCCCATTGTGATGGGAAATACAGACCGCGTTCCTGAACCCATCCGTCGAAGTCTTTCGCATTGATCTTGTTCGGCGTTGTCATCACCGGGTGCGTTGGTTTCAGAATGGTAACCTTCGCAGTCTCGTCCGCGACCCGATCTCGACCGATCTCAAGAGAATAGGGGGAGAACTGGTCTGCCAGGAGTCTTGCATTCGTGTTGTACTGAACTACAACGGTTCCGCCATTTTTTGCATACTCCAGGACTGCCGGCATAAAGTATCGCGATCTTTCATTCGTATTGAGGGCGCGGACGCCGAGAACAACTGCGTTCATGCCACGGAGATTCTGCGGGGTGATATCGTCGTTATTCATTTCGACGACGGTGTAACCCATATTTCGAAGCGCGGCGGGAATATCGTCACCAGCACCGCGGATATAGCCTATCCGTTGACCCGCTGTTTTGAGATCAATGCGAACAGCTTTAGCTTCCGCTCTGGGCAGCAGCGTCTGAGCAGGGAAGTGGTCGTACGCGATCAGTTGAAGCGCACGGTCGTAGTCTTTTCCGTCGACGTTGACGATTGCGCGCATCACACCAGTATGTTCAATCGCCGATGGGAAGACGGAAACGACCGCCAGCGCCTCCGCGCCCCGGGCATTTAGCTCAAAGGGAGACGTGGGCGGTTCAGCGCGCCAGCCATCTGGCAACGATAGTCGTACCGTGCCGCGAAGTGGTTTGTCGCTTGAAGATCGAAGCAAGAGCCTCATCTGCCGGGGCTCCTGGCTTCCAAATACCATTACCTCCTCCGATAGATTCACAGTGACCGGTGGAACGATCTCGAACGGTCTCCACAACTCCCCGCGGACCGGATCGACCCATTTGTAGATCAGCGGCCGCGTCAAGCGAAGACGACGGTCTCCGATGGCGATTTCGAACGTGAACCCGACCGCGGGGTCGTTTTGTGGCATGCCGATCATCTCTGCATTCGCGACGGTGTACAGACCCGTTGTGTGCGACTCGCGCAACCAGTACGGATCCGAGAATGAAGCATCGGAAGGAACATGCGTCTTCACGGTCAGTGTGGTCGGATGATTGGTCCGCAGGTCAGCCGTGAATGTAGAGTCCCACGTCAACCCGGTTGTCTCGATACCGGCTATCCGCACAGGATAATCCGATCGGTTGATCAATTCAATCGTAGCTGTCACCAGCTCACCAGGGGCGATCTGGTAGTGTGATGCCGTTACCTCCACGTACAAGCCAAGGCAGTCGACGATGAGGTGCTCCACTTCTTCGAGTTTGCGTGTAGTCCACACATTGCGTTGAAGCTTTCCAATGGTGTCGCGGATCTCAAGTAGCCGCTGAACAGTTGCAGCGGGATCGCGCGGATCAAATTCAGCGATCGCGCGCTCAACCAGTGGGTGTACCAGGTCGCCCCCTGGCACACGTTTCCACGAGGTGTCAATACCCTCGAAAATATCAGCTTTCGCCGAATCACCCTTCATATGTTCGAGGTATTCGGGGCGATGGCCACGTAACCCGCGACGTCCCCACCCCTGACTCTTATGCTGACTGCTGCTCAGCGCCGAGATTTCGGAATACGACTTGCCCAACAGTGCATTGTATCCACCGACATCGAGGGTGATAACGCCCGCGGTGTTCTCGTCAATTGATTGGGTCCACCAACGGCCCGTGTTAGTATAGAGTCGTTTGACCTGCCAGGTACCGAGTTCGGCAACCTGTGCGGGAAAGGCGTCAGGTCGTGCCGCCAGATCAAACACCTCTTCGGCAACGATAGCCGACGCGGTATGATGGCCATGTCCGGCCCGGGCATCGGGTGGAAAGCGACGAATAATTACATCTGGCTGGAACTTCCGAACGATACGTGTGGCATCGGACAACACCGAATCTCGTCCCCACATCGCGAAGGCCTCGTCCGCGGATTTGGAATAACCAAAGTCGATCGCTCGGGTAAAGAACTGTTCACCTCCGTCGATGCTGCGGGCAGCGAGGAGTTCCTGGGTCCGAATCAACCCGAGGCGGTCGCGGATTTCCGAACCGATGAGATTCTGTCCTCCGTCACCCCGTGTCAAAGAGAGGTATCCGGTAGTTGCCAGGCGCTCGTTCGAGAGATAGGCGATAATATTCGTGTTCTCATCATCTGGGTGTGCAGCCAGATAAAGGACGGAGCCTAGAAAATTCAGTTTCTCCAGCTTCAGGCGAATCTCCGCAGCGTCAGGCTGATGTGAAGATTGCCCAAATACGACCGATGGAATGATTAAAAGGAGAAGCAGTAACGACCTCATTCTATAAGTTTTAACACAAGTTTAACCCATATAGACGGTTTTCAAACGACCGCTTGTAGATTTTTGGGGTATCCTAGAACCGGCCGCGCTTCTCGCCGTTTACAAAAAAAGATCCGTCCTGCTCGATGAGGATAACTATTCGATCAATCGGCTTTTTGTTGGCGTCGACGAATGTGACGGTGTATTCGTGTGGACGTACGCGGTCGACCATGTCGGCGGTGAACCCGAGATCCAGTTCCAGTACGGAATTAGCACCGATGCGCTTGTAGTTGGGACGCGGGTCCCGATTATCTGAAAGTGCCACCCTGCCCTTTTCAGGTGCTTTCAAAACTGTAATGTGAAGTTTCAGATAAGGCAAAACGGCTCCACTTGCAGGTCGCTGATTCAGCTCAACTGTGTTCTTATCTGACAGCGGACGCGGACGGAAATGATAGTCGAGCTTCACGTCAAACTCGTCTTGGGGCTTGAAGGGAAGTTCGTCCTGAAAAAAAATAAAAACAAAAATCGCTATCCAGGTCATTACGATTGCCTCATCCGAAGTTAAACAAAAAAGTAACACCCATGGAGCGGGATGGTACCGGGGCAAAATAACTATAACGCACAAGCGGAATTCAGTGGGAAAATGAAACTAGAAACCTGCAATCGCGTTATATAAGAAGCGCTTGGACTGTTCACTATCACGGCATTGTAGGATAACGCTAAGAATAAGATAGAAAATTTGGTCTCACGTGAAGAAGACAGAATGAATAGCGGTTCCATCGCGACACTAGAGTTGAATTATGGGTTGGATTACACTTTATATTACTGGGAATGCAGATTTTCGAGAAGAGGTTTTGAAGAAACTCGAGGCTTCCGATGTTAATTACATGCCGGGCTATACCGGGGGTTCGTCGGAGCTGGATACACACGAACTATACTGGCTCGATGAAAAAGTGGATATACGCACATTCAAGGAAGCCATCGGAAGTAAACTCATCTGGAAATACAGGCTTCGCTTCTTTCTAAGCCTGGAGGAATTCATCGAATCGCAAAGGAACGAACGCAAAAACCCGGAAGCTCCTGCAGAGGACACACTGTTGCTGGGGTTGCCCGGACGTTTCTGATTATTCTGAATCCCCGCGAAATTTTTTCGACTTCGTTTTCTTTTTCTTCTTAAAGATCCGCTGAAAAATATTCAAGTCTGACTTGAACGTCTTGCAATCTAACGCCTCAAGAAGCTCAGGTGACAATGCCGGAAATCTCGCTGTGGCTAACTCGCGCAAGGTCTTGTCACGGTTCACCTGTTGAAGGAAATACGCCGTAATCGGAAGCGCCGTCGCGGCTCCCTGGCCCAGGCTGGTGCTCTTGAAATGGAGTCGGGGATCATCAGCACCTACCCAACTGCCGATCACGAGTTTTGGCGTAATCGCCATAAACCATCCATCGACATTTAGTTGTGTGGTACCGGTCTTTCCCGCGACATCATTGTGCACGGCAAATCTCGAGCGAAGCGAGGCCCCGGTGCCTTCACTGACAACCGATCGCAACATATGCACCATTATCTGCGCACTTTCACGCGACACTGCTCGCATCGGATCGGCGCTTGCCACCTTCTCCAGAATGTTTCCGTAGCGATCAGCGATGGCGGTGAGATAGCGAGGCCCCACTCGTGTACCACCATTTCCAAGGGTGGAATAGGCTGTAACCATCTCCATCATCGAGATCGACGGGGTGCCGAGCGCGAGTGATGGTACGGCGGGAAGATCGCTCGTGATGCCCATCTTCCTGGCGATACCAATTGCTTTCCTGATCCCGGTCTTTTCCAACAACTTCACGGACACTGTATTTACGGACCCTGACAGACCGCCTTCCATGGAATACTTTCGGTCGTATGTCTCCGCATCGGTATTCGCAGGGGTCCAAGAGTCAACGTTCGTGTACTCGGTCTTGCCGGCAGAGATATAGGTGCAGGGACCAATCCCTTCCTCCAATGCAGCGGTATACAATATCGGTTTCAATGTGGACCCAACCTGGCGCCTGGTTTCGGGACGGACGTGATCATACTGAAAAAATCGGTGGTCGATCCCTCCCACCCACGCGCGAATCTCACCCGTAGCAGGATCCATGGCCAATACACCGGCCTGGAGGAACTGCATGTGGTGACGAACAGAATCGAACAGGCTCATCTCTACTTCCTTTACTCCGTCCCAGGTGTATATCTTCGTCGTCACCGGCTTCTTGAGCGCCGCCAGAATTTCAGTTTCAGAGACTCCCGCTTCGGCAAGCTCGCGATATTGTGGCAGCTGCCTAAGTCGGCTCATCGCCACCTCGTCCACCTGTTTCGCATTCAACTGCTTCTCAAAAACCTTCTGAAGCTCCTTCATCTGCTTACGCATTGCCGCTTCAGCGTACTCCTGCAACCGTGAGTCGAGCGTTGTATATATTTTCAAGCCGTCTGTGTAGAGATTGTACGGGCTGCCATCCTCTTTCTGATGGCTGCCGCACCACTGCAACAATTCGTTTCTCAGATGAGCGCGAAAGTACGGGGCCAGACCGGAGTTATGGTTGACGTTGTTGTATCGCAATCCTAGTGGTTTTCCTTGCAACGCTTCTTTCTCTTCGGATGAAATGAACTGGTATTTCTCCATTTGAGCAATGACCAGGTTGCGCCGTTGCAACGCTCTGTCCGGGAAAAGCCGCGGGTTGTAGCTATGCGTCGCTTTTAGCATCCCAACGAGCGTAGCAGACTGGTCTGCCGTGAGATCTTTCACCGGTATCGAGAAGAAGCGCTCGGCAGCAGTCTTTACTCCGTAGGTGTTGTCGGCGAACGGTATCGTGTTGAGATATAATACCAATATTTCGTCTTTTGAATAGACTTCCTCCAACCTCCGGGCTATGATCATTTCGCGCACCTTGTTAATCGGGAGGGACATCACCGCGTATGACCGGCGAGGAAACAAATTCTTGGCGAGCTGCTGCGTGATCGTGCTCCCTCCACCCGACGACTCTTTCTGTAGCAGAAGCGTCTTGACCAACACACGACACAAACTCTTAAAATCAACACCACCATGATCATAGAATCGAGCATCCTCGGTGGCGATCAGCGCATCGCGCAGATTCTGCGGTACGTTGGCTGGTTCCACGGGTGTCCGGTCCTGCAGATAGTAACGTCCGAGCAGCACACTGTCCGCGCTGTATACTTCACTGGCCACTGGATGACGAATGTCTGTGAGATGTTCGGCCTGAGGCAAGGTCCCAAAAAAGCCGGCCCATACTAGAAAGATAAACCCGGCAATAAACAAGACGCATGTCAACGCAAGCGTCGCCAGCCCTTTCCATAGCCAATTGTGCCTGTAAAACCTTCGTATCCGTTGATTCATGCTCCCGAGAACGGAGCGAGTTCTTTTTGCCATACTTCAAACGCTAAAATAGCGTTCCGCGACCAGCAACCGCGCGGCGCAGACCAATAATGCTATAAGTCAACGGTAAACTCCACAAAATGTTGGCACCGGCTATCACCTCCAGGATCCCCGGGCGTCGGGACGCTAACACACGTACCGCCGCCCGGTCCCTGACGGGAAATGCTACGGCATCGCCCTGGCACTCCAGTAATTGTCGACATCGCCGTAGTACCGATGATCGTTGGTATCCGGCCAGTGCCCCTTGTCGAATCCTGGCGACTGGCGCAAATATTCCTTGTCCCGATTCACAACAAACACACGCCTTTCAGGCGAAACGCGCAGTTCCTCAAACGGGATTGCGAACAGTTTCCCACCGATACCCAGAAACGATCCATACTCGACGACGGCGTACTCGACCTGTCCGGTGCGCACGTTTATCATCAGGTTGTCGATCTTGCCAAGGTCCTCTCCTTGTGGGTTTTCAACGTTGTCTCCAATGATCGACGTGGCCGTAAGCCGTTCGAGCGGCCGGTTCGCATCAGGCCCTTCGAGGTTTTGACCGGTTCGGTTGTCGACTTCATACGATTTTCCAACAGTGTTCATAGTCCCTCCTCTTTTTAGTTCTTCGTTCTATCCGCAGAGCAAAGAAAAAAAAACGTTCCCCCCGGGCCCCGCGGGCCAACTTCCTTTTCAGCAGTCAGGAAAAATTCTACTTTCGTTGCCCGCCATAACAATAAATTGCGGCGAAAAAGCGACCATGAAACTATACCCCAAACGATGAAGAAGAAACCGAAGATCACGATCGGTCATGTATTCCGGACGATTATCTGGCCGCGCCGGAAGATCGTGGCGATAGGTCTTGTTCTGATTGTCATTAGCCGCCTCGCCAGCCTGGTACTGCCAGGTGCCTCGAAGTACCTTCTGGATGACGTCATTCCAAACCGCGATATGCAACTCCTGACATATCTCCTGATCGCTGTTCTCATCGCTATCATCGTTCAAGCCGTTACATCTTTTCTCCTGACGAAGCTGCTGAGCGTTGAAGCGCAGCGACTGATCGCCATACTGCGGGCCCAGGTCCAACAAAAAATTCTGCAGCTTCCAGTGCGATTTTTTGATAACACCAAGTCGGGGGCACTGGTATCACGCATCATGACAGACGTGGAGGGTGTCCGCAACCTGGTCGGTACTGGTCTGGTACAGCTCTTTGGCGGAATGCTGACCGCCATTATCTCATTGGTCATCCTGATCCGTATCAGTCCGCTGATGACGCTTTATGTACTTGTACCCGTCAGTATTTTTGGATTGATCTCGGCAAAAGCATTTGCGTATATCCGTCCGATATTCCGCGAACGAGGGGTAATTAACGCGGAGGTTACGGGCAGACTGACCGAAACACTCAACGGGGTTCGCGTGATAAAGGGTTTCAATGCCGAACGCCAGGAAATAAAGACATTCGAGGCGGGTGTGGATCGTTTGTTCCAAAATGTGAAGAAAAGTCTCACTTCTACTAGCCTTGTGACAAGTTCTGCAACATTCCTCCTCGGTTTGGCGAGCACAGGGATTATGGGGATCGGTGCCTATATGATCATCAAAAATGATCTTACGCTCGGTGATTTCATTTCATTCACCCTGTTCCTGGGCTTTATGATTGCGCCGATTGTTCAGATGAGCAACATCGGAAGCCAACTGACGGAAGCGATGGCGGGATTAGATCGAACGGAAGAGATCATGAACATGGATACAGAGGATGATGGTACGATACGTACCATTCACATTGGAAATATCCGCGGTGACGTCGTATTCCACAATGTTTCCTTTGCCTATCAACCGGGTAAAGATGTTCTCCATGGGATAGACTTCGAAGCGCCCGCCGGCACCGTTACAGCATTGGTGGGAACTTCCGGCTCGGGTAAATCCACAATTGCCGGGCTCGTCGCAACATACCTCACTCCTGACGATGGTATGATCACAATCGACGGGACCGACTTGTCGAAAGTCAATCTGGAGAGTTACCGGATGCAACTCGGCGTCGTACTACAGGACGACTTTCTCTTTGAGGGTACCATCCGGGAGAATATTCTGTTTCCACGGCCCGAAGCATCGCATGAAGACTTGCAACAGGCGGTCCGGGCAGCCTACGTGAACGAATTCTCCGACCGGTTTGACGACGGTCTCGAAACCGTCATTGGCGAACGTGGGGTCAAACTCTCCGGTGGTCAACGGCAGCGCGTGGCAATCGCACGTGCAATACTCGCGAATCCCCGAATTCTGATACTCGATGAAGCGACATCTAATCTCGACAATGAAAGTGAATCATACATTCAGGCCAGCCTCTCGAATCTCATGGCAGGACGGACGACGTTCGTGATCGCCCACCGGCTCAGTACGATCCGGCAGGCCGATCAGATACTTGTAATCGAAAACGGAGTGATTGCGGAGCGTGGCAAACACGATGAACTGATCCAGCGCGAGGGTCGCTACTTTGACTTGTATACCTACCAGGCGCGCATATGAGTCTTACGTGTTGTGGCTCACGCCGGCGTTCGATCCTTCCTCCTCCATCACCTCTTTGAGGTCACGTATGTCATCTTTCATGATCTTTCCGGCCACCGGACCAAACAGTTTTGCTGCCACACCGCCGACATCACCAGCTGGTAGGCGGTAGCTGACCTGCACTTTGACTTCAGTGCCATCTGGTGTTTCACGGAAACGCACCTGTCCGGCGTTGTCCACAGTTGATCCCGGAAGGGAGCGCCATGATATCAGTTCGTTCTGCTGGTCCTCGACAATCTCGGCTTCCCATGAAACGCTTCCAACACCGGCAGGTCCCCTGGCCGTCCAGCGGGAATGCGTCTGATCAATCTCCTCAACCTTTTCAAGGTGCTTCATGATTCTCGGAAGATTCTCAAGCTTTCGCCAAAATGAATACACTTCATTAGCGGGCTTGTGAAGCGTCACGCTGGTATTGATATCCACGGGTGAACCAGCTCTTCTAACTGTATTCCGGCCAATGACTTCATTCACCGGACAATAGCCGCTTAAGCCCCGCATCAGCAGAAATCCACCTGTCAATAACATACTCAGCCCCGACGGCGTTCTCATGTCTCTAAAGCCGATAACTGCCAGTGCGGCCCCACTGAATGCCGATACGATACGCTCTGCCGTTCCAACGTTAACGCTAGTCGTCCCAGTAACCGGCGGAATTGCACTCACTTCTGCATCCGGATTTGTCATGTCTCTCAGTTCGTTTGTGTCCATTTCGAATCGGTTTAGTGTCCGACGGGTAGAGCCCAAAAAATACATGCCTCCTCACTTCGCCCCCGGCATGTTGACATGTGCATCTTTGAGTTTCACCGGTTCTCTTTTCTTCTTGATCTTCATATTGAGGATCTCGATCCCCAACGAGAAAGCCATCGCGAAATAAATGTAACCCTTCGGCACATGCACGTGCAACCCTTCGACCACCAGTACCAAGCCAATCATCATGAGAAACGACACCGCGAGAATCTTCATTGCGGGATGCTGGTTGATGAAATTGCTTATTCTGGTTGCAAAAGCCAGCATCACCCCTAGTGAAATCAGAATCGCGATGACGATAATCACAACGTTTTCCACCAGACCCACGGCGGTTAATATCGAGTCGAACGAGAACACAACATCGAGCAGAATAATCTGGACTATTGCCGCCCGTATCGTCAAAGGTTTACTGCGCGTAATCGTTTCATCATGTCCTTCCAGTTTCGCATGGATCTCGCTCGTGCTCTTATAAATCAGAAAAAGTCCACCGACAATAAGAATTAAGTCGCGAAAGCTGATATCAAACTCGCCGATGGTTATGAACGGTTCTTTCAATCCGATGATCCAACTCACTGTGAACAACAGCCCGATCCGGACAAACAACGCGAGCATGATACCAAGGTTGCGTGTCTTCTTTTGATCTGCCTTCGGAAGTCGATCGGCGGTAATCGATATAAAGACGATGTTGTCGATGCCGAGTACAATCTCAAGAAAGGTTAACGTCAGCAGACTTACCAGTCCCTCCGCG
>JBIQJZ010000041.1:8161-20946 GCA_044507115.1 Flammeovirgaceae bacterium | reverse complement strand
TACTTTTGGAGTTCTCGCGCAGCGCTGTCGCACCCCAGGATTCAGACCTTGTGTTGTATGGAAGCAGCGACAACTGGAGCGAAGCGTACAGACTGCTTACCGGGGCCTTTTACCTGGATCGGGCTGAAAGACCAAGCCAGTGAGACCTTTGCTATTCGATGACTATTCTTCGGTAGAAGGAAGATGTACGGGAGTTTCCGATTGTAACTCGAATTACATAAACGCCCGGGTGCAGGCCGGAAAAATCGTCTTCCCAGCGAATACGACGGTGACTTTCCTCGTACAACATATGGGGGGAATTCATTACCGTTCTACCCAGTAAGTCAGCAAGCGAAAGCCGGATGTCATTTGTGCCCGGCGGCAATGCCATCGCAATTTGAATCACTCCGCCAGTCCTTTTGAATGGATTCGGCGATGGAACTCCTACCAACAGTTCCTCCGTGGACGTGGACGATCTGATATACTCCTCACTGCCATAGTGAATCAGGAATGTTTGAGTTCCGGCAGGCAGAGATACCTGAGTTGAATTGCGCATATCAACTATTTCCGCCTGAGCTGGAAGTACAAGAACAAGGTGATGCTCGCCGGATCCAAGAGAACTATTATCCCACGACAGTGTCGCTCCATGCTGGCTTGATAGCTCGCCCGCCCAGGTGTACGCGTCGCGCGTATCGACCACATCGCGGATTACCGTCTTACCGGAGACCCGACGAAGCGCAAACTTACTAGAGGCCACCGGAGATGGCAGCTCGACTTCGTCCCGGACATCAAGCTCCTCACTCGCGAAAGGGTTCATACCGATACCAGCAAGTTCGTTTCGTATCAACCCATCGTCGATGGTAAGCGGCACGACCCATGAAACCGAATCAATCGAGGGACGAATCGACCGGTCGGTTTTCACCCTTCCACTGGCAGAGGTGTTTTGCACAACAGGAATTTTCAAAGTCAGGGACACATTGCCTTGCAAATACACAAACGCGCCGCGATAACGTTCCAGGATTGCTGTTTCTGAAAATGTACCATTTTTATATTGTCGGAGATTCCCCACATTGTTTGGATGACCATTGCCCGCCAGCACCTCACTCCATAGGACATTAAAGTCATACGGGTTGCCAATCAGGTTCCATCCAGGGATCAGCGTAATCAGAAATGGATTTTCTTTTGTGACAGCCACTGTGCTGCCCTCGCCGGGAACGATGATCGAGCCCTTCTTCGCAATCAACCAGTAGCCGTTGCCAGGTTCTATTTCAGACTCGCCATCCAGCTCAATATTGCGTCCCAAATACCGATACAACCTGTACTTTCTCTTGTCATACTTACCCAATGATCGAAAAACGTCGCTCACCTTCTTGTGTGTCAGGTCAAGTGGAACTGAAATGATCTGATAATCCGTCACACGCGAGCCAAATACGAGCTGCGGAATAGCATGGATAGTTTCAGTGGACGGGTATAACAGATAGGTATGTCCACGCTCGCCGGGGATTTCTGCACCAGTATCGTCTTCCAGGAGAAAATAGGCTTCCAATCCAACCGGGTCATTGTAATAAGAAGCTGGCACAGTATACTCAATCGAATTGCCAGACGAGGGAATGCTCACCACATCCGACCGGTAATGATTGTCCCCGCTGGAGATACCCTTGCTCAGGAAACGAGCACTTCTCACCAAGGCCAGATCGTTAACCGAAACGCTTGCAGCCGCATGAGAAGATCCCCAAACAAATCGTTCAGGAAAATCACTGTCGACAATTACCAAGGAGCTGACGATAAAATCACTTGATGAATACGCTGTCTTGCCGCCGGTAGTCACTGAAATCTTACCGCTCGTGACTCCTTCGGGAACCCGCACCACCAACTTGTCCATTTGACATTCGATCACCTCGGCGGAAACGTTGTTGAACTTCACTGTATTCCCACCAGGAGCACTGCTAAAGCTGATGCCGGTCAGTGTTACCACAGCTCCCGGCTGACCGCTTCCCGGATAAAAGGACGTAATACTCAATTCAATAGCCTGCTTTATTACGCGATGCCCCTTCGGGTCTGATACATATACACTCCCATTTGGGTCCACGGCAATAAACTGGTCCTCGTAGTCATTACTTCCTACGGACGTACTCCACCTGCGGATCGGGTTACCAGTCGACGTAAATTTCTGGATCTCCTTGCCCGTGCGATCAATTACATATACGTCACTGGCTGCATCCACAGCAATCCCCCCGGCTGATTCAAACGAATTAGAAGTCCAGTCGGCGACTGCTACCCCTTGCGGAGAGTATTTTGTAATGCGATGAAAAGGATCAACGAAAAGGCTGGACGTGACATAGGAATTGCCATTCACATCGACGGCTACATCACTGACCTCTCCGCTTGGATTTCTTTCCCAAAGTTTTGTTCCTGTAGGAGAAAATTTGGCAATATACGGCACGAGCGTGGTGACGCTCTCACTTATTGTACGGTATTCCGTACCTACGACAATTACGTTACCATCTCCGTCTACCGCAATTCCCTTTGGGTTGTGACTAGCTCCAAGCACATTACTACCCCATTTGAAAATGAAAGTCCCTGACGAAGAAAATTTTTGTACACAATAATTACTGCCATCGGTGTCTGTCACGTATACACTTCCGTCCGCATCACGTGCAATGCCATGCGGGGACAGAAATTGCCCATTTCCCGTACCTTGGCCTCCGAAACTTGAAACATAATTTCCCGTGACAGAAAACTTTTGAATCCGCTGGTTTCGACTATCCACGACATACACATTTCCACTCGCGTCTGTGGTTACACCCTTGGGAAAGCTGAACTGCCCGGGCTCAACTCCCCTGCCAATTGTGTTGATAAACACACCGGAAGAGGAGAATCTTTGGATGTTAAGATTTCGGCTGTCCGCAACGAAGAGATTTCCATCACCACCTATCGCGATATCAACGGGTGATCTGAACTGACCGTTGCCCGAACCCATCTGTCCAAACTTAGACACGAAAGTCCCATTTGCCGAAAACTTCTGAACACGGTTGTTACCTCTATCTGCTACTAATATGTTGCCTTCGTCGTCCGCCACGAGACCTGCAGGCTGATTGAGCAGTCCATCTGACGAGCCTGAACTCCCCCATTTCCCAAGGAAAGAACCCGTGGAAGAGAACTTCGCGATGAAATTATTCCCGCTTAGAAAAACATTTCCGCTCTTATCGAGGGCCAGTCCCTGCATCGCAATGATATTCCCATTGTCGAGTGCTGACCATTGCGATTGAAATGTTCCCGTTGAGGAAAACGTCTGAACACGGTCCTTGTAGGGATCAGCAACGAAAATATTGCTGTTGACATCGGCATCCAACGCTCCTACCCTCCCAAACCGCCTGTCTTCAGGCCCTTCCTTACCCCATGATGTAACGAAATTGCCTGCCGGGGAGAACTTCTGGACCCGCAAATTATCAGAGTCCGAAACGTAAATATTGCCAGTGGCATCTGCGGTGATACCAATCGGGTCATTACTCCACACCGGAAACTTGAATCGACCTTCGCCCTCCCCAAAGCCTCCCCACTGCTGAACGGGATTCCCTTGTGGATCAAACTTCTTAACAAGGTACGAGTCCGCGTCGATCACATAGACATTCCCCTCAGCATCCGCAGCAATGCCACGCACACTCCGAAACTGGTCGGTCTCCAACTCACGACCTATCGTATACTCCAATTGATACGGTTGGGCATGCAGATCTGAGAAAAGGAAAAAGGAAAGAAAAAGAAGGTGTATCGGTACTATCGGAAAGGCGAGCTTCCGTTCCATAGGGGGTTTATGCTTTCGCTAAAAATAACAATATTCATTGCAGTATCCATTGGTGGTCTGTATCTTTATTTACAGGACACCACATGAGCAAACTGTACTTTATCGCCCTTATCCTGTTGTCCTTCCCCGGGGTTGCGCAGCGCGTTGAAAATGTTTCGGTCGGCCTGGAAACAATTGAAGGGCGCGTCTATTATCGATTCTCCTACGCTCTATCTGCGAGCAAGACGAACATCCCGACGTATGTCAGGCTCAAGGTAAAGACGGACGTCAGAGAATTCTACGCAAGGGATGTAGAGGGCGATGTTGGGGAACTGGTATACCCCGGCAGTGCGAAGGCGTTTGTATGGGACTACACCAAAGAGCTTGTTCACTTCAGCGGGGACATCGATTATTCTTTGGAGGTCGAACCTATGGTCAGGGTATCATCCAAGGCAAAACGGGGCAAAGAGGTAGTTGCCACTGTGCGGAACTCCTTAGTTGAGAATGCTTTCACCACCGTGGCCCTATACCGGGGTGACGTGCTGGTCTCCAGTCAGGAGAAAACCGTAAATGACAATTCCATCGAGTTTCCGATACCAAGAAACGCCCAGGCAAAACGCGACTATCAGATCGCTCTTGTTCATGACAATCAAAAATACTTCAGCAATACATTCAAAGTTACACCACGGGTCAGGCGATCTATTTATGCGCTAGCAGGTGTTGGAATTGCCGCGGCGATTCTTTTGCCCGATGTGTATGAATCGTTACAACCATTGCCCGAAGCTCCGTCCATAGACTGACACGCTATGAAAACGCTTGTATTCCTCCTTATTGCATTGACGGGATTCACCGGGAACACCTTTGGCCAGTCGAAGAAAAAAGGTGGAAGACTGAATGCCGTGACGGTTGTCGACACGCCAGTTGTCGAGTGGCTGAGCTACCCGAACGACACAGTAAACCTCGTCGCACTAAACCTTCAAAAGTTATCGGCTAAGGTTAAGGCAAGGCTGCCTATTGAGCGCGTGGAAATCAAAGTAAACGGGATCGTTTCGGATATATATGAAGCAACTGATTTCGCGGGAGCAATCGCGCCGAATCAATACGAAGAACTCATCGAACGAACACTCACCTTGAGGACTGGTCTAAACACGGTAGAGATAGTCGTCGTCAATACGCAAAATATCGAAACCAAAAGCTCGAGAAAAATAAGGGTCGACCCTACACAGATCCCGGTGCTTCGAAGTGAGAAAGATGTAAATGCGCCGATGATCTACATCTCGACGCCAGCTAACATCCGCGAAGACCGTGTGGTATTATACCAGGAACTAGTCCGGCTGTCGGGAACCGTGATCGATGAATCAGGCATTCAGACATTGCAGGTAAACGGCACCGTCGTTCCCGTACGGGAAAATGGTGCGTTTATCATCAATCTTCCATTGAACACTGGTGACAACCCGATCGTTATAGAGTGTCGCGACATCAATCAGAATATCGCCCTGAAGAAGTTCGTAATTACCCGAAAAAACACCGATGGCACAGACTATAGTATCGAGGATGCAACCAACTACCTCCTGTTGATCGGCATTGATAACTACAAGGAGTGGCCGATGCTGAACAACGCCGTCTCGGACGTTGATTCTGTCAGCCATGTCCTGACAACCCGATATCGTTTTGATCAGCAGAACGTCACCGTTCTTAAAAACGAGGACGCCACCCTGGCCAACATCTACCAAGCCCTGCGGAGCTACATAGAAAGGATCACCCCGCAGGATAATCTGGTAATCTACTACTCGGGTCACGGCTACTTCGACAAACTCTTTAATGAAGGGTACTGGGTACCAGTTGATGCTCCGCGAAACGCGGGCGTTTCTGCGATGGTCCCCAATGGCCAGGTGCTTAAGGTGATCGAGAATATCAATTCCCAACACACCTTTCTTGTTGCCGATGCTTGCTTTTCGGGATCTCTCTTCGCAACGGCTTCCCGCGCCGGTTACGCAGATAAAGTAGAAAAGTACAAGTCGAGATGGGGCCTTGCCTCCGGAAGACTCGAGGTGGTGTCGGATGGCGAGAAAGGAACGAACAGCCCATTCGCCAAGAATTTCATCGACTTTCTAAGGACAAACAAGGAACAGAAGTTTCCGGTCTCGGATCTGGTGCAATACGTGAAGAAGAAGGTTGCCGAAACGAATCAGCAGATTCCCATCGGAAACCCGCTGAGGGGTGTCGGAGATGATGGCGGGGAATTTGTGTTCTACCGCCGCGCGGCAGAGTAAGCCTGATCGGTACTAAATTACTATCTAGTACCCCATCCAGAAAATTATTATTTTGATTATCAGAAGGTTAAAAATAAAATAATACATGTTTAAACATATATTTCTGATATCTCGTTATACTTGCATACACAAACAAAAACATTAACTCACCAAACCAATTATGAAGAAAATCAACACTATTGCGGCACTGCTACTGTTTGCGGCGGGCAGCACATTCGCACAGACGTGGTCGATCGACAAGGCCCACTCAAGAATTGGCTTCAGTGTCGTCCACATGGTCGTATCAGAAGTCGAAGGAAACTTCCGCGACTTTGACGCCTCAGTTGTAGCCAACTCCGCCGACTTCAACGGTGCGAAGGTCTCCTTCACTGCGAAAACCGCCTCGATCGATACAGATAACGAAAGACGCGACAACCACCTGCGTTCAGGCGACTTCTTTGACGCGGAAAAACACCCCGAACTTTCGTTCAAAGGGCAACTGGTAAAGCAAGGTGCGAAATACAAACTCAAAGGCGACCTCACATTGCGAGGTGTTACAAAGCCCGTAGAGTTTGACGTTACCTACGGCGGCACGATTAATACCGGTCGCGGTGAAAAAGCAGGATTCCGAATCAATGGCAAAATCAACCGCCAGGATTACGGACTGACCTGGAGCAACAAGACTCCTGGCGGCGAACTGGTCGTATCGGATGATGTTGAGATCATTGGTAAAATAGAACTGGACAAGCAAGCATAACAAAAAAGAAAGCCCCGTTCTCCGGGGCTTTCTTTTTTGAATCACGATCATGAAAAAAATCGAAGACGAGATCAAGCAACGGAAATTCGCGAATGCTCAGCAGAAAGCGATGCTCAACCTGATCTATACATCGAATTGGCTGCAGGGTAAACAACAAAATTTTTTCAAGAAGTTTGGTGTCACTGGTCAGCAATTCAACATTCTTCGAATCCTCAAAGGCCAACACCCCAACAGTATTTCCGGTAAAGAGATCAAGAGTCGAATGCTTGACAGAAACTCGGATGTCTCCCGCCTACTCGACAGACTTGCCGCTAAGAACCTGATAGCACGGCGTGTATGTCCGAATGACAAACGTGCATCTGACGTTATCATCACAGACGAAGGACTTACTCTTCTGAAAGCAATCAGCAAGGTACGGTATCAGGAAGAGATACTGACACTTTCCGACGAGGAGGCTGAAACCCTCAGTTCCCTACTTGATAAGGTACGACATACTTCGAACTGACGTCAAAGTTCCTTTCGCACAAAGCCGATCAATTCACGGATGTAGTCACGGCTGAAATCAAACCGCACATTAGCCGCATTGTATATCTCGGGAATGCTGCGCAGATATCCAAGCCGTAGGGCGTCCTGGTACCCCCGCAATCCAGCTTGCGGATCTTTTCGAAAATTTCGCCACACTGCAATAGCGCCGAGTTGTGCCATGCCGTACTCGATATAATAAAATGGCACTTCATACAGATGCAGCTGCTTTTGCCAGAGATAATGTTTGGCCTCCTCCAGCCCGTCCCAGCTTGTCATCGAGTCAGCGAACTGATCGAATATAGTATCCCACTGACGTCTCCGCTCCTCCGTCGTGTGATCAGGATTTTCATATATCCAATGTTGGAACTTGTCGATCGTAGCTACCCACGGAAGCGTTTCCATGATGTCTTCGAGGTGTTCACGACGTGCCCGGTGCAGCTCCTCCTCGTTGGAAAAAAATACATCCCAATGATCCATCGAAATCAATTCCATCGACATTGAGGCGAGCTCGGCAACTTCCGAAGGCGTTGACTTAAAATCATTCAACGGGAGATCGCGCGTCAAAAAATTATGGACAGCATGCCCACCCTCGTGCATAATCGTAACCATGTCACGAAGCGTAGACGTGGCGTTCATGAAGATAAATGGCACGCCTACTTCGGCGAGTGGATAGTTATAACCGCCCGGGGCTTTCCCGATCCTCGATTCAAGATCGAGGTGTCCCATCTCTCGCATGATCGACAGGCATTGCCCCAGGTAGGTATCAAGTTTTGAAAAGACCTGAATCGTTTTCTCGGTGAGTTCCTGCCCACTCTGAAAGGGCTTTAACGCGTCCCTCCCTTCGGGATCGACGGCCTTGTCCCATGGACGCAACACATCGACCCCCAGACTGCGCTTGCGCGCTGCCGCAAAATCATTGAGCAGCGGAACAACCTCGTGCTCGATTGCCTCGTGGAAGTCAAAACAGTCCTGCGGTGTATAGTCAAATCGACCAAGTGATTTGAACATGTAGTCGCGGAAATTCGCAAAACCGGCGTTCACCGCTACCTGATGCCGCAACTTGATCAAGCGCGTAAACAGCGCATCCAATTCCTCCTTGTCGCGCAGCCTGCGTTCATTGATCTTGCGATATACTTCCTCCCTTCGACTGCGGTCCGTAGACATCAGAAATACTGAGGCTTGCTGCAGCGTCAAAGTTTTTCCGTCCACTTCGACCGTCATCGCTCCGGAAATCTGGGCGTACTTCTGGGTCTCCGTATTGATCTCGGTAAACAACGGAACGTTCTCTTCGCGGAATATCTCAATCTCCTTCCGGAGGTTTCTCACCAGAATATCAAAACCCTCCTCTCCTGCCAGGGTATCCAGCAGCTCGGAGGCCGCAACCTTCCGATTTAGCTTGTCAGATACCGGCGCGATCTCCGGCTGAATATTCTGGACAAAATCCTGGTAACTCTTCAGGTAGTCCTGATTCTCGGTATAACATGTCATCCGGATATATCGCCAAGCGAGGTCTTCCGATACTACTGATTCCAGTTCGCTGCGATCCTCAAACCATCTCTTCAGTTCAGACATGGTATTGATCGGACGTGCCAATAAATCGTCAAAGTAAGGCTTCAGTTCTTTCCAGGTGGTCAGCGCGAACTCCTCAGGTAAGAACTTGCGCGCGGGGCGTTTTAATGGTTTTATTGTATTGGCCATTTTCGCTGGATAATTAGTTGCGTGCGAAAGTACCAAAAATGCCTCGCATGAAGCAACTATTCAGAGACCGCGTCCACCTGCGAAAATTTAGTATCTTCATCCGCAAACCCAAACCCACACTTCATGCGAAAAACACGATCATGCCTCCTCGCCGTCCTCGCACTGGCAGCCTGCAAGGCACCGGAGAACAAGAGACCTACCATTGGATCCATTGAGCGCACCGACCCGTCTATCAATGAGATCATTGATGCCGATGCATCGATCGAGATATTGTCTGATGGTTATACGTGGAGCGAAGGTCCTGTGTGGGTGGAGTCGGAAAAAATGTTGTTGTTTTCAGATGTACCGGAAAACACGGTTTATCGTTGGACCGAGGCCGATAGCATACAAGTGTTTCTACGCCCCTCGGGCTACACGGGAACTGTTGCGTCAAATAGCCGTGAAGAAGGTTCCAACGGACTTGCACTGAGCCCCGATGGCCGGCTTGTGCTCTGTCAACACGGCGACCGCCGCCTGGCCATACTGGACGCGCCGTTGAACGCTCCTGAAGCAAACTACACCACGCTCGCCGACAAATATGACGGCAAGCGATTTAACAGTCCCAACGATGTGGCCGTGCGCAAAAATGGCGACTACTTCTTCACGGACCCTCCATACGGCCTTCCGAAGGACACGCTTCAGGAGATACCTTTTCAGGGCGTGTACAAACTCTCGGGCAATCATGTCACCTTGCTGGTTGATTCCCTAACCCGACCAAATGGTATCGCGTTCACGCCAGACGAGCGGACTGTTATCATCGCAAACTCGGATCGCAACAAGGCGATTCTATATGCTTATGATCTCGGCGAAGACGATGCATTTACAAATGGCCGAGTATTCTTCGACGGCACGGAAAACACAAAAACGGAAAAGGGGCTTACCGATGGGCTGAAGATTGATAAAGCTGGTAACGTATTCGCCACTGGCCCCGGCGGTGTCTGGATATTCGACCTGAGGGGTAAACAGCTCGGCAGGATCAAACTGCCCGTCGCCACCGCGAACTGCGCGCTGACTGCGGACGAACGGACTCTTTACATCACAGCCGACAACTTTTTGTTGCGGCTTCGTATGCGGAAATAACGTCATAGACTACCCGATCTCGATCACGACGTCGTCGGTCAGCGGATGGCCGACACACGTAAGCACGTAACCCTCGGCCCGTTCGGATTGCGACAAGCCCTCCTCTTCATCGAGTTTGACCTTCCCGCTCAACGCCTTTCCACGGCATGCTGTGCAAAGACCGCTTTGGCAGGAATATGGCAAGTCTATTCCCTGATCAAGGGCGCTTTCGAGTATCCCCTTGTCCGGAGGAACGGTTACTTTGTACTCCTCCCCGTCGTAGCGGATTGTGACCACGCGTTCTTTCAGTTCTTCCTCTCCCGGCTGTGTGCCTTCTTTCTCCGGCTTGTCAATGGTCCCCTGTACAAAGCTCTCGCGGAATATCTTTTCTTTCGGGATGTGGCGTGCTTCGAGCAGCGAATCGACGTTCTTCATCATTCCCTCGGGGCCGCACATCAGATACATCGTGTTCTCAAGTCCCCAGTCGGGTATACGCTCGAAGAGTTTCGTGAGCATATCATGATTCAGCAAGCCCGAATATCCCTGCCAGTTCATGGGGGCATTATCCAGTACGTGGATAACATGCAACCTGCCCTCATCCCGGGTCTGCATCTCATCAAGAATATCCTTGAATATCACACTTTCAATATCGCGGTTGCAATAGATTAGGGAGACAATACTGTTTGGTTCCTTGAAGAGCGTGCTTTTGATCAGCGACATCATCGGTGTAATACCCGATCCACCTGCAAACATGATGATATGGCGTTTGGCGTCAGGTGAGAAAGTCGTGGTGAATTGGCCCATTGGTTCCATCACCTTGATGGTGTCACCCACCGTCAGTTTATCAGCAAGCCAATTCGACATCAACCCATCCTCTACCCTCTTGACTGTAACCGCAAGATCGTTGTCTGTGAACGGTGATGAACAAAGTGAGTACGCGCGGCGGATCTCCTTTCCATTGACCGGAACGATCAACGTCAGGAACTGACCGGCCTTGTACGAGATCGGCCCGGCCTTCGGCTGTTCGAACACGATGGAAATGGTATCGTGGGTTTCTTTGACGATGTCCTTAACGACGAGGTCGTAATAACGGGGACCGCTGTGCACTTCTTCTTTGCTGGGTGTTTTGCTGGATTTCCTGAAGAAACTAAAGGCCATTTCGAAGTACGATGCTGTTAAAAATGCGAAATCTGAATTTTCGGCGGCAATATGCCGTTTTAGCCAGCTATTTACAAGGATGTATCCTCGCGTACCGGCCTCTTACCCATAACAAAAAAATGTGCAGTTTGGCCCACTTCGCCGGTGAAAATCGATGCAAATTATCCAAAATCCACTAACCGTGTGTCTTCCAACTCGTTCACGTGATAAAGAATTTTGGTCAATTGAACGGCGGGGTTAATTTTACAATCTAACATCAGCAATGTGATTCTCAACCCGCTAAACGCCATATCTCCCATTGATGGGCGATACTTTGACACCCTGAAGCCTCTGACGGCTTATTTCTCCGAACTTGCTCTGATTCGATACCGCGTACGGGTTGAAATAGAGTATCTCCTCGCACTGACCGACGTGGTTCCCGAACTCAAAGAATTTCCGCGCACCCGTGAAGTGGAGGTCAGGAACATTTACTCATCCCTGAGCGAGGCGGATGGCCTTCGAATAAAAGAGATCGAGAAAACGACCAACCACGACGTCAAAGCGGTTGAGTATTTCGTAAAGGAAAAGCTTGAGGCCCTAGGTCTAGGGTCCTTCCGAGAGTTCATCCATTTCGGCCTCACGTCGCAGGACATCAATAACACGGCGATCCCGCTGTCGTTGAAGGAGTTCATGGCGGTGGAGTTCACACCAGCACTGAACGAACTGCTCACGGTTCTCGACGGCTTCAGCAGGGAGTGGAGTGACATCCCGATGCTAGCCAAGACACACGGTCAGCCGGCTTCTCCCACACGACTGGGCAAAGAGCTTGCAGTCTTCACCGAGCGCATCCGGAAGCAACTCGACTTGCTCCGATCTGTTCCTTATTCTGCGAAATTTGGCGGCGCAACGGGAAATCTCAACGCGCACTATGCTGCCTACCCGGAGATCGACTGGAACAAGCTATGCAATACATTCTGCGAACACCTTGGATTGTCGCGAAGTTATCCCACTACTCAGATCGAGCACTATGACAACCTCGCAGCGTTCTTCGACAATATCAAAAGGATCAACACTATCTTGATCGACTTCAGTCGCGATTTGTGGCAATACATCTCCATGGAATACTTCAAACAGAAGATTAAGGAGGGTGAGATCGGATCTTCAGCAATGCCACACAAAGTAAATCCCATTGACTTCGAGAACGCGGAAGGAAACCTGGGGTTTGCCAATGCCATCTTCGAACATCTCTCGTCCAAGCTGCCTGTTTCACGTTTGCAGCGCGACCTGACTGACTCCACAGTTCTCCGCAACATCGGTGTACCGCTGGCGCACACGTTTCTCAGCTTGCGATCTCTTATGAAGGGTCTGTCCAAGATAGAGTTAAACAGGTCAGCCATTGACAAGGACCTGGAGAACAACTGGGCGGTTGTTGCCGAAGCAATCCAGACGATCCTCAGGCGAGAGGGATATCCAAATCCTTACGAGGCATTGAAGGATCTCACACGCCGGAACGAAAAGATCACGCAAGCGAGCATCGCCGGTTTTATCGACCGCTTGG
>JBIQJZ010000041.1:0-8151 GCA_044507115.1 Flammeovirgaceae bacterium | reverse complement strand
AAAGTAGACCGTCAATTGCTTTCGGGTGTGTACAGCAATCGGTCAGAGTAGAAGTCATACAATGTCAGTTTCCGGAGGTTGTAGTAAGCCATCCAGAAGTCGCGCAGCGCCTGAATGTACTTGCGCTTGGCATCATCCTTTTCGTTCAACGCGATATTGAGGTTGGTAATATCAATCTTCCCGATGAGATAGCGGTTCTGAGAAACATTGTAGCGTTCCGCGGCAACTTCATCAGACTTCCTTGTAATCTCCAATTGCAGGCGCAGCATTTCAAATTGCCGTACTTGGGTCATGACTTCTTGCTCGAAATTGACTTCGTCCTGAGCGATCTGGAAATCCTGAAGCTGTTTGTTAGCGAGCGCGGTCCGCATCATCGCTTTGTTTCTTCCCCAATCGAGTACAGGAACGCTGAACGTCAAATTGAATTGTTGCTGCTCGGTCGGGTCGTTATAAATATCCGTAAACACAAGTCCGTTGTTGTTCAATCCGTACGCGGCGCGTGCATTCACCTGAAAACGATTTCCCTTCGCCCGTGCGACCGACTCCTCACCCTCCAGTCTTCGCCGTTCAAATCCTATGTATTGCGACCTGTTCATCTTGGCATACTCAAGAGCCTTCTCGACTGTAACATTGAATTGGGGAATTGACTCCGGCAGCGACAGCTGGAATTGTTCTCCATCATTAAGGCCGACGTACGAGCGCAGTTGCAGGCGCGCAGTCTCCAGAGCAAGGCTTGCCTGTGCCACCTGCTGGCGTGACGTCAGGAGTTGGAGTTCGACTTGCAAAAGTTTATCGAGCGAGGTTGTACCGATGTTATACCGGCCTTGTTCGATCTTGTAGATAGTATCGTTGTTCGCGAGGTTGAAGTTGGCGATTTGAAAATTGATTTGCTGCTCGAGCACGTTAAAGAACCTCTGGACCGCCGTCTGGGAGATCTGTTCCATCTCTTCGACATACTCGCGTTTCGATTCCTCGTAGACGAGTGGCTCTATACGCCGGTCCCACTTGTAGGGATTGAACGCGAACAAAGGTTGATTCAGCGATACGTTGAACACCGTTCCACTCCACTGCTCCCCCAGGCCCGACTCATCGAGATAGTCCTTGAAGAACCCAAGATCCGAATTTGCTGATATGATCCCCCCGGAGAAAGCGAGCGGTTGCAGCAACCCAAGGGTCACATCGTTGTTCGTATTGCGGACGGGGATGTACCGATAGGATCCGTCCGGCTGGAGGATCTGATTGACGCGCTCGTTATAAACAGGCAGTGCGCCTTGCAGGCGCAGCTGGGGATTGTAGTTCGTGCGAAACGAGCGATACGCCCAGTAGCGGTTTTCTTTCCTCGTCTCGGCCCATTTCGACGACGGAGATTGGCTGTGCGCGCGAATGATAATGTCCTCCAGCGTAAGGACCTGCTGAGCTCCTGCTGAAAAAGAGAAAAGGACCAAAAATGTCAGAAAAAGTGTCGTTCCTGAAAATCTATTCATATCGCAACGAGGTAATAGGATCTTGACTGGCCGCCTTCCTCGCAGGTGCGATACCGAATATCAGCCCCACAGTTGCGGCAACACCAAATGATAATACAATGGAAGTAAAACTTATGAGCGTGGGTATTCCGGCAAACTCGGCAACGAGATAAGCCATTGCAATCCCCAGGATGACGCCGATAAGTCCCCCGGACACGCTGATCATCATCGCCTCGAACAAGAACTGCTGGGTGACGTCGCTCTTTTTCGCGCCAATCGAAAGGCGCAAGCCGATCTCCTTAATCCGCTCGAGCACGGAGGCAAGCATGATATTCATGATACCTATCCCGCCAACCAGCAGAGATATACCAGCGATAGCGCCCAGAACATAATTAAATATGTCGTTCGTTCTCTGCTGTTGCTTCAACAATAGTTCGGGTATCTCGATTTCAAAATCGACCATACCATAGTGTCTTCTCGCGAGCAGGCGTGACAATATCTCGGCGGATGGCTGCAGCATAGGCGTTTCCTCCACCTGAATCACAAGGCGATCCAATTGGTGGTAGTTCTTCCGTTCCTGTTCTGCTGCACTCGACTCGGTACCGCCCCCGCTTCGGTTGCGGGCGGCCGCCTGGCGCAACTCCGCCGCGGTAATCTTATCGCGATCGCGATAGCGTATCAGCATCGTTTGAATTGGGACGTAGATGTCCATGTTAAAGTCACGGATGCCAAGCTTGCTGATGCTGCTCTGGGAAATGTAGCGCTCATTCAATACACCGATAATCGTCAGCCAATGCGGCCCTACTTTGATATTCTTCCCGATGGGATTCTCGGTGGGGAAGAAACGAGTCTGAATCGATTGCCCCACGATACAAACGGGTGCACCCAGGGTCCGATGCTCGTCGGTGAACATCATTCCTTCATCGAGCTGAAAATTGTACATCTCGAAGTACGCGGGATCCACGCCCACGAGCTTAGCTGATCGCCGGTATCCACTGCGAACAACATTGGTCTCCAAAATGATTTCAGGACTGATCCGTGTGAGCCCTGGAATGGTCTCCACGATACTCTCAACGTCACGCAGGGTAAGTCCCGGGGAGAATTTCTTTTTTTCCGCATTCCCCGCAGTTTCCTGGATCTTCTCTTCCTGTTGCTCGACGACGGGTTTAATAACAATATTATTGACGCCGACCAGTCGTATCTGTTCGAGTATCTCTTGCTGCGCACCGTTTCCGATCGCCAACATGGCAATCACCGCAGCCACACCAAAGATGATACCCAGTGCGGTCAGGAGGGATCGCACTTTGTTGGAGACGACGGCGTCAACCGCTATATAAAGGTTGGCTAATATCCGCTCCAGCATGTCTATCGGGTTGATCTCCTTACCGGACGGGCAAGCTCATTCGCAGCTGGGTCAGGAATCTCTTCCTCTTGTTTTTTCTTGCGCTTGCCGTTCATTTCCAGCAACAGGTCAATAGCCTTGTCTCCCTGCCCTGACGGAACGGAGAGAAACACGCGATCCCCCTCACCAAGACCCGCAAGTATGACCGCTTCGTTGGCATTCGTCTCACCCATGACAACCTCCTGCTTGACAATATTCAAGCCTTCGCGCTTGTAGACAAACGTAATTGAGTCCATGTGACTGTGCAGCGCTTCAAGCGGAACAAAAAGCGCATTCTCAATGAGTTTTGTGATAATCTTATTGCTGGTGGTCATCGACGGGCGCAGCGTCGGATCGGTACCGTCAATTTCAACCGACACCTCAAAAACCTTCGCATCTGAATTCGGACGTTCCTCACCTACGTTCGCGACACGCACGACTGTCCCAATGAGCTTCTTCTCAGGATACGCATCCAACCCAACCTCTACACGCTGACCGGGCTTCACCTTACGGACGTCAACTTCGTTGACATAGGTTTTCGACATCATCGTCGTCATATCGGGGAGCGTCGCCACTGTCGGGTCCCACATATTAACCTGGGAACCGGCCTTGATCGGGCGCCCGTCTTGCCGGCTTTTTTCATAGATCACCATTCCGGCATCCGGAGCCGTCACCCGGAACGCCTGAATCGCCGTCATCATCTTATCATGTTCGTTTTGGACCTTGCGCAGCTCGGCATTCTGCTCCTGCATTTTTGCAGCATTCTTCTGCTTCCTGATCTTGTAGTTCTCAAGGGCCTGACTATACTCCCGCTTCGCGCGTTCGACATTGATCTCCGCCTGTTTGATGGTAGCCGGTGGTTCAAACTTGGATTGTTCGAGCACGATTTCCTTTTCCTCTACCGCGTAGCGCAAGTTTATCAGTTGGTCGCGGGCTGCCCTCAACTCTAGGGCAGTGTCCAACTGAGTCTGTGTAAACTCAGCGAGCTCGCGGTCCAGCTCGATCTTCTTATCATTCAACTTCGTCTCGAACTCGGAGCGATCAAGTGTCGCGACCCAGTCACCTTTGCGCACAATGGTACCCTCGTCGACGATGTCCTGGATCACGATCTGCCAGATCCTGAAGTCACGGAGGTTACTCGGAGCCTGGATCTTGACCGAGTTCTTTGCTTCGAGCTCGCCCGTGGTTTCGATCTCCACCTTGAACGGGCCCGACTTAACGTGGCTCATGATGTCAACGGATTCTGCTGTCTTATTGCCTTTGACAACAAAAAACCCGATGAGCAACACAACCACTACCCCGACACCGATGATGAGGTTTCTTTTCATATTTGGCTTTTTTTTACCCTTTTAGACAGGATTGCGTCAGATTAAGCAGTCCTTACCTGTAGCAACAACAAAGGTACGGGAAAGGTTACACGGGGGTGAACCACCTACATAATTGCTATTCCAACTATGTAATAACAAAATGTGCTGATATCCAGGGACTCTCCCCCGGAAATCAGCACATCTTAGCAACGAATGACGGGTCGGTTTATTGGCTCTGGCCCTTCTTGATAACAACCTTTTTCAGCGCGGCAACCTTGTCGATCTTGCCGGCATTCAAGTCCCGGAGGGCAGATGAGTCGATTGACAGTTCAATCGTTTCCGGGATACCACAGCCTGAACATCGGGTTAGTACGATGTTAAAGACCAGATCCTCATCGCCTGCGAGGCTTTTGACGGTGCGGCCGTAGTCAAGGACATTATCGATCAGCTCACGTTCAAACACAGGGTACAATTCCGTTACTTTCCTGTTGCGGGTGTGCAGGTCCATCTGGTCGTGACCTACGGTCGGCATGATAAAACGATTGGGTCCTACTTCGTTTGAACTTACGAGTCGCATGTAATAGACTACGCCGACATCCCGAAGACGTTCGTAATAGACATTTCCCTCGGCGAAGTAGGTCTTCGACAAATCCGGCCGGTAAAGGCGGGTGAAGATACTCGAAAGCATTTCGAGGTCGGGTTGACGCTCATCCAGTATTTCACTGTTCACAACTTTAAGCTTCTTCAACGCCTGGTCACGAGTAAGCTTTCCCTGGCGAAATGTCGAGACATCTCCACGAGTTCCCTCGACCGTAATTCGGGAACGCTTGCCCTCGCTGAAGAAAAAGTGCATGCGGTCGCTCTGGTTGGTCACCACGATTCGCTCTTCGGGGCGAAGCTGGCTGAGGAACTCACCGTAATCCAGAATGAAGTTTTGTGCCGCGCGAATCACCGTTGCATTGTATTCACTGCGGATACTATCGGCACTTGACGCAGCTCGAGCCTTGACGCGCTCCGACAAGCTGACAGCTTCATCCGGCGGCGAAGGCGGTTCAGGTGCACCATCCATTCTAAATGAATAGCGATAGGTATCGCCATTCATCCGTAGCGAATACCGGTACGCACCATCTGAAACAACTTCCCCCGGTATCGCGTTCACGTTCGTGTTGATAATCGTAAAAGGCATCGAGTTTTCCGACGGTACGCGAAACGTGACGCCATACCCTGGTACATAGGTTCCGCTTACATTGAGACCCAGTATGGCACCTTGTTGTTCGAGCGCTTGCTTGATCAGTGTCGCCAATACATTCTCGGCAACTTTGATATCTCGCTTCATGCGCTCGTCATCTACGGTCTGGGCGATCGCAAAGTGCGAGGCAAAGCCGAGAGTCAAAAGCGCGATAACGTAAGATCGTCTTATCATTTTCATAGCTATCATAGATATCAGTTCTTCATTTCACTTGAGACCGGAACACCAACTGTCGTAATAATGCTCGACAGGATATGCTCAGTCTCCTGTTTAAAAAGGTCTGTGTTTTGTTCCAGGTTGTTCATCCGCATCTGCACCAGCCGCAAGTCATCCGCGCGTTGCTGTTGCAGGTATTTCGCGAAGTCGACCAATAGATTTTCGATGTATTTCTTTTGTTCCGTCGAGGTCAGTACCAAATAGTCCTTCACCTGCTGTGTGTTTTCCGCACGGATACCATCGACATATTGAAGGATCTGCTCCTGAGAAGCACTGGATACGGTGCGCATCAATTCATCCATTTTTCCTGAATTGAACGCCAGGCTGGCTTTAATTGATGCGTCCAGTTTACGACGGGTCTCTTCGAGCCTGACCTGCAACTCATTGTTATTTTCATTTAGCGAAGCCTGTATCATTCCGCGAACGTCTGCCTCGGTAAGGGTCTTTTCAGGCACCTCTGCCACAACAGGTTGGGGTGGGCTGCCGAAGCCAATCCTCAGTTCGTTGTTGGAAATACTAAGCTGCGCGTCTGTTGCCCAGCCCGCGAGAATGATCAGTATCGTGCATGCGGCCGCGCTGGCAACGGCCTTCAGCCACGGAGTCATCCACAAAGAGCGCCCATGATCAGCACTCGCGTCACGCACGTTCTGTGCGGCCGTGCGGTCTCCGATAACAATCGGCGGCGCGATCACCTCTTTATCTTCGACGGTGCTGAGGACCTTTCTCAGCGACTGGAACCGTTGTAGTTCACGCGCGGCATTTGGATTCTGCAGGATGTACTGATCCACCTTGTGCGCGGTCTCGTCATCCAGCTCTCCGTAGAGGTACGCCATCCAGTCCCGTTCATCCGGTCTATAGCTCATAGCCAATCGTGTTTTTGTTAATATTTCGCTTTTCCAGGATTTTCCTCAACGCATCAAGGCCGTAGTACATCCTGGATTTCACGGTGTTTTCGGAGATATTCAGAACTTCAGCGATCTCGCGGAACTTCAGCCCCTCGTATTCCTTCATGATGACAACCTCGCGCTGTTCAGCGCTAAGTTCGCCGAGCGCTCCATGAAGGATATCGGACAGTTCCTGTTGACGCAACTGATGCTCGGGATTATCGCCGCGGTGCGCAGACGATTCCCATCCGGGCGAATCTTCGGCTCCGTAGTTCCAGACGAGGTCGAAGGGAAGCGACCGGCTACCATTCCGCTTTCGCGCCTCCTCGCGACAGCAATTCACCGCGATCTTGTACAACCAGGGTCTGAAGCTCGCGGGATCATGAAGCCTCGGCAGATTCTTACACATCGAAATAAACGTCCGCTGCGATATCTCCATAGCCAAATCGTGATCGAGGAAAAACTTGTATCCAAAGTTGTAAATACGTTTGTACCACAACTGGACAAGTCGTCCCTGCGCAGTCTGATCCCCTGTCTGAGCCCTGGCTATGAGGGTATCCGAATGCGTCATAGCAATGTCGAGTAGCGTTGGTGCATGCATACGCCTTTGCTGTCCCTATTACGTAAAATACCGTTTCCGGTCCGTTTTCCCTATTATGATGAGGTCAAGGACTAAATAGTTTTAGATCCAGTAAATATTTCCGCTCCCGAAAGCCCCTTATATTTGCCGGCATGAAACGGTTGATAGCCTGGCTGATCCGCAACATTCCAAGACGATATCTGCAGCGGATCAGTGGTCCCGGTCTCAAGGTTGTCGCACTTCTGCTCCGCGGGTCAGGTGTGACGTGCACCGTGTGTGCCCGCAGTTTCAGGAGGTTTCTCCCCTATGGAAGAATTAATCCGCGACCAAACGCTCTTTGCCCGCACTGCCTCTCACTGGAGCGCCACCGACTCATCTGGCTGTATCTTCAACAGCGCACATCATTCTTCACAACGCCTCAATCCGTTCTTCACATCGCTCCGGAAGCCTGCTTTATTCCGCGTTTCGAAAAAATGCACGGCGACCAGTATATCACGGCCGACCTGGAATCACCGCTTGCAAAGGTAAAGGCCGATATTCACAAATTGCCTTTTGCGGACAATTCATTCGATGTCGTATTGTGCAACCATGTTCTGGAGCATGTTGATGATGATATATTGGCGATGAGGGAGATCAACCGCGTGCTAAAGACGGGGGGATACGCAATCCTGCAGGTTCCATTCTTCCACCCGATCGCGGACGCGACCGTTTCGGATCCGACGATAACCGATGGTCGGACGCGGGAAAAGCTTTTCGGTCAGGATGATCACGTTCGCCGCTACGGCAGGGACTATCCCGCGCGCATCTCCGAATCAGGTATGACTCCGATAGCGGATAACTTCGTAGACACATTGCCGGAAGAGCAACGCATCCGGCACGGCCTTGTAAGAGGCGAGATAATTTATGGCGGAAGAAAGCGGTAAGGAAGGGCGCTTATAAGCTGCCCAATTCCATCAACTTGTTGCGCTCGTTCTGCAGCTCGCGTGACAGCTTCGTCTGCTTCTCCATTGCGCGGCGTTTGTAATCCTCGTACTCGGCACTGACAGAATTCATCAGTTCAACCTTTTCGGC